>CAYZWG010000259.1:4062-7951 GCA_964481605.1 uncultured Planctomycetaceae bacterium
CGGGAGACCGGCCACAACAGGACGGGAGACCGGCCACAACAAGCGTAACAGAAGCTATATAATGATATACGGAAGCTCCCCCGGGGCCATCAAGTGGAGACGCGAACGTGTTCAAGCTGATCCAGGCACTCAACAGCTTTCTTGGGACCGTGCTGGCACTGGCCGTGGTGGTCCTTCTGTCGGCCGGCGGTTGGATCGCGTTCAAGACCTACTACGGGGGGAAATTCGCCCTGGAGGCGGCCAACGAACGGTTGGCCCAGCGGCAGGCCGAGGTTGCCGGGCTGGAGCGGGACCTGGCCTCCCGCACCGCCAAATTGGAGCAGTTGGGGGGCGAACTCGACTCCACTCGCCAGGAGGTGGCCCGGTTGGCCAAGGACGTCCAGGCCAAGGCCCGGGAGATTCAGCGGCTGGCGACGGCCTTGAAGCTGCTAAAGGTCGATCGGCGGCTGGCAGAAATCACCGTCTTGGGGCAAGAAACGTCGCCCGCCGACGGCAAGCTGGTCACCCGGTTCCGTTTCGTGGAAGTGGACCCGCAGGGCCACCCGCTGGCCGAGCCGAGGGTGTTCAGCATTGAGGGCGACGTGGTGTACCTGGACTCGTGGGTGATTAAGTTTACCGACGAGAACGTGGAGGCAAACGATCCGTTGCGTTCCACGTCGATTTGCCTTTTCCGGCGGATTTTTGGCGAGAACCAAGAGCCTGCGGACGGATTTCCGCTGGATAAGGTGGGCTCGCAACCGGCGGCCTACCGCACGGGCGGGAAGCCGTCGGAGTGGGAGCGGCAGCTCTGGAGCCGGTTCTGGGAATATGCCAACGACACGGAGTTGGCCAAGGGCCAGGGCGTACGCGCGGCCCACGGGGAGGCCCCTTCGATCAAGCTGATGCCGGGCAAGCGCTACAAGGTCGAGTTGCGGGCATCGGCCGGATTATCGGTCAAGCCAGAGGACGCGCCGGCCGACGCGCCGGCCGAGGACCAGGCGTCGCAACCGTCTTGAGTTTTCCAGCCGAAAAGCGGCGGGATTGGCCAGGCCGCTTTACAGCCGGCAGCGGCACGCGTTAGGCTACGCCCTTGGACGCGCTTGTTGGGGCAGCCGCAAGCCCCCCCGCCGGCAGCGCTGGAGACGCACGATGACTCCCAAGGAACGTATCCTCTGCGCCCTGGAGCGAGGCAAGCCGGACCGGATGCCCGTTTCGCTGCACCAGTGGCAGCCGTACCACCTGGAAAAGTACCTCGGCGGCATCGGCGCGTTGGAGGCATTCGAGCGGTTCGGCATGGACGCGCAGATTCAATACTTTGAATCGATGGGCCAGTTCTGGCTGATCGAGGCCGACTTCTCCAAGTTCTCCACGCCCCAGTGGCGCGACGAAGCCACCGTCGTTCGCGGCGATCCCCACGATCGAGTCGTGCACCACGAGATTCACACGCCGGAGGGAACGCTGACCTACAAGACGGCCGGCGACCGCAGGACGACCTGGATCACCGAGTACCTGGTCAAACACGATGAGGACATCGACCTGATCGACAAGTACATGCCCGTGCCGCGGCTCGATTTGAAGCCGATCGTGGAGGTCTACGACGAGGTGGGCGGGCGGGGAATCTTGCGGGGGTTTGTCTGGGGAGACCAGGTGGGTTGCTGGCAACACGCCTGCTGCCTGTACGACGTGAGCGAGTTGATCGTGCGCTGTATCGACCAGCCCGATTGGGTGCACCGGTTCCTCGGTATCCTGCTGGAAAAGAAGCTGCGGTTCATCGAATCCATGAAGGGGGCGGCGTTCGACCTGGTGGAGACGGGCGGGGGGGCCGGCTCGTCGACGGTGATCTCGCCCAAGCTGCACGAGGAGTTCTGCCTGCCTTACGACCGTAAGCTGCACGACGCGCTCCACGATTTGGGATTCAAGGTCAGCTACCACACCTGCGGCGGCACGTTGGGGATCGAGGAGCAGATCGTGGCCAACGGCTGCGACGCCTCGGAAACGCTGGCCCCCAAGAGCGTGGGCGGCAACCAGGAGCCGTGGCAGTTCGCCCGGAAGATCGCCGGGCGGATCGCCATGATCGGCGGCGTCGACCAGTTCAACGTGGTCACCGACGGGTCCCGGGCGTTGATCGAGCAGACGGTGCGGAAGCTGTTCGAAACGGTCGGTTGCGAGGGCGGCTACGTCTGCTCGCTCTCGGACCATTTTTTCGAGACCCCGCCGGAGAAACTCCAGTGGTTCGCCGACGCCGCCAGGGAGTGCAGGTATTAGTTCTTGTCGCGGAAAGCCGCCAGCGCGAATGTTCCTTTTCCCGGGAGAATCAGCACGATGAGCCGATGGAGTGCATGCGTTGTCTTGATTGGCGTACTACTTTCAACCGGCGTCGAGGCGGCCGATGGCCCGGGGCGCTGGCGGCCGGATGAATTCCCCGTGAGCTATTGGAGCGGTCCTCCGGTGGCGGCGAACCGGCTGGAAACGTGGCAAACGGTGGCCGCCGCCAACTTCACCTTTGCCGCGCCGGGACAAGGCTACAAGGTCGCCGAGATGAAGAAGATGCTCGATTTTTGCGGGCAAGTGGGGATCAAGGGGCTGGTGGTCGACCGCCGTATCCGCTTGGAGATGGTCGCCGGCGAGAAGTGGAAGGATACGCTGGCGGAGGTGGCCCGCGATTATGCCGATCACCCGGCGCTGTTGGGCTACTACCTGCGAGACGAGCCGGGCTACGCGTGGTTTGAAACGCTGGGGACGATCCAGGCGGAAATGCTCAAGAACGATCCTCGCCATCCGCCGTTTATCAACCTCTTTCCCACCTATGCCTCGGTCCGCCAACTCGGCACCCCGACCTATGCCGACTATTTGGACAAGTTCCTCTCCACGGTGAAGCCCCGGGTGCTCAGCTACGATCATTATTGTTTGCTCAAGGGGGGCCGCGACCGGACCGACTATTTCGAGAACCTGGAGCTGATTCGCGACTACGCGGCCCGATACGACGTCCCCCCCTGGAACATCATCCTCTCGTGGTCGCACCTGGGCTATCGCGACCCCACGGACGCGGAAATGCGCTGGCAGGTGTACACCTCGCTGGCCTACGGCATGAAGGGGATTCTCTATTTCATCTACTGGACCCCGGACCCGGCGGCAAAACCGGACCGTCTGGCGATCGTCGACTCGGAGGGGCAGCCGACCAAGCGCTACGCGATCATCCGGCAGCTCAACGGCGAAATCAAGACCTTGGGAAAGCTGCTTTTGGGGCTGAGGTCCACCGGCGTGTACCACACGGGCCCCATCCCCCCGGGGTGCCGCCGGGCGTGGGACGACCTGCCCCTCCAACTACCCCAGCAGCAACCGCTGGTGATCGGATTCTTCAAGGATGCCCGGGGGGCCGACTATGCGATGATCGTCAACCGCGACCACGACAAGCCGCAGGATGTCCGCGTGGGGGTGAAAGGGCACGTCGTGGAGGTGTTCCAGGTCAGCGCGGAAGACGGCCGCGAGAGCCCCGTGGCCATCGACGGAGGCGGATTCAGCCTTCACCTGGAAGCCGGGGGCGGGCGGCTGCTGCGGTGGAACACGCACTTCGACTATCCGCCACCCGCGTAGCCGCAAGAGGCACCCGTTCGGCGCGGGGCTGCCTCCTGTTCGGCGCGGGTCTCCCGACCCCGCCGAAGCGGCCCGGCCCGCTGCAATCCTCGCCTCCCGTGCCTCGCGGCACCCCGATAGCAGAGCTATCGCGGCCACCCGCGCGGGGCTGCCGACCCCCGCCTCCTGTTCGGCGCGGGTCTCCCGACCCCGCCGAGAGAGCATGAGGTGGCACGGTCGGGAGATCGGCCACAACAGACTCGATCCATGCCGGGTCGCGACCCGGCCTACAGGCTGGCGGCCCCCCTACTTCTTCGGTTTCCAGCCCGGATACAGC
>CAYZWG010000260.1:0-7931 GCA_964481605.1 uncultured Planctomycetaceae bacterium
GCTGGGTGGAGTGATTTGCGCTGACCTCTTGTGGCAAAGCCACACCGGTTCAAGAACCGGTGCCACCCGCGGGGTCGGGAGACCCGCGCCGAGCGGCTTCACTCCGCCTGGAATCTCACGGGGCCGAAGCCTGCACCTCTCCGCGAAGCTCTTCGGCCCCCAGGCGGGCGCAGAAATCGCCCAGCGACTCACCTTCCCGGCGGGAGTGTTTGAAAAGGGTAAACACCCTAGTCAGGGCCGGGACGATCTCGTCCAGGGGAACGAGGTCCTGGTAGATGAAGCCCAGCCGGTCGCCCACAGTACGGCCGCCCAGGTAGATGGCGTACTTGTTCTTGGTCTTTCCCACCAGGCCGATATCGGCGTTGTAAGGCCGGGCGCAGCCGTTGGGGCAGCCGGTCATCCGCAGCGTGAAACGCAGGCCCGACAGCTCCAGCTTCTCCAACTCGGTTTCCAGTTGGTCCACCAACTCCGGCATGATCCGCTCGCTTTCGGTCACCGCCAAGGGGCAGGTGGGCAGGGCCACGCAGGCCATCGACCAGCGCCTCGCGACGGAAATCTCGTCGTCCAGCTTGACGCCGTTTTGGCGGAGGATTTTCTCCAAACCGGCGCGATCGTCGGGCTGGATGTCGCAGAAGAGGAGGCTCTGGTGGGCGGTAATCCGCAAGTCGGGGTGGTAGGTCCGGCAGACCTGGCCAACGGCCGACTTGAGCTTGCACCCGGGGCGGTCCGCGATCCGGCCGTTCTCCACGTTGAGCCCGTAAAACCAGCGCCCGTCGCCCTGCTCGTGCCAGCCCATGTGGTCGTCAAACTCGAGCGGCCCGATGGGACGCGGCGGATCCAGGGGCTTGCCGTAGTTTTGCTCGACCTTCGTCTTGAACTGCTCCAGTCCCCACTCGGCGACAAGGTATTTCATCCTTGCCCGCTTGCGGTCGCCGCGGTTGCTGAAGTCGCGGTGGAGGCAGATGATCGCTTCGGCCAGGGGAATCACGTCGTCGGGCAGGACGAAGGCCAGGGGGACGGCCAGTGCGGGAAACGTGTTGGGATTGCTGGGCGTGACCCCCTGGCCACCGCCCACCAACACGTGGTAGCCCACAATCCGGTCGTGCTCGACGAGGGCCAGAAGTCCAAGGTCGTTGGTGTAGGTGTCGACGCAGTTATCTTCCGGTAGGGCGATGGCCACCTTGAACTTTCTGGGCAGATAGGCGGGGCCGTAGAGGGGCTCGATCTGGCTGCCCTGGGGACCCCCGCCGACCAGTTCCCGCTCGCCCGTCTCGGGGTCCTGGAGCCAGAGTTCGTGATACGCCGGGGTGCGCGGAAGGAAGTGTTGGGAGATACGATCGGCGAGGTCCTGCATTTGGTCGCGGACCGGGTTGTTGCGGATGGGTGCGGGGCAGCAGAGGGTGTTTCGGCTGACGTCGCCACAGGCCCCCAGGGTGGTCATTTGGGCGTCGTTGATGGCGCGAATGGCGGCCTTGACGTTGCTTTTCAAGACGCCGTGAATCTGGATTCCCTGGCGGGCGGTGAGTCGGAGGTTTCCGCCGCCGTACTTTTCGCAGAGTTCGATCTCGGCCAGCATCTGGTCGGCAGTGAGCTTGCCGCCGGGGAGCTTGGTGCGGACCATCATCATCCAGGCCTTGCCCAGCCGTTGGCCGTCGGGTCCCTTGGCTCCCCGCCGGTCGCGGTCGTCCTGCTGGTAGAAGCCGTGGTGCTTGATGACCTGGGTGGTGTCCTTGTCGAAGGCGTCGGCGTCGTTGGCCAACTGCTGGGCGATCGAACCCCGGAGGAGATTGCTGCCGGCCTTGATTCTTTCCACATTGCTAAGCTGGGTTGGTTCGCTCATGGTATCTCACGGATCGTTGTGCCTTGCCGAGTTTGGTTCGTTGGGTCGGCAGGGGGAGGTTCCTGAGGGATTCTGCCGAAGGTAACATCAGTATCATTACAAACAATCGACTATTCTCACTTTCCGAAATTATATTGCTGAGTTGCCGGCGTGTCCAGGCGATTCTGGATGCCCCTCTGTTGGGTGTGAAGCAAGTTGGCCTTGTCGCCGCCTGCCTTTTTTGCGACAACACCGCCGCGGCTCGCCGATCCCGTAATACCCCGGCTGGGGAGGGCGACTCCCGGACATCGCCGTTTGGACCGCGGGGAATCGGTGTCCCTTCCTGTTGGGGCAGTTTCCCCCCTGAAATCCAACCCCATTCCGATGCTCTGCCCGCTCATGCGTCGACCTGGTGTGATGGTGGTGACGTCTTTGGTTGCGGCCCTTCTGGCAGGCTGCGCGCGGGGACCGATTCTCAGCGCGCCCCCCTGGCAGACGCAAAACGCCTGGTACGACAACCCCGTGCTGTTGCCCGTGGCCGATCACGAGTTCGTTTGGGAAACGGTGGCTGACGTGGTGAGCGACTATTTTCGCATCGAGCGGGAGGAGCCGGTCCGCCTGGTGGGAAACGTGTTGACCGAGGGTGAGCTGGATACCTACCCGACCGTCGGTTCGACCCTGTTGGAGCCGTGGCGGGGCGATTCGGCCAACGGCCGCGAGCGGTTGGAGAGCACGCTGCAATCGATTCGCCGCAAGGCCGTGGTTCGCGTGGTTCCGGACGAGCACGGGTTCTGGGTCGACGTGGCCGTCTACAAGGAGTTGGAAAGCGTCGTCCAACCCGATCACGCCACCGCCGGGGCGGCCACCTTCCGCAACGACTCCTCGCTCACCCGGGTCGGCAGCCCCGACCTGGAAGAGGAGACCAACGACGGCTGGATTCCCAAGGGCCGCGACACCGCCCTGGAACAGCGAATCGTCGAGCAGTTGCTGGCAAGGATAAGCGGAAGTCCATCGCGGCCCTTCAGGTGAAGCTCCGCCGTGGGGGCCGCTTTTGCACCCCGCGTCAGCCGCGGGCGGGCGAGGGTGCCGGCGCGTTTTGGGGCCCCGCCGGCATGGCCACCGGGCCGGTCCGCGCCGACTTTTGCGCGGCGGCCCTGGCGGCCGTGGGCAGCTTCAAGGTGAAGGCCGTGCCCACGCCGGGCGTGCTGTCCACGCGGATTCGCCCCTGGTGGGCCTCGATGATGTCGCGGCACATCGAAAGTCCCAGCCCCGTGCCGCCCTTGCCGCTTGCGTCGGGGCCGCTCTTGGTGCTGAAGAAGGGATCGAAAATGTGCCGCAGCTTCTCGGCCGGAATGCCGCTGCCGTAGTCACGCACCACCAGGTCGATCATCTCGTTGGCCCGATCGTAGCTCAGCTTGATCGACAGATGTCCGCCACCGGGCATGGCCTGGCGTGCGTTGATCAGCAGGTTGAGAAGCACCTGTTGAATCTGGTTGCCGTTGACGTAGGCCGGGGGAATCTCCTCGAAACGCTTCTCCACCCGAATCCGGTACTTGCTCATCTCCCGCTCGAGCAACATCAGGCCGTCTTCGACGACCGTTTTCAGATCGGTCGGCTCCTGGCCGTGGGACCGGTTCCTGGCCACGCCCAGGACCGTGTTGGTGATCTTGGCGGCGCGATTGCCGGCGGCGAGGATCTTCTCGAAGGCCTTTTCTCGCGACGCCTTGTCCTGATGGCGGAGTCCAAACTTGGCGTAGTTGATAATGGTCATCAGGACATTGTTGAATTCGTGCGTGGTGGTGCTGGCCAGTTCGCCCAGGGCGGTCAGCCTTTGGGCCTGGGCCAACTGCTGCTTGAGAATCTCGACTTGCTCTTCCAGCGAAGGCATCGGGTGAGTCTGCGCCATGTTGTCAAACTGCTCCGTCTGAATTGGACAGCGCCGCTGAGGACCATCGGAAGAACGTAAAACCTTGTCAGTTCAGGTGTTATGCCTATTGGTACAGGGTTGGTGGGGAGGGCCCCGAGCGCGATGCCGTTGAATTGAGCCGACGCAGCGTTCGGCGCGGGTCTCCTGACCCCGCCGAAAACGCCTACATTAAGTCTTTTGGCCGGACAGCCGCGGCGACTGGCGAGACCCTCGGTCCGCTCTCGGCGGGGTCAGGAGACCCGGGCCGAACAATGAAGCTACTTGGCTGAAATCCCTGATCGTTAAATACCCGTGTGCAGCGCCTGGCCCACCGGTCCGGCCAATCTTGCGTTTTCTCTCAGGCTTTCCCGGTGCCCTTGTCTTAACTTCAGGCGGCATAATGGTTTAGCCGCTAACTCATCGTATCGTCGAAGACACCTTAGCTTCTGAAACCCAAGCCGCTATAATCGCGGTCATCCAGGGCTGAGCTGGACACGGATGCTGGCGAACTGGAGAAGCTGGGATGCACACCGTCGAATTGGTCAAAGAGGCAATCCGCCTGGCCGGACACGCCGGCTATCGGGTTCGGCAGGAATGGATGGGCGGCCAGGCGGGAGGGGCGTGCGAATTGGCCGGGCAGAAGTGGCTCTTCCTCGATCTGGCCCTGGCCCCCGGCGATCAACTCCAGGTGCTCGCCGACGCCTTGCGAGGCGACCCGGCCGTCTTGTCGCGGCCGGTGTCGCACGATCTGCGCCAGTTGCTGGCCGTGCGGAAGAGTGCCTGAGCGGCGGCCGATGATCGACCCCTCCGCCGAAACCTCGGGCGCGGCCGGGGGTTCTTACTGATGCGGAAAGACGTATTCGCGTACAGTCTGTAGGCCGCACGGCCGATGCGTTCCTGCCGAGGAAAAGGGGTATTCGTACGCAAGCGGAGATCGAGCACCATGGCAACAGCGAAACGGTGGGGCACGATTCTGGCCGCGGTTCTGTGCACCGCGGATGCCGCCGTGGCGGTCGAGATGGAGAAGGGTCCGGCCTACCTGACCGATTCCCACGGGGCCATGGGCGTGGCCCAAGCATTTCTGGAACTCTCCAAGACCTCGCCCGAATACACTCGGTATTGGAAGGGCGCGCTCGACTGGCTGATCCACGTGGCCCAGCGGGACGAAGAGCACCGCATGGCCTGGACCATGTCGACGACCGCCCCCCCCGGCCATCCCAGCCACCAGGTCAGCATCCCCGGCACGTGCGGCGTGGTCTCGGCGTTTTTTGCCGGGTACGAAGCCTGCGGCGACCCTCGCTACAAGGCGGCGGGCATTGCGGGGGCGCGGATGCTGGTCGAGCGTTTTGCCATCAAGCGCCAGACGCCGCTGGGCACGTCCTACGGCTGGACACACTCCTACCGGCCCGGCGCCAAGGGCCCCGGCCTGCTGGCTGGCCATTCCCACGGCCTGGGGAACCTGATCGACGCGATTCTCTCCGCCCAGGAAGCGGACCCCCGCGACGAGTTTCGGCAGGCCCTGGAAGGCATCCTGATCAACCTCAAGCTGCGGGCAGAGCAAACCGAGCGGGACGGAAAGGCGATCTGCGCCTGGCCGTCGACCAAAAACGCGGAGGTCTGCGAGACGGGCTACTGCTATGGGCAGGCGGGCATCGTCCTGCCGCTATTGAGACTAGCCGAGGCCATGCCCGAGATGAAGCTCTCCGACGGCACCACGCCGCTGGAGTTGGCCAACGCGAACCTGCGCTACCTGATCGGTGTTGCCCGCCGCCGGGGCCAGGGATACGTCTGGCCGTACATGCGGCACAGCAAGGCATCGAGGAACATCGGCTACGGCAGCGGCACGGGGGGGATCGGCTGGGCCATGCTGCGGGGGGCGGAAGTCAACCGCAAGACCGACCCGGAGTTCGCGGCCGAGTGTATGCGCTACGCCCGGGGCGCGGCGGTGTTCGCCGTCGAGCTGGTGGAACACCACCAGCAGCAAGGCCCGCTGCCCGGCCCCGGTGGCGAGGCCGGTTTCGGCGTTTGCGGCGGGGCCGGCGGGGCCGGCCATTTCCTCATGCTCTTCGCCCAGGCCGCCGGCCCACGGGACGCCCCGCTGGTGCAACGGATCGACGCGGTGATCGAAAAGATCGCCCGGGCCGTGATCGCCTCGGCCGTCGAGTTCGAGGACGGCACGATGGCCTGTCCCGACCGCACACACTTCAAGCGGGTCAACCTGGCGCTGGACTACGGCCAGACGGGCGTGGTGCTGGGTTTGGCCGTGGCCGGCCGCTATCTGGGCAACGAGGAGATCAGCCGGGCGGCCGCCAAGGTGGCCGACTACATCGCCCGCCGCGCCGTGCCCGAAGGCGGCGGCCTCAAGTTTGCCCAGTTCTACCCCTTGCCGGAATGATGCCCGCCGCCAAGGAAGCCCCGTTGGGGGGCACGCCGCGAGTTGTCACCGGTGGCGGGAACCTCGCTTGCGCGGGCGGAAACGGCTGGGGACGTCTCCACCAGCCGCAGGCCGGCCACCACGCCGCGGTGGTCGGAAACCGGCTCCGGCAGCACGCGGTAGTCGGCAAACTCCAACGCATCCGAGATAAGAATCCAATCGAGCCGGCGCCCGGTCTTGGGAAAGGTAACCTGCCGGGCCCGCGGATCGTAGGGTCGCAGACCGAGCCGATCGGCCGCCACCCGAAGCCCGTCCTCGGCGGCCGACCAGTCGCAATTGAAATCACCCATCACGATCATCGGCCGCGGTCGCCGGGCGAGAACCCGGGCCAACCGTTCGGCTTGCGACCGCCGGACCGAAGCCCGGGCAAAGTCGAGGTGCACGGAAACGACCGTCAGCTTGACGTCGGGCCTGGCCGGCCAGGGGACGTCGGCCACCACGAAACCCTTGGTCCAGGTCGGCGGCGAGGGTTGGAAGGTGACCGACATGGTCCGATCGGTGGGCAGACGTGAGAGCAAGGCCGTGCCGTAGGAAAGCTCCAGGCCGCTCACGTGTTCGCCACGATAGAAATAAGGGAAATCGGCCGCGCGGGCGAGGTAAGCGACGTGGTCAAACTTGCCGCTCCAGGCGGACGGGCCGTCGGCTTCCTGCAAGGCGACCACGTCGGGCCGCTGGCGCGCCAGCAGCCGGGCGATGTCATCCAGGTGAGAACGAATCGCCGCCCGCGATTGAAAGATCTGATTCGCGCCGTCGCCGCGTCCGTGCGCCGTGTTGAGCGTGATCACCGTCAACTCGCCGGGTGCCGCCGCCGGCTGGGCCGACGGTGTGCAAGGAAGCTGGGCGGGCAACCTTGCACTGCCGGACGAGCCGGGAGTCGCACCCGACGTAAGCGCCGGTCCTCGCAACAGGTAGGGCAGGCTCGCCGTCGTGATGCCGACCGGCGTGGCGAAGCCCAGCGCCGCCAGGGCAATCCAGAGCAGGCGACGCGCGGTAAAGATTCTCATGCGATGGTTCCGTGAGGGTGTGGCGAAGCGACAACGATCGCACCAACCTACTCGTTACGAAGCTCGGCTCTCGCTGCCAAGCTCCAGCTTGGCCCGTTGGCAGCGCCACTCGAAGCGGAGCTACGATGAAATGCGTTCCCAAGCCGGAGCTTGGCAGCGAGAGCCCGTGCCCCGGCACGCCGCAATCCTCGCCTCCCGTGCCTGCGGCACCCCGATAGCAGAGCTATCGGGGCCACCCGCGGGTTATTCGCCGGCAACGGCCGGTTGTTGATAAAGCCGGTGGGTTTCGATGTATTTTTCCACTGCCCGGGGCGTCTGGTAGCGGATCGACTCGCCCGCGGCCACCCGGCGGCGGATTTCCGAACTGCTCAAATCGATCTGGGGCATTTCGACCTGGTGGCGGCGAAACTGCTCGATCCGCTCGGGCGAGGCCACGCCGCGGAGGCACTCGAAATCGGGCGGGCTGGCGCCGGGCCGGTGGGCCGCGATGGGCACCGCCAGCCGGCACACCTGGCGGGCCTGGCGCCAATGGGGCAAATCGTGCAACATGTCGGCGCCCATGATAAAAAATAGTTCACTCTGGGGCAATTCTTGTCGGACCTGGCGGAGCGTGTCGATCGTATAGCTGACGCCGCCCCGATCAATCTCGTCGCGGTGGACGCGAAAAGCGTCGTGGCCGGCCGTTGCCAACTCGAGCATTTCGATCCGCTCCGCGGCCGGGGTCAGGGCCCGGTCCTTCTTGTGCGGCGGCACGGCCGCCGGCAGAAA
>CAYZWG010000261.1:0-7929 GCA_964481605.1 uncultured Planctomycetaceae bacterium
CGCCGTCGCGCCCGGCAGCCCCCCGATGGCAAGATTGTAGTACGACAACCACTGGGGAGCGTACCAGGCCAGGCTGGTCGCCGCGCCGAGATACGCCCCCAGCACCGCCGCCCGGCCGGCCAGGCGACGCCGGCCGCACCTGGGAGCGGATCGACCCGCCGCCAGCAAGCGATCGGCCCCCACCCCGATCAACGCCGCCAGGAAGGCGAAACTGGGCAAGAACAGCCGCACTCCGTCGTGGGGCGGCGTGCCCGGAATGGCCCGCACCACGACCAGCACCAGCCAGTGGAAAACCAGCAGCATCCCGTACGGCTCGCTTCGCCAGCGGCGGCAGGCGGTGGCCAACCCCAGGAGGAAAAGCCCCAACAGTCCCACGGGCACCGTGATGGCCGTCCAAAAGAGCGTGTTGTACCAGGGCAAGGGCCAGTCGAGGTTGTGCATCCGGCCCAGGAACAGGACCGAAATGTTCCACTGGGGCCGGTTCCAGTTGAGCGAAAAAAACGTGGCCAGCCCTTCCAGCGGGTCGTGCCAGAGCGGCGGATTGAAGAGATAAAAGACCAGCACCGCCACCGGCAGCCCCATGGCCAGCGCCCTCAGCGCCCCGCGGTCCCGGTAGACCATCGCCCAGGCGACGAACGGAATCGGGGCGAACCACCCGGGCGCTTTGGTGCTCAGCGTGATCCCCAGCATCACGCCCCACAAGAGTGCGTAAGGCCAGCGGCGGCAGGCCCCAGCGAAGGTTGCCCAAGCCAAGATCCAGCCACTCAGCAAGGGACCATCGCAGGAGGCGAAATGGGCGTGGGCAAAAACCCGCGGCAGCAGCAACAGGGCCCCCACCGCGGCCGCCGCCGCGAGCATCGAATACTGCCGGGCCAGCCGGTAGAACATGGCGCCGCAGGCCAGGCTAAACAGCACGATGGGTCCGCTGCGGGCGCTCTCCAGCGGCCGCAGGAACGCATGCGCCGCCGCCCTGCCGGCGGCAATCACGATTCCGTAAAACGCCGGGTGCCCCTCCACCTGCGTGGTGTATTGCCAATCGGCGGCGATTGTCCGGCGGCTGAGCGGGCCCGCCTCGGTCTCCCGGCTGGGCCGCAACCAACGGCCTACCCAACGCCCAATGCCCTCGCTGCGAACCGTGGCATTGCCTTCGTCCCAAGCCATCGGCAGCCACGGCGAAGTTGCCAACAGCACCACCACGCACACCAACGCCGCCAAGGCCGCGCCGCTGGCCGCGCTGGCGGCGCTTCGGCCAGAGCGGTCTTCCAAAGGGAGCGGCGGCATGGGCGAAGGGTTTTGTCAGTGGCCAAGGAGAATCCCCACCGGGCTTGCCCCGGTGGATTGCGGGTTTGGAAACTACGGCGGGGTCGGGAGACCCTCGCCGAACGGGGGGCGAATCCCCACTGGGCTTGCCGCGCTATCCATCACGCCTCGGCTTCCTCTGCCGCTTCGATATTCGCCCGCAACTGTTGCATCAGGAAGTTGATGATTTGGCAATACAGGGTAACTGCCCGATCCACCCTCTTCGTCTTGCGAGCCCTCTGGGCCTCGTCCCACAGCGTGGCGAAGCGGTCCCAGTCGACCTGCCATAGGCGGTTGGCGGCCACGTCGCGAATCTCACTCACGGCGCGGGCCATGCAATCGGCCGACTGTTCGTTGAGTGCGCAGTCGCAGGTCGCGTAGGGTCCCTTGCCCAGACGTTGCGGTTCCCCATGGTTGCTCGACTGCCCGTTTCCCCGCGAGGGAAAGCCGACCAGCATCGCCGTGCCGGCGAAGATCGCCGCGATGATGCCGGCCACGGCAGCGGTCTGAGCACCACCGACTGCCCATCCCAACGCTCCCAGGGCCAGCGCCGCCAAGAGCGGCCAACCGAGCAGCCGAATCGAGCGGATGGTCCGCTCCTGGCGGTCGCGCCGCTTCGCTTGCGGCTGCCGGGCCGGACGCGTGCCGGCCACCCGAACCACGATCACGCTCACGTTGTCCGGACCACCCCGCAAGTCGGCCAGGTCGACCAGGGTCTGGGCCGCGTCGGCCGGCTCCAGGCAGTGGAGGATCGTGCCGATTTCCTCGTCTTCCAGTTGTCCGGAGAGCCCGTCGCTGCACAGCAGAAACGTGTCGCCAAGGTGCAAGTGGTAAAAACCCTCCAGGTCGATCTCCACGTCCGCCGTGGGGCCCACCGAGCGGGTGATGATGTTGCGGGGGACGAAGTCGGGGACCTCCGTCTCCGAAATCTTCTCGGCCGCGCAGATTTCCCACACCAGGCTGTGGTCGAAGGTGAGTTGCTGGAGGGCATCCCTGCGGAGCCGATAAATGCGGCTGTCCCCCACGTGGGCCACCACGGCACGCCGGGGCAAAAGCACCAGCACGCTGACCGTCGTCCCCATCCCCCGCAGTTCGTCCGACTCCTGCCCTTGGCGGAAGATCTCCGCGTTGGCGCCGGCCACGGCCTCCCGCACCGCCTGGTCGGGGGACTTGTCCACGCCCCGCCGAAACCCCTCCACGATCGTCTCCACCGCCAGCTTGCTGGCCACTTCGCCGGCGGCATGGGCACCCATCCCGTCGGCCACGATAAACAGGTGTCCCGGTTGCGAGTTGCGCATCTGGGCGTCGAACAGATGGACACCCAGCGAATCCTGGTTGTTGGAACGGCTCAGTCCCACGTCGCTCACCACGGCGTGCTCGACGTAGAATTCCGTGGGGATGGCTTTCCGGCTCATGGCTGTGAAAACGTAACGTCCGTACGGCGAAATCGTCGCTGCTCTTCCGCCGGCCTCTTCTGACCCGCGACGGCTCCGTTGCAAACCGCAGCGAAACGCCGCCGCCTGCGGCAAAGCATCCTCACACGTGGATGCTCTCCAGTTGTTCCTGGCGTGTCTCTTTACGCTTCACCAGGGTGACCTCGTTGCCCGCCTCATTGTAAGTCACCTCGTCCATGAAAGCGCGAATCAGCGAGAGGCTGCGGGTGCCTTTCCGCTCCAACGCGCCCGGTTCCCAGAAATCGGGTACTGCCGATACGTCGAATCCCGGACCTTCGTCGCGGATCACGAACCGCGCCTCCTCCGTGGAAATCCGCACGTTGACGAAAATCCGCCGGTCCCGAACGTCACTGCGGGTGGGCAGCCCTCCCTCGATGGCCGGTTTCTTTTTCTGCTGAAGCAGCCTCTCCCGAACTTCGTCCATCCGTTCCAGGCTGATCTCCAGGTTGCCGTGCAACAAGGCGTTCAACAGCGCCTCGCGCAAGGCCACGCCGATGCGAAGCTGGCCGCTGTTGTCGCAAAGCCGCGCCCGCGATACCGTCTGCTGCACCAGATCGACCAGCGGGTCGATCAACGCCGCGTCGTTGCCCAACTCGACGAAGAACGTGAACTCACTGCGATTCAAGTGGCTGAGCAGTTTTTCATAGGAACGGTCCGCCCGGGCACGATCGAGAATCTCGCGCACCGTGTCGCAAAGCTTTTCCGCCAACTGCGACTTGGGAACGTAGCTGGCCGCGCCCTGCTCCAGGGCTTCCACCGCAAACGCCTCGTTGCCGTAAGCGGTCATCAGAATGACCGGGACGTTGGGGTGATGAACCCGCATCGCCCGAACCAACTCCAAACCGTCCATCCGCGGCATGTGCAGGTCGGTGACGATAAGATCGGGCAGCAGGTCCTTGGTTTGCTCCAACGCCTGGGCACCGTCTTCGGCGTAGTCGATCTTCCAGTCGGACTCCTTTCCCAGGAGACCTCCCACCAGACGACGGTCGATCGCCGAATCGTCGACAACAAGAATGGTGGTCATCTGTTTGTCGCCCACTCCAGAGAACCCGCGCTGCTCCAGAGAACCCGTGCTTTCCCCCCCGCGCCTGCCACCTTCCACCGGCTGCCAACCGCGGCCCGCGCAGAAGCACCGGGGGGGTGATTCACGGGACCAAAACGTGGACTCCCTGTGGTTCCACGCCGGCGACCATTCCCACTCTGCCTCGGCTCTTCCCAAGCAACCATGTGCCCCTTGGCCAACGGGGCCTCTCCCTCCTCATCATACCCGGCCCAGCCGCCCACACAAGATGCTCCCGGGCGAAGATTACCCCTCCCGCGAGGCAGACCCACGCGGGAGAACGTAGGCCGGATCACGATCCGGCAATGCTGGGACAGCCCCGGATGCCGGATCACGATCCGGCCTACGGAACTCCCGGCCAGAGGGGTGGCGACGCCCCACCCGGCTACTCCGGCACGATCGAGACCAACTCGCGACTGACCGACTCGAGTTGCGCCGAAGAGATCGACTCGCGCTGATCCGCGTAGCCGATCAGCAGGGCCAGGTCGCAGAGGCGATTGATCCGCCGCACCACTCCCCGGGTGAGCCGGTAAACCGTCTCCAAGGCTTCCGCGTCGAAGATCGGCCGCCCGGCCCCGGCCACGCTGAGGCGATGTTCGACGTATTGCCGTGTCTCCGCCTCCGCAAGCGGCCGCATCAAGCACTTCACCCCCAGACGCTCCTCCAGCGGCCCCGCCCGCTCCAACAGCGGCAGCAAGGCGGTTTGGCCGACCAGCAGCAGCGTCAGCCCCGGGCGGCCGCCGGTCTCGAAGTTCAACAGCAGCCGAAGCGTCTCCAGCGTCTGCGGATCGTCCAGCAGGTGGGCTTCGTCGACCGCCAACACGGCATGGCGGCCTTGCTCCGCATTTTCGGCCAGGAACGTCTCGATCCGGCGAATGCTCTGATGGACTTGCGGCGCGGGCGCGTCCACCGACCCGGTCAGGGCAGCGGCCAGGTAGGCCAGAAACTGGTCCGCCGAAAAGGGGGGGAAGACGAGATGAACCAGGGGTGAATACGCTTCGGCCAGCGTCCCCCGCAACATCCCCACCAGCAAGGTCTTGCCCACCCCGGCGGGTCCCGCCAGCAGGGCCCCTCCCCGCCGGCTCTCGATCGCGTAGCGCAGTTTCAGAAGCGCCGCCTGATGAGAAGACCCGGGAAAGTAATACCGTGGGTCAGAGCCATGCTCGAACGGCTTCTCGTTAAGCTGCCAGTAGGTCTGGTACATGATTTCCCGCACCGCCCGCGGCGAACGGGCGTCGATGAGGGCCTGGCGAATCCATCACGGTCGCGTTCAACAAGTCTCCCCCGACCCCGTGCCGGCCAGGGGATGCTGAAGTCGTTGTTCGGTCCATGCTAGGACGCCGCGCGGGCGGCAAAGTTCTCCACCGTGCCAAGCTCACACAGGCCGCATCCCCGCACACGACTCCGCAGTTGGGTCGGGATCGATTCACCCGCCGGCCCCGCGTTGTGGACCCAAACCACGGCGTCGAGCCACCGTCCCGTGGGCGTTTCGCTTTCCACCTGCCGGACAAGTTGTGCTCCCAAATCGACCAGCACCACGTCGTAGTGGTGGCGGAGTTGGTCCAGCAGTCCGGCCGGCGGCAGACGGTTTGTGGTGGCGATTTCGGTCTGGGTACCCCGCCGAGGAAGCACGGCCAGCCCGGTCCCGTCCGATTCGATCAAGGCGTCTTCCAGGGCGATCTGTCCCCCGGCGACGTCTTCCCAGCCGACTTCGACCAGCAATCCCAGTTGTCCCGCAAGCCCCGGCTCCGTGTCGTCCGCATCGACTAGAACCACGCCCACGTCGCGGTCGGCCAGATAGCGTGCCACGGTTGCCACCAGCGTCGTGCAGCCTTCGCCCGCGGCGCCGCCGGCCAGGCCGATCACGCGGCGGCCCAGGCCCGCCGCGCGGCGAATCGCCGCCGCCAGACGACCGATCTCCTTCGGGACCGCCTCGAGGAGCCGGTCGCTCACTGCCGGCCAATCCAGACGGTCGACCTGAAGCATGGGCCGAAACCCGGTCCCCGTGTCCTCATCCGGGTTGCAGGCAGCGGGCACGGTCGCCTCCTCGATCCCCAGCGCGGAGATCGAAAGGGCTCGACGCCCGCGGTCCGGGGATTCATCCGGCCGGTGGGAACCGTCCGTCGGCGAGTCGGCGTCTGCCGGCCCGACCGGCGTGGTCTGCGGAGAGCGGTTGGGGGCGGGGTCGGGAGACCCGCGCCCAACGGCCGCGGAGGGCGCGGCCAGCACGTCGTCCAGCCGCACGGGCCCGGCCGAGTCGAGCGCGGCCGGCACCGGGACCCCGCCCTGCCGCATGTAGGCTTTAATAAAAGCTTGGTCGAGCGAGGTCATGGGAGGCACTGTAATTGGGTTTCTCGATCACGCCGTTGAGCCGTGCCACCCCGGGTTGTCCCGGGGCTGCCGTTGCCGCGGCGTCGAAACGGGAAGAGGGCACGCTGCCGGCAGCACCGTAGCCGGAAGACACGTCCGTGGCCGCCGGCGGTGTGGCCGGATAAGCCGTGCCGGCATACCCGCTGCGGGCGGCCGGCGGCGTGGCATAAGGCGTGGCCGAATAGCCGCCGGCCGGTGGCGGCGCTGCCCCGTACCCGGCGGGGGGATACCCGCTGCCGCCGGTGGCCGGGGCGACCGCCGGGGACGCGGCCGGATAGGCACCCTGGTATGCCGGGATGCCTCCGGCCGGCTCGGCCGGCCCCGCATAGTAGCCGGTGGCGGCCAGCGTGCGGGGATTGTAGGACGGGACCGCCGGCTGCGAAAAACTCGGCCGTTGGGCCACCGAGACCGGATCGCGTGGACGCGGCGCCCCAGCGCCGGCAACACCGTAATTCTCTCCGCTCCGGGCGTCGTACGTGCCGGCCGTGCCGTAGGGCACGGCCCCCGCGGGTGTATTCGCCCGGGTCTGGCTCCTCGCACTGGAATCACCCCAGTTCGGCTGCGGAATCGACGGGGCCGCCGGCTGGGCCGCGCCGATGTCTTGGGGCGTGCGATAGGCGTTGGCATAGGGCCCGGTCGGCTGGCTGGGGCGATAGGAGCCGGTGTACGGCGAGGCGCCGCCGGAAGCATCGCCCACCGCCGGGGAAACCGGCCGTTGGCCGCTGCCCAGCGGCGGAACTTGGGCCGGAACGCGGGCACCATAGGCCGGCTGCGTGGCGGCTGGTTGAGGGGCCCAATTGGGTTGCCCGGCGTAGTCGGTCGACTTCCACCCCGCGGCGGCCGGGGAGCCGGTCGCGGCGGCACTCGCGGCGGGACCCGTCGACGGTTGATCCGACCAGCCCGCCGCCGCCGTGGTGTTCGGCCAGGGAGCGGCCCCCCCGGCGGTGGGCAGCCCCGGCGAACCCGCACCTTCGGTCACCGGCGGCGCGGCCCAATTCGGCACGCCCGGCGACCGGCTCCACGCATCGGGCGCCACGGATTCGGGCTGCACGGTGGTGGGGGCCGTGGTGCCCGCCGGCCAATTCCCTGCCGTGGCCGACGGATGCCCCGCCAGCGAGCTGTCGGCACCGCCCCAGGCCGGAGCCAGGGGGGCACCGGGGGCCGGCGGCTGCATTTCCCATGCCCCCGGCTCGGCCGACTCGCTCGACCGGGAGGCCTTGTTCTTCCACATCAGGGGAACGACCAGGATCACCAGCAGAAGCAAGGCCCCACCGGCCAAAAGACCCACCGGCGAGCCCGTGGTCCGCGGCCGGTGATGACGCCCGCTGCGCTGCCGCCGCCGGGGATGAGGCCGCTCGGCGGGGGTGTCGTCCGCCAGGTCGGGGATTCGGGCCAGAACATCGTCGTGCGAGGCGCCGACCGTCGAGCCGTGGACCTCCTCGGCCGCTCGGTCCGGCGCCACTTCCGCCGGACGGTCCGCCGCGGCGTCTTGCCGATCCGAGGGGTTCTGCGAATTGCTCATGCTGATTTCCTTCCATGGAGGGGACGCCGGCCGCGATGGGCGCATGGGCCGACAAAGCTATCCAACCGTTGCTACCCAATATCGGTAGCGGTTGCGGCAATCTTGAGCGTTACCGCGACTTTGCCGAATAAGAAGATTGAGTAACCGAGCAAGCCAAGCAAGGGAAGACCTGGACTTTTGCAGAATGGCGACACAAGGTCCCCTCTCCCTCCGGGAGAGGGTTT
>CAYZWG010000262.1:0-7862 GCA_964481605.1 uncultured Planctomycetaceae bacterium
ATGAGTTCGGACTTGATGATACGCGTCGAACACCTGGGCAAGCGCTACCTGCTGGGCCAGCGCGCGCCCTACCGCACGCTCCGCGAGGCGGTTCGTCGCGTAGTGGCCTGGCCGGCGCGGCGGCTGCTGGGACGCACCACCGGCGGCAGCCGCCGGCCAGACGCCATCTGGGCGCTCAGGGACGTCTCCTTCGAGGTCGGCCGGGGCCAGGTGATCGGGGTCATCGGCCGCAACGGCGCCGGCAAGAGCACCCTGCTGAAACTGCTCACCCGCATCACCAAGCCGACCGAGGGCCGGGCGGAGATTTTCGGCCGCGTGGGAAGCCTGCTGGAAGTGGGCACCGGATTCCACCCCGAGTTGACCGGCCGGGAAAACGTTTTTCTCAACGGTGCCGTGCTGGGCATGACCCGGGCCGAAATCCGCCGCAAGTTCGACGAGATCGTGGAATTCTCCGGCGTGGAAGCCTTTCTGGAAACACCGGTCAAGCGTTATTCCAGCGGGATGCAGGTCCGGCTGGCGTTCGCCGTGGCGGCCCACCTGGAGCCCGAGGTGCTGCTGGTCGACGAGGTGTTGGCGGTGGGCGACGTCGAGTTTCAGAAGAAATGCCTGGGCAAAATGGGCGAGGTGGCCCGCGGCGGGCGGACGATCCTCTTCGTCAGCCACAACCTGGACGCGATTTCGCGGCTCTGCTCCCTGGCCCTGCTGCTGGACGGGGGAAAGAGGAAGTTCTTTGGGCCGGCGGAGGAGGCGGTCCGCTGCTACTTGCAGGCCGCCGAAGGTGCCGCGGCAGGGTACGCCGACCTCCGCGAGGCGCGGGGATGGCACGCCCACCGCCGTCCCCAAATCCTCTGGGTGTCCACCCACGACCGGCAAGGCAACCGCACCAGCGATTTCGTCACGGGCGGAACCCTGGTGGTTCGCCTGGGCTACCAGGTGGAAGAGCCGATCCGGGCCGGATACTGCCAGATCAACGTTTTCGACCGCTTCGGCAGCCGCGTGACCTCGGTCACCAACACCCATGGGCAACCGCCGCTGGAGCTGGGGCGATCGGGCGTGCTGGAATGCCGGATGGAAGACATCCGCCTGGCCAACGGGCAGTACCATCTCGACCTGTCGCTGGGGCCGGCCCTGCCGGAGCGGCAGTGCCTGGACTACGTCCCCTCGGCCATCGGCGTGCGGGTCTCCATCGGCGACTACCTGGGCGGCGCGCGGCTGGCCCCGGGCCAAGGCGTGATGGGGCAGCGGTCGCGGTGGAAACGCCTTTCCGCCGAGGAGAGGCCAACGGAATGAGTCGCATTCGCACCCTATCATCGAAGGTCGCTGGCCGCTTTCGCCGCTGGATTGAGCGGCGTCCGGACGTCTACGTGATCGGCTATCCCAAGGTGGGCAATACGTGGTTTCAGTTCATGCTGCGGCGAGCCCTGGTCGACTATTTCGGGCTGCCGGAAGAGCGGACGTGGAGCGTGTTGTTCGAGGAGGGTCCGGCGGCGAAGGGGGTTCCCCTGGTGATTACGACCCATCACATGCCGCGGTACAATGAGGAAAGCTATCGCCGGATGGTGCTGCAAACGCAGGCGGTTGCGGGTCGAAAGCTGATCTTGCTGGTGCGCGAGCCCAAGGATACGCTGGTCTCGCTCTACATGCACAATCGCTATCGCTGCGTTCCGCCCTTGTATACCGGCACGTTGGACGAGATGGTGCGAAGCGAGGTTTACGGGATCGAGAAGTACCTCAAGTTCTACCGCGCGTGGTGCGATGCCCGCGGCGCCGCGGCCTCTTTCCTCTTGGTCCGCTACGAAGACCTGAAACGCGATACGGCGGCGGTGATGCGCGAGGCCCTGGCGATGGTGGGCATGGAGGGCATCTCCCCGCGGCAGTTGTCCAGGGTGATCGAGTTTGGCAGCTTCGAGAACATGCGGCGGATGGAGCAGCAAGGGCAGGTCCCCCTGGAGACCCTGAAGAGACCGGAGGACGACCGCCCCGAGTCGTTCAAGACGCGACGGGGTATCGTGGGTGGATATCGAGAGCATCTCTCGGCGGAGACGATCGCCTGGATCGATCGCCGCACGCGGCAGGAGATGCCGGCGTTGTACGGCTATGGGCGACAATGAAAGTTGAGCGGCATCAGAATATCATCGACGAAGGGTGGGACGCGGCCGTGCAAGCCTCGCGCGATACCTGGTTTTTCCACACCGGCCGGTGGATCGAGGCGACACGGCGGGTATGGGCCTTGGAGACGTGCTATTTCCTCGTTCGATCGGGCGATCGGGTGTTGGGGGGATTTGCGGTCCAATTGGGTCCCCGCCCCAGGCGGCCCTGGGTCCGCCGCACGGCTTATTCGATCCGCATGGGCACGGGCGGGCCGTTTGCCGTGGGGGACTTGCCGGCCAAGACCCGGCGCCACCTGCTGGCCGCGCTCAGCGACGCCGCCGGGCAATGGTGCCGGCAGCAGGGCGCGGCGACCCTGGAGTGCTCGCTGCCGCCGCTGGCCGAGGCCAACCTGAACAACCTCCGTGGTGTCAACCCGCTCGTTCTGCTGGGCTGGGAAGACGCCTCCACCCACACGCGAATCCTCGATTTGCGGGCCTGCTCGTCGGCCCAGGCATCGGCCACCGCCGACGCGCGACGGATGACCAGGCGGGCGCTGGAAAAAGGCTATACGGTCGAGCGGGGCGACTGGTCGGAGCACCTGGACGACTACTACGCGGTCCACCGGGAGACCTATCAGCGCACGGGCGTGGAACCCCATCCCAGGGCCTATTTCCAGGCGATTGCCGACGAATTCGCTCCCGCCGGCCAGGCCGTGCTGTGGGTGGCCCGGGCGCCGGGCGGCCAACCGGTGGCGTATCACAACTGTGCCCGATTCGGGCACGGAGCCTGTTACTGGACGGGGTGTTCCCGCGGCGGTCACGACCGGGCCGGGGTGAACTACCTTCTCTGTTTCCACGCCATCGACGGTGCCTTGCACGATGAATGCCAATACTACGACATGGGAGAAGCGTTTCCCGCCACGGCCGACCAGAAGCTGCGAGGGTTGACCGTGTTCAAGTCGAAGTTCGGTGGCGAGTTGTATCGTTTTTATCGAGGGAGACTCTCGTTGGCGTCCCGGCAGCCAACGTGAGTGAGGACCCCCATCGGCCCTGTGCCGGTGGATTGTGGGTTTGGAAACTACCCGCCGCGGCCACCCCCAACGGTTCCCCGTGGCGGGCGCTACGAAATGCGACAACTCGGCAGCCAACGTGAGTGAGGACCCCCACCGGCCCTGTGCCGGCGGATCGTGGGTTTGGAAACTACAGCGGCCGCCACCCAACGGGTTCCCCCCGTGGCTTCGCGCGGGTGGGGCGGGCGGGCGTGGTAGTTCTCAAACCTATTCCCACCGGCACAGGGCCGGCGGGGAGGAGCCGCACGCTTTACGTTCCTCGGGCGGCCCCCGGTGACATTTTCCCAGCACGGCACGACATGGAAACTCGATCAAAAGCCGAGATCGTCGAACAGCGGCAGTGGGAAAAATTCACTTCCTATTACGAACCGGCGTTCTACGACTTCGCCGCCATCAACGATCCCTACTTTGGCCGCCAGGCCGGCGCCAAGCTGGCGGAAGTGCGACGCCACTACCGGGGCGGGACGGTGCTCGATTTGTGTTGCGGGGCGGGACATTTCGCCTTTGCCCTGGGCGGCGAAATGGAGCGAATCGTGGGCGTCGATTTCAGCCGCAAGATGGTCCGCGCGGCCCGCCAACGGGCGGCAGAAGAGGGACTGGAGAACCTCGATTTCCTCGTCGCCAACGCCCGCCGCGTCCCGCTGGCCTCGGACAGCGTCTCGCTGGTCTACTGCTTCGCGGCCCTGCACGTGATCCCCTTTGCCGACGAGGTGGTGCGGGAGACGGCCCGGGTGTTGCTGCCCGGGGGAACCGCGGTGCTGGATTTCGGCGTCGTGTGGTCGCTCAATACGATCGTCTCGCGGGCGATGACGGAGACGGCCCAGCCGTGCTATCTTCCCCTGGGCAGAATCCGCAAGATGCTCCGCCAGGCCGATCTGTCGATGGTTTCCCACCGGTCGTTTCAGATTCTTCCGCTCTGGGGAAATCGGCCGCGGTGGATGCTGCCCCTGTTGCTGCCGTTCTGGAAACGGCTGATGTGTCCGCTGGTTGGCGGGCGGATGGTGGACGAGTGGATCAGCAGCCTGCCGGGCGTTCGGCGGTTCGCGTTTCGCCACCTGATCGTGGCGCGAAAGGCCCCCTGACCGATGCCTGACGACCAGCGCGAAACGTGGTCCCGGCAGGTGAGCCGGGAAATCGCCGCGAAAAACCCCTGGTACGTGGGGAGCCAGTTCGAGTGGGCGGAGCATCCCCGCATGCGGAGGATTTACGCCAGGCGGTTTCGCTACCTCCGCGATGGGATCGAGCGGGTTCGCGCGCGGCGTGGATCGCCGCTTCGCGTGCTCGACGCCGGCTGCGGCGACGGCTACTGGCTGGCACGGCTGGCGACGCTGCCGGAAGTAGCGCTGGTGGGGCTGGACTACAACGAGCTGCGGGTGGAGCGGGCCCGGCAGGTTGCCCCGGCGGCGGACGTCCGCGTGGGCGATCTTGCCAACCTTGATCGTCGGGAAACGTTCGACGTCGTCCTCTTGAACCAGGTGATCGAGCACGTGGAGGACGACCAGGGGTTGCTCCGGCGGCTGCGCCCCCTGGTGCGGCCCGGCGGGATGCTGATCCTGGGAACCACCAACGAGGGCTCGTGGCTGCAACAGCAGTGGCTACGGCGAACCGGCACCATCGCCCACACGGACCACGTCCACTTCTACACCGAAGGGGAAATACGGGAGAAGATCGAGCGGGCGGGCTTCGCCGTGGAGACGGTGATGCGGGAAGCCTTCTTCCCGGGGAGCTATCGCCTATACTATGCGTTGACGCGGCGGGGTTGGGGATTTCGCCTGCTGGAGCTGTTGACCCGGCTATTGCCCAGCCAGTCGAGCGATTTCTACTTTGCCTGTCGTCCCCTGGAAACCAGCGATTGATCGAGCCGGCTGCTCGCCGGCCACAACTGGTTCGGCGCGGGTCTCCCGACCCCGCCGTGCGGCGACCGGTTACAACATAACTTTTTCCCCCAGAGAAACGGACCCGCGGATGAACACGGCCCGGACGTTCGCGCGCAAGGCCGCCGGCCGGCTGCTGCGGCCGCTTGTGGATCGCTGGGAGGCCGCGCGGTTGTATCGTGCCACCATTGGCGAGGTGGCCAGGCTTCGCCGCTATACCCTGGACGAATGCGACCTGGACGCCGCCCGGGGTCTCCGCGGGACGCGGCAGCGGCCACTCGTGCTGGGCGTGGTGGGAGGGTATCCGTTCCTGGGATACGTCCGCCTGGGCTACGACTGGAAGGGTCCCTACTACAACCCCAACCTGCTCTTCGACCAGGTCCATTACTTCCAAAACAAGCCCACTCGACCGCTGGTCCTCGACCTGGGTTACCCCCTCCACGTCCACTCTTTTCGATCGGCCGCCGACGTCGCCCGAATCAGCCGCGCGGCCGGCGTGAACGTGCTCCGGGCCTACGACACGTACAACGGCAAGATCGCCATCGAGGCCGCCGGGCAACTGGGCGTCCCCGTGCTGGTGAGCATCCACTAATTGGACAGCGCCACTTTGCAAAACTCGAAAAACGTAGATCTCAGGTGTTACCCCCACCGGCCCCGCGGGGAGTGGACTGAGGGTTTGGAAACTACCCGCCACGGCCACCCCCCAATGCTTCCCAGTGGCTTCGCGTGGGAGGGGGGGCGCGTGGGCGTGGCGGGTAGTTCTCAAACCCATTTCCCACCGGCACGGGGCCGGTGGGGAGGAGCTCAAAGTGGCGCTGTCCCACTGAAACGGCCATGAATCGACGGGAATTGCTGGACAAGCTGATCGAGGTGGACCGGATTTCTCCCCGCATGGGGGACGCCGATCGGGTCATCTGCATGTCGGCCGTGCTGCGGGAGGCGTGCATCTCGGCCGGCGTGGGGGAGGAAAAAATCGTCGTCTTGGGCAACCGCGTCTCCACCCGGCGGTTCCGCCCCGGCCCGCAGCCCGGCTACGATCCCCAAACGATCAGGACCCTGCTGGTGGGACGGCTGGAAGAGCAGAAGAACATCCACGGGGTGGCCGCCGCGTTGGCCCTGTTGAAAGGCCGTGGCTGGAAAGTGAGGCTGGACGTCTGCGGCGGAGTGGGGAGGAATCGCTACCTCCGCCGAGCGTTTGCCGTGCTGGAAGCCTCCGACTATCACTATTGGGGTGCCGTCCCCAATCGAGAACTGCCCCCCAGGTACCGCGCGGTCGATATGTACGTGGGACCGTCGCTGTTCGAGGGATTTCAGATTCCCCTGATCGAAGCCCTGGCCTGCGGAAAACCATGCGTGGTGAGCGATCAGCCGCCCGCCACGGAAATCATCTCCGCCCAGACCGGCTGGGCCGTCGATCCCCACGACCCGGAATCCATCGCCCAGGGTATCGAGGGCCTCAAACAGCGACTCAACGACGAACGGGTTCGCCGGCAAATCGGCGAAGCGTGTCGCCGCGAAGCGGTTCGGCGGTGGAGCTATAGAGTGATCTCCGATCGCGAGGCGGCCATCTACCTGGAGGTCTGCGGGCCGGCCTCGACCTGCCCGGGCGGAAGAGAGGAATGATGAGGCGAGTGGTTTCCGCGACAAGGCGATGGCTGGGTGAACTGCCCGCCACCGCCGCTGAGTGGTTGAGGCGGCCGGCACGCCGCCCGCCCAGAAACCTGACCACGCCCGCCCAGCGCGCCCTCTGGTGGCTCCAACAGAACGAACTGCCCGGCGGCGGCATCCGGGTCCACTCGCGTCACCGCCGGGCCTACCCGGAAGTGACCGGCTACCTGGTGCCCACGCTCTTGGATCGGGGCCAGGTCGATCTGGCCCGACGGCTGGTCGAGTGGCTTGTGCGGGTGCAAAATCCCGACGGCTCGTTCCCCGACCCGGACCAGGGTCGACCGTTTCTGTTCGACACGGGCCAGGCGTTGCGGGGGCTGTTGGCCGCCGGCGAGCTCGTGCCGGAGGCGACCGCCGCAGCCCGCCGGGCAGCCCAGCACCTGGTCGGGCAAATGGCCGACGGCGGCCGGGGAGGGTTTCCGCCGCAGTACGAGGGGACGATCATTCCCGAGACGATTCTGCTCTACGTGCTGGAGCCGATCCGGACGGCGGCCGCGCGGTTTCACCAGCCGTCGTGGCAGGCGGCGGCCGATCGCTGCCTCGACTTCTATCTCCGCCATCCCCAGCTATTGGACCGCGGAGGCCTGACGCACTTCCTGGCCTACGAACTGGAAGCGCTGGTCGACCTGGGCCGGGCCGCGCCGGCGATGAGTGTGCTGGACGAATTGGAGAAGCTGCAGGGGGAAGACGGCTCGGTGCGGGGCCGCCGGGGTGTCCGCTGGGTGTGCCTGCCGGGGCTGGCGCAACTGGCCGTGTCGTGGTACAAGGTCGGCCGTCCCGAGCCGGCCGGCCGGGCCCTGGAATGGGTGCGGATACACCAGCGACCCTCCGGCGGGCTGCTGGGTAGCCTGGGCCCCGGCGCGGACTATTTCCCCCGCCGGGAAATCGCCTGGGCGGTGAAGTATTTTCTCGATGCCGACCGGCTCGAGACGATGCAACGGCGGTAGTTCTCCGGGGAGGGCGAGGCTGGGGTGTTGAAAAGTTGGGGTTGCGGCAGCAGGGCGTTCCTCCCGGATTTGTTGCGGGAGGGCGAGGCTCCGGGTGCAGGAACGGACTTTTTTTACAGGGCGGCAGCTAGCGATGGGGGGGGGAATGGGTTGCCCAGAGCGGCTGCGGAGGTGGCGACCCGGCCCACGCGCCTCGCATTTTCCCCATGCTTG
>CAYZWG010000263.1:0-7805 GCA_964481605.1 uncultured Planctomycetaceae bacterium
CGAAATGCGGCAACCGGCCGGCACGGCCGGCCCTACGACTTTGGGCTTTAGGGACGATGGCCGCGGGCGTATTCGCCCAAGGCCCGCACGTTTGCCGCCGGAGTGTCGCGGGGGACCTCGCAGCCGGCCGCCACGATGTAGTTCGAGCCGGCCTGGGCGTGGCACTGGCCAATCGCCTGGGAGATCGACCGGGGCGTGCCGCCGCGAAGGGCCTGGACGGGGTCGAGGTTGCCGGCCAGCACCTGCCCGGGGCCCATCTCCTCGCGTGCCCGGGCCAGCGAGACCATGAAGTCCAGGTCGACCATGTCACAGCCCAGGCTACCCATCCCGCCGAGGATGCGGTTCGTATTGCCGCAAATGTGCAACCGCACCCGGCTGCCCAGTTGGTGAATCCGATCCACCAATTTTTTTTCGTAAGGGAGGACAAACTGTTGGTAAATCTCCGGTCCCACCAGCGAAGCCGCCGCGTCGCCGAGCCCCAGGATGTCGACTCCGGCTTCGATCTGGGCCTGGGCAAAGGCCATCTCCATCTCGAGGATGAAGTCGAACAGGTCGCCGACAAAGGCGGGATCGTCGTAAAAGTCGAGCATCAGGTTGTTGATTCCGCGGAGGTCGGCCGCCTCGGCACAGGGGCCTTCGATCCAGCCTTCGATGAGCAGCCGGCCGCCGACTTCCCGGCGAAACAGCGTTGCCGCCCGCACGCGGTCGCCCATCCGGCCCTGGCGGGGGTCGGGCACCTTCAAGCCGGCCAGCGCGCCCTTCTCGGCCAGGCGTGCCCGAGTCTCGTCGATCGCCGGCGGCTGATCCTCGAAGAACCGCACCGTGGCGCCGCAGTCGGCCGCCTCGCGGGCCGGGTCCGAGATGCAGGAAACATAGTCGAAGTCGAACCGCCGGGCGGTCTCGATCTGGGCCTCGACCAGCACCCGGTGGTCCGAGGCGTAGCGACCGTAGGGTACGCCGATCTGATCGGCCGCGAACATCATCGTGATCGGCATCTGGGGCAGACAATCGACCGGACCGCCGGCCAGCATGGCAACCAGCCGCTGGTAACCGTTCATCAGGCTTTCTCCGCTTGGATGATTTGCTCGCTGAAACTCGTGGCCACGCGATGGCCGGGGGGAACGACCAGGAAACGGTCGTCGTGCCAGGGGCCGTCGACCAGTTGCTCGACCAGCGCCATGTCGCCGGCGAGTTTTTCGAATTGCCAGCCGTGCTCGTCGGCTTGGCGGCGGGCCTCGCGCTCGAAGCGATCGTCCGGCTCGATCCCCATCGCGATGTAGGTGATCTGCCGGTAGTTTCGGGTCATGTCGCCGAGTTGTTCGTAGAGAAACCGGGCGTTGTCCGGGCCGTACTTTTCCACCAGTTGCTCATAGGACTGGTTCATCCCCGACCGCTGTTGGATCGAATCCCGCCCAAGCTGTTCGAGTTGCTCGCCCCGTTCGATCCATCCGCTGGTCTTGAAATAGACGCCCGGGTGGCTCTGGAAATAGTCGAGGTAGCGCTGCTTGCTTCCCAGGAAGAGGGTAATGCAATCGTGGGCGCGGGGAATCACCAGGGGGATCGTCTCCGCCGCCAGGCCGACCAGCCCGTTGCTGCACAATCCGTAGCCGAAAAGGATCGCGTCGTAGACCGACGAATCGACCGCGGCCAACGCCTGCTGCAACCGGGCGTTCATGCCTTCCTGCCCCAGGTCGTGCAAACCCTTGGGCAGGAACTCGACGTCGACCCGGTGGGGTGACCGGGCGATTGCCGCGCAGCATTCCCGATAGAGGATTTCGCAGGCAAGGAGTTTGAGTTTCATGGAGGATTCTTGCGCGAGGCCAAGGCCGATATCGTTGAATCAAACCGCCGCAGCGTTCGGCGCGGGTCTCCCGACCCCGCCGAAAGCGCCGACCGCAGGTCTCCTGAATCTGAGGTAACTCACCGGCTCCGTCGGTGAGAATTGCACGGGCTCTGCCCTTTTCCGCGAGAACCTTCCATGTCTTTTCACCACGGATGGCACGGATATCTCGGATAAACTCCGTCAACAAGGTGATTCGCGATGCTCTGGTGTCCTCTCGGTGTGATCCGTGTTATCCGTGGTCTTACCATGATATGCGATCCGCAAGGGCAAACCGCCTGGCTTGACGGCTTCTCTCTCGGCGGGGTCGGGAGACCCGCGCCGAACGGGGAGGCTTCTCTCTCGGCGGGGTCGGGAGACCCGCGCCGAACGTATCGTGTCGGCCGGCACAGCCGGCCCTACAAGGGGTATCCGCTCGAGGCCAAGGCCGCGTCAAACAGGGCGATCACGTTCTCCGGGGGAACCCGGGCTTGGATATTGTGGACCGGTGCAAACACGTATCCTCCGCCGGGGGCCAGCACGCGGATCGTCTCTTCCACTTCCGCGGCCACTTGCCGGGGGGTGCCGAAGGCGAGCGTCCCCTGGCAGTCGCACGCGCCGCCCCAGAAGACGAGCCGGTCGCCGAATTCCCGCTTCAGTTTCACCGGGTCCATCCCCTTGGCGGTCGTCTGAACCGGATTGAGGATGTCGACTCCCATCTCGATCAGGGTGGGAAGGAAATCGAAGATGGCCCCGTCGTTGTGCATGAAGACTTTCTTCTCGGTATTCTGGTGGATCCAGTCGAGCCCTTGCTTGTAAAAGGGCATCACCAACTCGCGGAACATCGCCACCGACAGAAAAGGCGCATCCTGCGTGCCCAGGTCGTCGTTGAACTGGATGATCTGCACGCGGTCGCCCACGGCGTCGTTCAACAGCCGCAGGTTCTCGATCCAGGCCTCGACCAGGCGGCCGTAGAGTGCCCGCACGTAGTCCGGCTCCGTGGCCAGGGTGATCATCCAACTTTGGAAGTCGCCCGTCCCCAACCCGAAAAACAACTCGTAGGGCGGCCCCAGGGCCACGGTGATCGCCTTGTCGGTGTTCTGGTAATAGGCCTCGGCCTGGGCGTGCAGGTGGTCGAGGATTTCGTTCGACAAGCGCGGCAGATCGAGCGCGGCGGGGTCGGCGTGGGCCGCGCCGGGGTACTTGTCGAGCCGGTCGAAGTAGAACCCTCCCCGCGGCATCCGGGCCATTGGCCGGCCGTCCGGATGGCGCAGCAGGAGGTCCCCGTTCGCTTCCACATCGGGGGCAAATCCACCGGGCACCTCCACGGGGGTGCCGTCGAAGAGCGTCCAGGGCCGCCAGTTTTCGTTGCGGATGCCGAAGGTCACCGCCGGCCGCCGAAGCCCCACCACGTCGGCGCCGAACCGATCCAGCAGCGGTTGTTCGACCTCGGCCAGCACCTGGTAGAGGTCGAAGACGCGGGTGGGCGTGTTCAGCCCCAGCCGCTGCTTGAGTTGGTGATAGGTCGAGGCGGCGATGCCCGACTGGCGGGTGGCCCCCAGATCGATCGGCACCCGATCCGGTTGGCGGTGGTTCAGCGCGGCGAGGACACGCTGGCGAGAATTCATGACCTCAGCCTGGCCTTCACCGCTTGAATGAACTCGGGCGTCGTTCCGCAGCATCCGCCCAGGAACCCGGCCCCCGCTTCGACCAGCGCCGGCACGTGGGCGGCGAACTTCTCGGGGGTCTCGGCGTAGACCGTGGCGTCGTTGACAACCTGGGGCAAGCCCGCGTTGGCCTTGATCCAGACCGGCCGATCCGCGGCCGCGTGGAGTCGCGCGCAGATGGCGGTGAATCCTTCGATCCCCTGGCCGCAGTTGGAGCCGACCAGGTCGGCCCCCGCCTCCAACAGCGTCTCGGCGGCCGCTTCCGGGGTGGTTCCCATCATCGTCCGGTCGTGATCCTTGCCGGAGTCGAAGGTCATGCAGGCGACCACGCCCAGCCCGGTCGCCTTGGCCGCGGCGATGGCCAGCCGGGCCTCGGCCGGGTCGGTCATGGTCTCGATCACGATCGCGTCGGCGCCCCCCTCGGCCAGCGCCTGGGCCTGCTCGGCGAAAGCCTCCCGCAGGTCGTCTTCGCTCACCCGGCCCATCATCAGCATCTCGCCGCTGGGGCCCATGGAGGCAAAAACCTTGGCCCCGCCCCCGGCGGCACGGCGGGAGATCTCCACTCCCGCACGGTTGATTTCCGCCACCTTGTCGTCCAGCCCGCTCGGCTTGAGAGCAAACCGGTTCGCGCCGAAGGTGTTGGTGAGAATCACCTGGCTGCCGGCCAGCACGTACGCCCGGGCCACCTCCTCGACCTTTTCCGGCTGGGTGAGGTTCCAGCCGTCGGGGCAGGCCCCCACGTCCAGCCCCCGGGCTTGAAGCTGGGTACCCCAGGCGCCGTCGGTCACCACGGGGCCGTCTTGCAAGAGTTGGTCGAACAGTTTCGGCATCACGATTCTCCTCACGCCGCCGAGGACAATATTTGCCCTGGGCGAGTACGTTGCGGCCATCCGCCGCGTGCGTGCCGAGCCCACACCCCGCAAGCCGCCCGGCACGCCACGGGGTTCACGAATAGAACTCGCGCACCCGCATGATCGACTCGAAGCCGCCCTGCCGCAGGCAATCCTCCAGGCAAACCATGGCCGGGTGGTCGGGATCGAGCCGTTCGTATTTTCGCTTTACCGAGCCGATCACCATGTCCAGCCCCAGCGGCAGGGCCTTGGTGAGAAAGGCGCTCTCCAGGGGACCTTTCAGGCGGGAACCGTCGGCCCGCTTGGAGGGCAGCATGACGGTGAAATTGCTCAAGCCGACCGACATGTGCACGCCGGCAAAATCGGGATCGTCGTGGATCATCCGCATGGCCCCGATCAGCCGGCCCAGGTTGCCTTCCGAGTCGGTTCCCAGCGGCGCGATGCCGGGGTCGATCACCAGGTCGTCGTTGTCCAACCCGCGCCCCTCGCGGCGAGCCTCGGCCAGCAGACGCCTGGCCGCCTGGTAGGTCGCCTCGGCCGTGCGGCAGGGCCCCGATTGCCCGTCGACGACCTGCTCCGAGACCAGCAGGATCGGCTTGAACGGTCGCACGGCCAAAAGGTCGAACATCTCGCAGCGGAGGGCGGAGATGGAGTTGAGAATGGGCGTTTGGCCGCCGGCCCGATCCGGATCGAAGGCCTCCAGGCCGGCCCGGGCGATCTCCAGGTCGGGCGTGTCGATGGAAAGCGGTTTGGCGGTGACCTGTTGGATCTTGCCCACCAGGTCGGCCATGAACCGGGGCGAGCGGGGGCCCACGTTGACGTCGATGTAGGCCGCCCCCCGCTGGTCCTGAAATCGGGCCAACTCCAAAAGACCCTCGATGTCCTCGGCGTCGAAGAGCTTCTTCGTGGAAGGAACCGAGTCGTTGATCGTTTCGCCGATGATTGCCAGGCCGTCAATCGCCATCCGCATCCATCCCCTTGGTAGCACGAACGAACTGGAACCGTACCGTCGAGGCGATCTCACACTAGGCAGCGCGAGGCTCCCGGTGCGTTCACGTTGTGCGCGGGGCTGCCGACCCCGCACTGAATTCGACCGATGGTCTCCCACGTCAACCGTTTACGCAAATTCGGGGAGACCTCCGGTCGGCGTTTTCGGCGGGGTCGGGAGACCCGCGCCGAGCGGTAGCTACTTGGTTTCCGTTGCGGAAAGTCGGGAGGGCGAGGCTCCTGCCGAGCCGTGAGGCGGCACCAACCGTCATTTCCCGGCTCGGCGGGAGCCTCGCCCTCCCGTGTGCCCTACGGCGCTCGGCGCTGTCTCCCGGGCTAGGCGGCCGAGCCGCTCAGTTTTCGGGCAAGTCCGACCGCCGTGCTGGCGTTGTCGCTGTAGCCGTCGGCGCCGATCTCGTTGGCGTATTCCTGCGTGATGGGCGCCCCTCCGATGATCACTTTCGTCTCGTCGCGGATGCCGGCGGCCTCCAGGGCGTCGACCACGTTTTTCATCTGGGTCATGGTCGTGGTCAAAAGCGCCGACAAGGCCACGATCGTTCCCTGCTGCTCCTTGGCGACGTCGACGAAACGGTCGGGCGGGACGTCCACACCCAAGTCGATCACGTCAAAGCCCCCCCCCTCGAGCATGGAGGCGACCAGGTTCTTGCCGATGTCGTGCAGATCGCCCTGGACGGTGCCGATCACCACCCGGCCGGCCGCTTCGGCTCCGGCCTCGGTCAGGGCGGGGGTGAGCAGTTTCAGCGAGGTCTTCATGGCCCGGGCCGCGATCAGCAATTCCGGCACGAAGTACTCGTTGCACTCGAACCGGCTGCCGACCTCGTCCATGGCCGGGATCATCGCCTTGCCGAGCAACTCGGAGGGGTCGGCGCCGGCCTCCAGGGCCGCCTTGGTCACTTCTTCCGCTTTCTTGGCATTGCCCGTCAGAATGGCTTCGTAGAGTTCAGCGAAGTCCGCCATGGAACCCTCCCAAAAATAGTGTTGCTGGTCGCCGAAACCACCATGGTAGCGGCCGGACGTAACAAGTGCCACCCCGAACGGGGGCGCTTTCGGCCGGAGCCGGCCAGGCCGCGCCGGCACGCCCGACGGCACCGCCCGAAAGCCCGCGCCACCTCTCCCGTTGGGGGGGTGCGAGGCGGCCGGCACCGTGCCCGTGTCCGATTTCTACACGATCTGCCGCAGGTATTTCAAGCTCCGATCCGCCTCCTCCACCGTGCCACACTCCACGCTGATTACCGTGTCGACGTTGTGGCGGCGGACGATTTCCAGAATCCGAGGCCAGTCGATGACGCCCTCGCCACAGGCACACCCGACCGGCGTGCCCGTCTTTTTCCCCCGGTCCGTCTCGCTCTGCGTGATGCTGATGTCCTTGCCGTGCATGTGGGCCAGGCGGTCGGCCACGGCGTCGAGTGTCTCGTACACGTCGTCGACCCCGCCCAGATAGAAATTGCCCGGGTCCCAGTTCACCTTCCAGCAGGGGCTGTCCGAAAGCGCCAGAATACGGAGGAAGGTCTCCTTGCGAACCGTGTAGGGACAGTGCGGCTCCAGGCCCACCACCACGCCGTACCGCTCGGCCGTCCGCATCACCTGGCGAACCGTGTAGCTCATGATCTGGAACGCTTCCTCGTCGGACATCCAGTCGGGCTTGATCCCGTCGTCGGTGGTCACCACGGGGGCGCCGATATCGCTGGCAAAGCGGATCGCCTTGGTCAGGTAGGGGATCGACACCTCGGGCCGCATCAGGGGGCTGTGGGCGCTGACGGCCGAGGCCTTCAAATCGAGCTCGTCCATCCACTCCTTGATTTCCAGGGGATCGTCGTCCATGCAGACCATGTGATAGTAGCCGCCCAGGGCCAAAAGGTCGTAGCCGGTCGACACGCACGGCTCGACGTAGCGGTAGCCCAATTCGGCCGCCTTGCGGATGCCGTTGTGGAACGACGTCTCGCTACTGCGAATGAACTCCAGGTTGACCCCGATTTCGATCTTGCTCATGGCGCGGCCCGTCCTGCCAGACTTGAGGATGATGGTTTTCCTGCCGGCTGTTGGCCGGCGGAGCACACGGCACCGGTCCCACCGACGCCGGCACGCACCCGGTAGGGTGGCCCAGGGGCCGGTGGATGTCAAGGGGCCGGCGCGGGGCCGGAGGCCGCAAATCGTTGACAGCCAAGCGGGGGCGGCCTAAGCTCAATACCGCTGAACCAGGGCCCGGAGGCGCGGTCTGGCAGCGACCCCGTTCGGCGCGGGTCTCCCGACCCCACCACCTTGTTCGGCGCGGGTCTCCCGACCCCGCCGAGAGAGGACCGATGGTCTCCCAATCGCGGGTGGCCCAGGTTCTTGAACCTGCACCCGGCGGCAGCCGGCAAAAGGTCAGGCGAGTGGCGCCGCTCGGGCGGTGTTCCTATTCCCTTGTTCGGCGCGGGTCTCCCGACCCCGCCGAGAGAGAACCGAAGGTCTCCCAATCGC
>CAYZWG010000264.1:0-7795 GCA_964481605.1 uncultured Planctomycetaceae bacterium
CTCCCGGAGGGAGAGGGGACCTCGTGTCGCCATTCTGCAAAAGTCCAGTTCAAACGGGAAAACTCAAGCGTCACGCGATCTGCGTTACTTCCTTCGTGCTCTTCGCGGGCTTCGTGGTGAAATGGTTCCAGAATCCGCGATGACCGCGGGCAGTGTTCACCACGAAGCCCACAAAGAGCACGAAGAGCCAGTTCGACGATGCCGGGTCGCGACCCGGCCTACAGGCTGTCCCCGCCGGCGGCAAGAGGTCCTCACTCGACGGCCGCGACGGAGCGGTAGATTTCGGCCATTCGCGCTGCCCGCCGGGCAATCGTTTCCCGCAGCGCGGGCGGCTTGAGCACCTCGACCTGGTCGCCGTAGCCCAGAATCCACCAGGAAATCTCCTGTAATCCGGAGACGGTGACGTGGAAGTCGAGGGTGCCGTCGGGATGGAACTGAAGCCGCTGGGTCTTGTGCCAGGCGACTTCGGCCACGTTTCTGGCCACCAGCTTGCTGAAACGCACCACCACGTCCGAGTCGGGCCCCGCTTCGGGGATCAGGTGCCAGGCGTTCCGCAGGTAGCGATTGAGGCTGAAGCCGCGAGGAACCTGGTACTCGTCTTCGAGCAGTTCCAGGCGGCGGATTCGGCCCACGTTGAACGTCCGCACCGCCCGGTGCAGCGAGGAACGCCCGATCACGTACCAGCTCCGCCTGCTGAAAAGGAGATTGTAGGGGCTCAGCCGGGTCGACATGGGGGCCTCGTCGAGCGGTCCCTGGTAGTGGATTCTCACGCACCGATGGTCGGCCAGCGCGGTGACCAGGTGATCGTAGATGTCTTCCTGCCCGCTGAGTCGATTCGTCGGTTCGAGGCGAATCTTGATCGCCGGCCCGGAAGTCCGCAGCCGGCCGCGAAGACGTTCCGGCAGCGAGCTTTCCAGCTTCAAGGCGGCGGTGCGGGCCGGCCGGAAGAACGGCAATTGGGAATGCTCGCCCAGATCGCTGCAAAGCACGATCAGGGCCAGGGCCTCCTCGGGGGTGAAATTCGTGGGCGGCAAGAAGTACGTGCGGGGCACGTGGTAATGCTGCCGCGTTTCGTCGTAGACCAGGGGAACCCCCGACTGGCGAAGCACGTCCAGGTCGCGAAAAATCGTCCTCCGGCTGACCTCGCAGACGGCCGTCAGCGAGTCAACGTTTTGCCCTCTTCCAGCCTGAAGCAGGCCGATCAGTTTCAGCAGTCGGCAGATCCTTGACAGGTTCATGCTGGAGGTCCGCCTGGGAAGCGTCTTTCCACCTCATCGCCGATGTTTTCGCGCCGGCCGAGCGTGTCTCGGTCCCCGCCTCCTGCTGGTAGCTCACCTGGCGAATCGCCGGCGCCTGGCCGGCGGCCCGCCGGTTCGACTTGCCGGCCAGCGAGAGCACGCCCAGGTGGGCGGCCAAGTCGAACTTTCCCGCTGCCTGGGCCCTCGGATGCGGCAGCCCGCTCCACTCCTCTTGCGCCGGGCCCGCAGTCCGGGGCGTCTCCAGGATCGACTGGAGATTCTCCCCCGGCGCGGCCGGCCGCGCCGGCAACGGGTCGGGCGTGGGAATGATCTCCGGAAGCTCGCTGCCGGGTGTCTCCGACTCGACGTCCCACGGCAACTCGCTCTGTCCGGCGTGCTGCTGGTAGGGTCCCCGGCTGATCACCTTGGGGCGGGTGAATCCATAGTCCAGGTAGTAACCGGCATCGCGACCCCGGGCCCGTCGCGTGGCGTCGAAATACGCCTTGCCCGGCCAGGGGCCCTCGGCCAAGTGAATCCCATTATATTCCAGCAGGGAACCCTTGCGGAAGTGGAGCTGGGTGATTGCCAGGTTGTAGTCGACCAGCGACCGGTAGTAGTCGTTCTCCGCTTCGGCCTGCCGCTGTACGGCGTTCAGCAACAGGTTGAGCGGATCGCCCTCGTCGCGGGGGGAAGCCCCCCGGTCCCAGACTTCCCGCCGCGCCTCGGCCTCGATCTTGGCCGCCAACACGCGGTTGAAATTCGTCTTCGTCGTCACGTAGAACTCGTCGATATCGCGAATCGCGTTGGCCAACTGGTGCGACAACTCCAGTTCCTGCTCTTGCAGCACGGCCCGCTCGCGGGCCAGGGCCAACTGGGCATTGCGCACCCCCGCCATCTCCTTGCGGAACCCGAAGGGCATACTGAATTCCCAGCCGAGTTGCCATTCCTGGAAGCGGCCGTTGGTCATCGCACCGTAGGCGTTGGTGATGTCCCCGTCGGCGTCGACGTCGTTCTGACTGTCGATCAGCGTGTCGCCCAGCCCCAGCCAGCGATAGCGGCCGACGAAATCCAAACGCGGCATGAGGTAGTTCTTGGCGGCAATCAACTCCAATTCGCGTTGCTTCACTCGCCACCGCTGCCGGCGGAGCTCGACCGCCCGGGCCATACCCTCCGCCTGAATCTCGTACCAGTCGCTGTCCAGCTTGGCCGTGGTGGGCTCGTCCGCCGGACGGAATAACCGGCCGTCGGTGGCGGCCAGGCCCATCGTGTAGCGGAGCAGGCTTTCCGTCTTGTAGAGGTTCGACTGCGACTGCTCCACCACGCCTTGGAAGAGGAACAACTGTTGGCGGGCCTGGGCCTCGTGCTGGGTGGCCCCGCCCCGGTACCCGGCCTTCCGCTTCTCGTTCACGGCCCGCCAGGCACGCAGCGTGCTGTCGCGGCCGACGACCGCCGTGTCCAGCCGCCGATAGGCAAAGTAGAGATTCCAGTACGCCCGCTCCACGTCGTTGACCAGGTTGCGAACCGAGGCCTCGAAATCGGTTAGGGTAATGTCGGTGCGGACGCGGGCGATCATCACCCCGGCGTTGAAGCCGGGAATCGCCCCGGGGCCGGCAATGCGGTTGTACTGCACCCCGGCACCTTGCAAGAACGGCTGGCGAACCTCGGCTTCAACATTGGTGTTCCAGTCGCTGGGCCACTTCCGCGAGCTGGTCGAGTTGTTCCACTCGTAGCGGACATTGTGGGTCAACGACCAGGTTGTGCCCGTGGCGGCCGTCTTCCGCAATTGGGCCTGGAAGGTTCCCAGGTTTTGCGCGAACACCTTGGGACGGAAAAACTGGACGATCTGGGCCACGTTCTGCGGCGTGTCGTTCTTCTCCCAGAACACGCTGGAGGTGAATTGGGCGTCGAACGCCGAGAGGGCCGCTTCCGTGCCGAAACGCGGATCACTCTCGCTCAAGGCCGGCAGGTACGTCGTGGGCGCTCCGTCGGGGTTGGTCAGCAGCGTCCCCGCCTCGCCTTGCGCCCCGTTGGGACCGAATGCAACCCCCCCCAGGTTTCTCATCACCTTGCTGTTTTCCAGCGCGATCCGCACCGCCTCCTCCAGCGTGAGGTCGACAATCTCCTTCGGATGGGCATTCTCCAGCGTCAGCGGCGGAATCGCCCCGTCCACCTCGTCCAGGCTGGACAGATCCACGTCCGGGTACTCGATCTCCGTGGCCACGCCCACGTAGTGGGAGAGGTCGCCGTCCTCGTGAAAATAGAAAGGCTGCTGAGGCCGACACCCTGCCAAGGTGAGAACCAGGGCCACAACCAGCACGGGACCGCCAGAAAAGAGTTGCCGAATCATGGGGATGTATTCCTACGAACAGGGTGGCAAGAGGCGCACGGAAATCGCGGTGCCGTCCCCCCTCCCGGATGGATAGACCCGCCGCGCGTGCCCCCATTCCGGAATATCGGCATAGTTGATATCGACAGCGTAACCGGCAGACTTTGACGATTCTTTTCTATCGGAAAAGATATTCCCCTCTCGCCAGACGACCCAGACGCCTCAGATTGACAGCCCGCATAGCACGCCCCGGATTCAACCTACCCAAAACCCGGGAAACCATCGGGTGTGGTTCGGCGCGGGTCTCCTTGGCGTTCGGCGTGGGTCTCCTTGGCGTTCGGCGCGGGTCTCCCGACCCCGCCGAAAACGCCGACCGGAGGTCTCCTCAGAGGCAACAGCCGTGGCGGTTGGGAGACCATTGGTCCTCTCTCGGCGGGGTCGGCAGCCCCGCGCCGAACACGAAGCTGGAGCTTGGGACCGAGATATGTCGCCGTTGCGGCTCAGCGGGAGACCCGCGCCGAGCGCTGCCTGGCTCAGCAGGAGCCTCGCGCTGCCGAAAGAAATCCGGGATGAACGCCCGGGACTGCGGCCCTCACCAGGGCCGCCGAAGAGAATGTGCCCCTCAAGGCGAAAGCTCGGCGATCACGTAGGGCCCCTTGGGGATCACGGCGATCGTCGCCTGGGGGCCATAGCGGGCCAAGCAGTCCTCGACGGCCGCCTCCACGCTGGCGGCCGTTTCCACGAAGAGGCTCTCCAGCCGCTCCCGTGGCAGCCCCTCGCTGACCACCACGATCCGGGCTTTGCGACGAATCTTGGCAAACTCCTCCAACTGCCACTGGTCCATCACGAAGTAGTCGGTGTGGAGAATCCGGTCCATGAACCGGTCCAGCGTGGGGTTCTCCCGGTAGAGGCGTTGAAAGTCGTCGCTGCCGACCCCCTCGCTCAACCCGGCGGCCAGGATCACCGTGCCGCCCGGCTTGATCACGTCGGCCGCGGCCACCATGCCCTTGACCGACTGGTAGAACGTGGCGTCCAGAGGATACCCGGCCGAACTGGTCACCACCACGTCGACCGGCTCGTCGACCGTGTCGCGAACCACCTGCTGGACGAAGCGGACGCCTTCGAGAAACGCCTCCTCCATGTCGCCGGCGACCACCTTGAGCAGGTTGCGCCGGTCGTCCAGCACCGTGTTGACAATGAAGTCGCAGCCACTCTTGCGGGCGATCCAGGTGTTTTCCTCATGGACCGGGTTGCCGTCGAGCACGCCGCTTCGGGCCTGGGGATGCTCGAGAAACCTGGGGCTGTGCCAGACCTTGACCGTCTCCAGGGCCGCCAGCCCGGGACAAATCAGCTTCCGCCCGCCGGAAAAGCCGGCCATCAGGTGCGGCTCGATCAGTCCCGTGGTGATTTTCAGGTCGGCCTCGACGTAGCGGCGATCGATCCAGACCGGCACGCCGCGGGGACTCTCGCCCAAGGAGACGTGCTCGTCGCGCTGGAGCCCGTGGTGATTCTCGATCCGGTAATTCGCGAGAACTTCCCGGCCCACCATTTCGGCCAGCTCGTCGCCCACGTTCTCACGGTGCAGCCCGGTGGCCACGAGGATCAGAATTCGCTCGCGAGCGATCCCGCTCTGCTGGAGCGTTTCCAGGATGGGCGGCAGCAGGAGCCGGTTGGGCACCGGCCGGGTGACATCGCTGATCACCACGCAGGCGTCCTTGCGCCCCCTGGCCAGTTGCGCCAGCGGCGGCGACGCGGTGGGGGCCGCCAACGCCTCTCGCACGGCGCCCGGCGGGTCTTCCACCGGCCGCACCCGCTGATAGCCCAGACACTTGACGACGTTGCCCTCCGGCAGGTCGACCACCAGGCCGTCGCGGCCGTATTCCAGGGCCATCCGCATCGAAATCGCCTCCCTTCGGCCGGCATCTCGGTGCACCGGCGGGCGTCACTGCCACCCATACAACGCCCGTCGGGGCCCTCCTTATTTCGCGTTCGGCGCGGGTCTCCCGTTCGGCGCGGGTCTCCCGACCCCGCCGTTGCGGACGTCACGGGGCCCTGCTTATTCCTTCTCTTCCTCTTCGTCCTCGGGGCCCTTCTTCTTCTTTTTCTTCTTCAGCGAGATCTTGTACACCCGCACCTTCGACAAGCCCAACGGGCTGTCGCCCTCGCTCCACCGCTCGGCGCTCTTGAGGCGTTCGATCCGTTCCGCCCGGGTCAGCACGCTTCGCGAGCGAATCAAGCCTTGCCGGACTCGCAGACTCTTGTCCATCGTCATCGTCAACATACTCCCGATCTGTGTATTGCAGGGCACGGCGCGCCTGTTCGGCGCGGGTCTCCCGACCCCGCCGAAACCCACTGTTTGGCGCGGGTCTCCCGACCCCGCCGAAACCCACGACCGCAGGTCTCCCCACCGCTCTGGCCGAGCCGGCACGCACGAATATCCCGCTTTCTCGCCAGAAGCATTAGTATACGGGCGTCCGCCGCGGGCTTCAAGCGCGACCGCCCTCGTCCTCGACGGAGCTGATTTTCTCCAGGAATTCCGGCAGCCCGGGACATCGCTTCTCCCATTCCGGCTCGATGCACCAGTGGATCGCTTCGGCCAGCGTGGGGTCGAGCCCCGGCCGGTGCCGCGTAATCGGCGCCGGCGGCTGATCGTGGCTCATCGCCGCCTGGCCCGTCGAGCCGCTGGTCCACGGCAACTCGCCGGTGCAAATCTCGTAGGCCGTCACGCCGAAGGCGAAGACGTCCAGCCGCTGGTCGGTGCGGCGGCGGCGGACCAGTTCGGGGGCCATGTAATTGGGCGTGCCCGTGCGGTTTCCGGGACGCATGTAGGGCTTTTCGGCCGGCACACTCAGCCCGAAGTCGGTCAGCTTGAGGTTTTCCAGGTCCTTGGCAAACAGCAGGTTGCGGGGGCAGACGTCGCGGTGGATGAAGCCCGCCTCGTGGACCACCGCGATCGCCCCGGCGACCTGGCGCAATAGCTCCACCCGCCGCCCCAGCAGGAGCCCGGGATGGGCCAGCAGGACGGAGTTCATCCCCGGCCCTTCCAGATACTCCATGATGAGGTACTGGGCCCCCTCGGTGGTGAGCCCGTGCTCAAAGGTCTTGATGATATGGGGGTGGTCGAACCGGACGGCGATTTCGCCTTCGGTGGGCTTGTTCAGCCCGCGGAACCGCGACTGGAAGAACTCGGTCTTCTCCCGGTCGAGGATTTTCAGGGCCACCACCTCTTGCGTCTGCCGGTCGCGGGCCATGTAGACCTGCGACATGGTTCCGGAGATGGCCTCGCGGAGCAACTCGAAGCGGGCCTTGACGTTGAGCTTCTGCGGGCCGAGCAGCGATTTGAGCGGATTCTTCAGATCCATGACGCGCGCCCCATCGAATCGACGACGCCCTCGGCTTTCCGCGACAAAAACAATCTAAAACCCGCGTTCCGGCTTGGCAAGCAGCCCGGCGACCATCCGGCGGAGAACCGTGTTGGCGGGCGGTCTGCCCCCGCGGTCTCGTCCGATTCTTCAGGGGCTATGGTTGGCGGTGGTCGGCCGGGCGGTCTCGGACTGTTGCCGGAGCACCTCCCGGACCGCGACCAGCGAGGCCCGGGCCTTGAGGCAGGCCTGGCGAAACCCCTCCGGTTGGGGTACGCCGGAAAGGCGGAGAACTTCTTCCCCCTGCCGGCGAAAAACCAGCTCGCCGGCGCGGAGAAACTCCTGGCCGGGCAACACTTCGACGGCGATCTGGTCGAACCCGTCCAGGTCGATCGCCTTCACTCCAGCGCCGGAGAGCCCTTCCAGCACACGGATTCGCCGGTTGGTGAGCGTGTAGCGGCGGGCCACCAAGGGCAGAAGCCGGCAGAAAAACAGCACCCCGGCCGCGGGAATGGCGGCCACGGCCAGCAGCTTGCCGAGCGTGAAGAATCCGTACCCGATGTCAACGGCACAGAGCCGCCCGATCAACCGGCCGCTGGGCCAGGCGGCGATCGAGGGCCACACGGTCATCGAGTCGACTTCGCCAAGTTCGGGTGGGGCGATACCGGCAATGGCTTGTTTCATGGCGGTTGGGAGTCTGTATGGACGAGAAGTGGGGTCGCCGCGGTTCGGCACCGGCGAGGAATTTAGGGACGGCCGAGCAAATCGCCATCATCGGCTGGCGGGGGTGACTTGTCCACCCCGGCACCGGGAGCCGGGTGCAGGAACGGACTTCCGAAGGTGGTTCGAGTTGGAGGTTTCAGGTGGGA
>CAYZWG010000265.1:0-5208 GCA_964481605.1 uncultured Planctomycetaceae bacterium
CCGTTCGGCGCGGGTCTCCCGACCCCGCCGTCGTTGTCAAACCCGCAATCCACCGGGGCAAGCCCGGTGGGGATTCTCCTTGGCCCCGCCGTAGTTGTCAAACCCGCAATCCACCGGGGCAAGCCCGGTGGGGATTCTCCTTGATCTCAACTCTCGATCTCCGGCCACTTCCCATCGGGACACCGGAACGCTCGGCCGCGTGCCTTCAGCGACAGGCGGCATCCGCAACGCAAGCACCGGTTGCCCCGCCGCAACTGGCAGCCGTCGCAGATTTCCAGGCGGCTGCCGTACTGCTGGGGGGAGACGGTCTTGCAGCCGTCCGCCACGAAGTCGGCCAGCGCGCCGGCCAGGTTCCAGGCCTGACGCGAGAGCGGCGGAAACCGGCGGCCGCGCGGCCGCGAAGGTCTTGTGTCGTCTTCGCCCATCGGCAGCTCCTCCTTCCCGGCAAATGGTCTGTTGTCCGCGGCGGCGCCGGCGCCGCGCAAAAAAACCAAGGGCCCGCCACCGGAGCGATCTCCGGCAGCGGGCCCTGGCGATACTCGGCACAAGGGCCGAGCCCGCTTCGATACCCGTCTTCCGCGAACGTCTCGTTCTACTTTGCCCCGCCGCGGCCAATGGCGGCCACGATCCGGCTTGTCGACACGCCGTCGAGCTTGCCGGTCAGGCGGACCTCGCCGCCGTAACGCTCGACCACTTCGCCACCGACGACTTCCTCGCGATCGTAGGTCCCTCCCTTGACCAGCACATCAGGACGTATCTGTCCCAACAACGCATGGGGCGTGTCGGCATCGAAGATCACCACGTGGTCGACTGCTCGAAGCGCGGCGAGCATCGCCGCCCGCTGCTGCTGGCCGATGATCGGCCGCGGGCTGCCCTTGAGGCGTCGCACGCTGCGGTCGCCATTGACCGCCACCACCAGCACGTCGCCCAGGCGGGCGGCCTCTTCCAGGTGGGCGGCGTGGCCCGCGTGCAGCAAATCGAAGCATCCGTTGGCCAGCACGACGGTCTTGCCCCGGCGGCGATAGGTTTCGCTCAGCCGCGCCATGGCTTCGAGGGAGACGATCACCTGGCGGGCATCGGTCCGGCGGCCGGCCAGTTCGGCCTCGATCTCGTGACGGAAAACCGGTGCGGCGCCCAGCCGTTCGACCTCCAGCCCGGCGGCCACGTTGGCCAGCCGTGCCGCCACGGGCGGCGCCACCCCCACCGCCAGGCCCATCCCCACCACGGCCAGCACCATGTCGCCGGCCCCGGTGACGTCGTAAACCGTCCGCGTCCTGGTGGGGATGATCGCGTCGGCCAGCCGGGGGCCGACCACGGCGATTCCCTCCCGATCGAGCGTGACCAGCACGGCGTCGGCCCGGCAGGTCTCGCACAATTGGCGTCCGGCGGCCAGGGCGGCGCGTGAGCCGTCGATGGTGCGGCCGGTGGCCCGCTGGGCCTCCTGCCGGTTGGGCGTCAGCAGGGTGGCGCCGCGGTAGCGGGCATGGTCGGCCACTCGCGCCGGATCGACGGCCACCGGCAACCCCCGGCGCGTGGCGGCCGCGATCACCTGCCGCAGCAGGCCGGGGGAACAGACGCCCTTGTCGTAGTCCGAGACGAGCACCGCCTGAAACTCGCCCAGCCGCCCGGCGATCGCATCGAGCAGTTGTTTTTCGCGCTCCGCCGAGAGGCGGTCGCGGACTTCGCGGTCGACGCGGAGAATCTGGTGCGGATGGCGCCCGCCGGCGCGGCCCACGAACCGCGTCTTCGAGGTGGTGGGGCGGCCCGGATCGGAGAGGACCAGTCGGTGGTCGATGCCCGCCGCGTCGAAAAGCCCGCCCAGCGTGCGTCCCGCGGGGTCATCGCCGACCAGCCCGGCCACGGCCACGACCGCCTCCAGGTTTCGGGCCAGATAGGCCACCCCGGCGGCCCCGCCCAGCCGCACCTCGTCCCGGTCGGCCTCCAGGACGGGAACCGGGGCTTCCGGGCTGATCCTGGTCGTATTGCCCCAGGTGTAGCGGTCGAGAATGAGGTCGCCCAGGACGAGCACCCGGGCAAGGGCCAAGCGGCGGAAAGGATCGATCAGCGATTCCGTGATTGTGGACATTCGTGCAACCCGTGGCAACGCCTCGACTCGATGCCCTCAGGCTAGGAAATCCCCCCTGCCGAATCCACGCGGGTTCTTGGCCACTTGCCGCCTCGGGCCCTACGGCAACTCTTTCGGCGGGGTCGGGAGACCCGCGCCGAACGGTCGGGAGACCCGCGCCGAGCGGTGGCGACAAAACTCGACTTGGCCCGTCGCGGCGGTTAGACTCAACCCTTGTGGCGAGCGTGGCACGGCCCACGCGGGAAATCTTCCATGTTTTCACCAGCCGAGAAGGAGCCATCCAGATGAGCCAGACAATCGACCGACGCGGTTTTCTCAAGACGACCGGTGCCCTGGGGGCGGGACTGTCGCTTGCCGGCCTGGGTGTCGCCTCGCCGGCGGCAGGTGCGATCACACCGGGCGCGCCCAGCGCGGCGAAGCTGGGCTGGCAGTTGTCCGCCGCGCAATACACCTTCCGCCGTTTCGCCCTCTACGAGGCACTCGAGATGATCGCCTCGCTGGGAATCTGCCGCGTGGAACCGGGGTTCTTTCTCAAGCTGGACAAGAAGCGGCCGGAATTGACGGTGAGCGAGTCGCTCTCGGCCGGGCTGCGGAACGAGCTGAAGGCCCGCCTGGCCGACCAGGGCATCGCCATGGCCAGCTTCTACAGCAGCCTGGGGGCCGACCAGGACGCCGCCCGCAAGATCTTCGATTTTGCCAAGGAGATGGGCGTCCAGACGCTGGTGGCCGAGCCGCCGGCGGAGGCCTTCGATTTTATCGAGAAGCTTTGCGACGAGTACCAGATCAACCTCGCCGTGCACAACCACCCCCAGGCGTCCAAGTCGAAGTACTGGAAGCCGGAGAACGTGCTGGCCGTCTGCCGGGGCCGCGGCAAGCGGATCGGCGCCTGCTGCGACACCGGCCATTGGGTCCGCTCCGGACTGGCCCCGGTCGACTGCCTGAAGAAACTCCAGGGGCGGATCATCAGCTTGCACTTGAAGGACGTGGGCCAGTGGAACAAGCCGGCCGCCCGCGACGTGCCCCTGGGAACCGGCAAGGCCGACTACGCCGCCGTGCTGGCGGAGTTGCACCGCCAGCAGTTCCGGGGCATCATGGCGATCGAATACGAGCACGACTCGCCGCAGTTGATGGAGGAAGTGGGCCAGTGCGTGGCGTTCGTGGAAAAAACGGCCAAGCAACTGGCGGGATAGCGGCCTGCCCAGGCTGATTGGGCCCGGTTGCTCACCCCAATCGCCAGACGGGTTCCTCCTCCAGGTAGACGTTGGTCACCTGGAGCCAGTGGAATTCTCGCCCTCCGGGGCCGGAGGCGGGGGCAAAGGGCCGAGTCAGCCCCACGCCCAACAGCAGCGACTCGGCCGCTTCGATGCGGCCGGCCAAGCGTGCCACGGCGGGAGCGTCGGGCGTCATGTGGTCGTCGCCGTAGAGCCGCAAGTCGGTCACGCCCACGATGACGTCGAGGTCCTCGTCGCCCAAGGCCATGCGGATCTTGCCCCGGCGGGCCGGACCGCCCTGGAGATAGGAGAGATGCGGCTTCCGCAGCGGCCGGAAGCAGCCCAGTGAGACGGCCCCCCGGCCCACCTCCGTGCCGCAGGACCGGCGGCCGATGGGCTTCAGATCAGGGCCGAAAATCTCGCCCAGCCGCTCCCGGGCGATTCGTTCGAGCAGCTTCCAGAACTCGTCGCCCGGGCAGCGGCCGGTCATCCGCAACCGGGCCTGCACGACGCAATAGTCCTCCACGTGGGGCGGCTGGGGCAGATGGCGAGGGCTGCCCAAGTCGACCACGTGGCCCATGTCGAAGGGGCCGCCGTAGCGGTGCAAGAGATCGAACGGCAAGGCCCCCTCGGCCAACACGGGCCGCACGTGGCGAGGGCAGTCGCGGTCTGGGTCGAGCCCGGCCACGCAGATGTAGCCGCCACGCATTCGGGTGAGGTGCGTTACGACGATTTTCATGCGTCAGCGCCCTCCGGGCAACGCACGAGCTTCACAAGTGCGTGATCTCGACGCCGCCCCAGCGGTCGCGGAGGTATTCGGCCACCAGGCGCCGGTGGCACCGCTGGGCCGTCGGCTCGCTACAGAGCAATACCGTGGGCAGGTCGAAAAGCTCGCGGTCCACCAGCGTCTCCGCTTGCCGCTCTTGGAGGATTTCCAGGAACCGCGGTTCGTATTCTTCCCAGGGAAGCTGCTTTTTCTTGTAGGCGTCGAGAATTTCCTTGGTGGGCGACAGTTCAGGCAGATGGAGATACTCCGCCCCGCAAAGCTCGCGCAAGAAGTATTCCAGGTCTTTTCGCTTGGTGAAGGCAGCCAGTTGCGAGGTATTGTGGAGCCGGACGTCGACCAGCCGCCGAATGCCTACGCCCCGGAGCGATTCGAAGAACTGGGCGGCCGTCTTGGTGGTGAAACCGATTGTGTAGATTTCCACTCGTCCTCCTCGTCCATCTCGAACAAGGTGAGCTGGCCCTTGGTCTTGCGAAAATGCTCTTCCTCGGCCAGTTGCCGCTCGGTCTGCAGCCGGCCGTCGCCGCGGATGTGCACCACCTGGTGGCCGCCCTGGGTGAGCACCCGGCCGATCAACAGCCGCCGGTGACAACTCGTGGGGTCCTCCTCGCCGCAGAGAATCACCACCCGCCGATTCTCGGCCAGCGCCAACAGCCGCGCCAGCGCCTGCTGGAATGGATCGGACTGGGCCAGCTTGCCGTAGAGCACGTGGCCGCTGACATCGTAGAACTCGCCCCCCTCGGGCCTGCCCCCCAGTGCGTCGCCGAAAAAGCGGTAGGCGAACCCCTGGGCGTGAAGATGATTGGCCAGCACTTCCTTGTTGAACTGGTCGGAATAACGCGAATAGGGGCTCGTGCGGACGTCGACCACCAGGTCGATGCGGTGCCGGCGGAGCAGGCCGACGAGTGCCTCTAGCGAGTGATTCGAGTGTCCCAGCGTGAACACCGCGGTCCCAGCTTGTGGCTCGGTAGTTTCCATCGCTCCGGCTGCTCTCGTGTCGGATTGCCGGACTCCGGCCGGGGACCCGCGACGGCGCGATCCGCCGGCGATCTCCAGTGTGTAGGCCGGGTCGCGACCCGGCATGGATCGCGCAAGATACCACACGCCAGCCGAACGGTCGTTGTGCC
>CAYZWG010000265.1:5308-7789 GCA_964481605.1 uncultured Planctomycetaceae bacterium
TCTTCGTCGTCTTCGTCCTCTTCGACCCAGTCGACGTCCTCCTCGTCCCAATCGTCCTCGTCTTCTTCGTCTTCTTCTTCGTCCTCGTCCTCTTCGTCTTCTTCTTCGTCCTCGTCCTCTTCGTCTTCTTCGTCGTCGTCGTCGACCTCTTCCCACTCGGTATCTTCAAAACCGTCGTCGTCCTCATCCTCTTCTTCGTCGTCCTCTTCCTCCTCGTCGTCCTCTTCCTCTTCCTCTTCGTCCTCGTCATAGTCCTCGAAAGGCAGGTCCTCTTCGTCGACTTCCGCCTGAAGGTCATCGGCATCCGCCCGCCCGACAACCTCTTCGATGGGTGGGTCTCCGGCCGTGTTGAGGGCAACTTCGGTTTTCACGTTCGACTCCTCCCTCCTCTGCGAAGAATCATCCCCTTGACTGAGCGTCTCGTGTTCCGTGGTGGTTCGGTTTTCCTCGCCGCCGTCATCTTGCTCCCCAGCGGTTGCCGGTGGCGGCCCAAGCTGGACCGGCGGCAACTCCTCCAAGTGGCGCAGCCCGAAAACCCGCAGAAAATGCTTGGTCGTACCGTACAAGAAAGGTCTCCCCAATTCTTCGGACCGGCCCGCGATGCGGACCAGGTCTCGCTCCATCAACTGCCGCAAGATCTCTCCGCACTGCACGCCGCGAACCGATTCGATCGTCGCCCTCAGTACCGGCTGACGATAGGCCACCACGGCCAAGGTCTCCATGGCCGGACCGGAAAGGCGAACCTCGACCGCCGGGCCGTGAAGCCGCCGCAGCCAGGGGGCGAATTTCGCCCGGCTCATCAAATGGAATCCGCCGGCGACCTCCATGGCGCGAAACGCACATCCTTCCGCATCGTACAGACGATTCAGTTGCCGCACCAGTGTACGCGCTTCGGTGCCGTCCGCCAAGTCGGCCAACTGGGCCAATTTGCGGCTGCCCAGCGGCTCCCGGCTCAACAGCAACACCGCCTCCACTCGTGCCAGCCGAGCCGTTCGCCGGCAGGGCCCCTTGCCGGTGGGCAGGTCCTCCTCGTTGCCGCGGTGTGGCGGGCGCCGTGGGCTTGGCCAGGGGGGCGGCCAGCACCGCCCGCCGCCGTATCGCCGATAGCGACCGGCCGCACTGCGAAGGATTCTGCCCACGCTCTCCGGCAATCGTTTCATCGGCTGAATTCCGCCTGAAAATGATTTTCCCTGCCTCGGTCCCGCGGAAACCTGCCGGGTGGCGGGGACGAGTTGTGTGTGCCCGTGCCGCCAAGGTGCCGTAGGGCCGTAGGGCCGGCCGGTTACCGGGGTTCACAGCGCCAGCCACGTTTCGGCTCCGCACAGCCGGCCCTACTGCCCGGACCGCCGCCAGGCCTCCACTTCGCTCACCACGCGGGTCATTGCCCGCAGCGGGTCGGTGTCGGTGGCCTCGAATTGCCGAGTGAAATTCCCGCCCGGAACGACCGCCATGCGACAATGGAACCGGTAAAATTGGCCCCGGTCGCCCCAGGTTTCCAGCAGGTAGTAGGTGGCTCCCAATTGGCGCAGCCGCAACTGGAGGTAGGAGAAGCGATCGGTCGGCGTGGCCGCCGCGGAGGCGGGCTCGCCCCCGGCCGGCGGGGCCGGTGGCGAAGACGTCACCGGCGGCGGGACCGAGGCGGTTGACGCCGAGAAGAGCGGGACGGCGGCGTGCTCACCGGCGGTCTGCGTGGCTCCAGCGGGCACGACGCCCGACCGCGGCCGCGACTGGTCGTCGGCCCACACGGCCCTCTGGGCACCTCCCGGCGACACCGACGGCGCGATGTTTTCGGGCCGAACCACTGGCGGGTTGGTCGCCGGCGATGCCGGGCCAACCGGGCCGCCGGCCGGCCAACCGGTCGCCGGCAGGGCCGCGGCAGCGCCGGCGTCGCTCAACGGTAGGACGGTTGGGCCACCGGTCAGCAAGGCGGGATTTGACACTGCGGCCGTGGCAGCCGGCGGGCTGGGCGCCGAGTCCGGCCGAAACGGCGGGGCTTCCGAAAGCGGCTCCTCGGCCGGCCGCTGGCCCAAGGAAAGCTTGCCCTGGAGTACATTTTGCACGATGCCGGGAAGCGACGTGCCAAACAGCGCCGCCGCCGGGATGGCCACCAGACAGGCCAGCATCACGCAGGCCCGAAATGCTGTCGTGGCCGAAGATTGCATGACAGACACTCGCCTCCGTGCGAATCCGTCTCCGACGGACGTCCAACGGGAAGAAGATTGGGGGCGATCCTTGGGGAGAGGACCGACAGTTTGGGCTGGGGCGTCGGCAACCGCGAAGACCGGCTCTGGTGTAGAGGAAAAGAAACTCGATTTGGGCAGACCGGAGCGTCGCGGGGCCTGACCAGCAACGCAGCATATCTTACCGCCAGGCGAAACCCCGCCGCAATGGCAATCCGAACGCCCCATTCCCCCCGCTTTCGTCCATCCCGCTCACACTCGCCAGACACCCCCGAGCGCCAAGTCGGGCGGCGGCGACCGG
>CAYZWG010000266.1:0-7786 GCA_964481605.1 uncultured Planctomycetaceae bacterium
ACCTCGGCCAGGGCCGAGCACTGCGACTCGTACGCCACGCCGCTTTTGTGGCAAAACGCCGGGCGGACGGAAATGATCGTGATGGGGGGCGAGGTGCTGGACGCCTACGATCCGGCCACGGGCCGGCGGCTCTGGCAGTTGCCCGGCCTGGAGGGCAATCGCGTGATTACCGGTCCCACGATTGCCGACGGGGTCATCTACACCACCCGGGGGATGCGGGGCCCGCTGGTGGCGGTTCGGCCGGGCGGATTGGGCCCACGGCCGCCGGAGGACGTGCTCTGGCAATACGACCGCGCCACGCCCGACACCCCCGTGCCGGTCGTGTGGAAGGGCCTGTTGTTCATGGTCAGCGACCGGGGAATCGCCACCTGCCTGGACGCCCGCACGGGCGAGGCGAAGTGGCGGAAACGGCTGCCGGGCAGCTATCGGGCGTCGCCGCTGGCGGCCGAAGACCGGGTCTACTTCCTCAACATGGAGGGGCTGGCGACCGTGGTGGCGGCGGCCAACGAGTTTCGCCTGCTGGCGGAAAACCGGCTGGACGACATCACCCTGGCCTCTCCGGCGGTCTCCAGCGGAAGGATTTACCTCCGCGGCCACAAGACACTATATTGCCTGGGGGAGTAGCCCGGCGGGGGCGGGACCGATGCGGCACCCGTCCCCGCCTCTGAATCTGGAGCAAGGACCACAGCCAAGTGAGAATGCCGCCATGACCAACCCGCTCTACCTGCCCGAACTCCGCGAGATGCTGGCCGAAAACGACGCCCAGGGACTGCGCGAGTTTTGCACCGCGCTGCACCCCGCGCGAACGGCGGAGTTTATGGACGGGTTGACCGCCGACGAATCGTGGCGCGTGCTGCAACATGCCGAGTTGCCGCTGAAGGCGGAGATATTCTGTTTTTTCCCCGAGGAACTCCAGGTCGAGATTCTCGAAGCGATCGACCGTGACGAGGCGGCCCGGTTCGTGGGCGATCTGCCTCCCGACGACCGCGTCGACCTGCTCAACGAGATCAAGCCGAAGATCGTCGCCGAGTTGATGCCGCTGGTGCCGGTCGAGGAGCGCCGCGACATCCAGCGGCTGCGGGCCTATCCGGAGGACACCGCCGGCGCGGAAATGACCACGGAGTTCGCCCGCCTGGGGGAAGACTGCACGGTGAGCAAGGCGCTGGAGGAGATCGGCCGCCAGGCCGAGGAACTGGAAACCATCTACTACATCTACGTCGTCGACAACGAGGACCATCTGCACGGGCTGGTCTCCGCGCGGCAACTGCTGTCGGCGATGGGAAATCCGGAGACCCCGATCGGCCAACTGATGGAACGCGACCTGGTGACCGTCCACGTGGACGACGACCGGGAGGAAGTTGCCCAAAAGGTCGCCCGCTACGATCTGTTGGCCATTCCCGTGGTCGACGACGAACACCGCATGCTGGGCATCATTACACACGACGACGTGCTCGACGTGATGGTCGAAGAGGCGGCGGAAGACGCCTATCGCGCGGCGGCCATGGAACCGCTGCAAGAAAGCTACCTGGGCACGCCGCTGATGGCCTTGACCTGGAAACGCGGGGTCTGGTTGACGATTTTGTTCTTCGCCGCCCAGTTGACCGTGTGGGTTTTGCGCGAGGGCCAGGGCACGCTTGCGTCGGTCCCCTGGCTGGTGTTCTTCTTGCCGCTGGTCATTTCCACCGGCGGCAATTCGGGCAGCCAGTCGGCGGCGCTGGTGATTACGGCGCTGACGGCCGGCGAAATCCACCTCGGCGATTGGTGGAGGGTCGTGCGGCGAGAGCTGGCGATGGGGTTCTTGCTGGGTGGATTCCTCGGTGTCTGCGGCTATTTCTGCGCCCTGGTGGCGGCCCCCGACCAGGTCAGTCCGACGGCGGCCCTGGTGCTGCCGATCACGCTCGTTCTGGTCATCCTTTGGGGCACCCTGGCGGGGTCGCTGCTGCCCATGCTGTTCCGCCGGCTGGGATGGGACCCGGCGCTGATGAGCAACCCCTTCGTGGCGGGACTGAACGACCTGGTGGGGACCGTGATCTACCTCAACGTGGCGATGGCCGTGCTCTAGCCCAGGGGGCCGTGGGCTCGGCGCGGGTCCTTGTGCTCGGCGCGAGTCCCAACCCGGCCCACGGTCTATTTCGGATGGGTGACCTTCATCGGCACCAGCCGCACCGGTCCCAAGAGACCCGAGTCGAAGGGGGGCCACCCGGAAGCGTCGAACTTCTTGTACTTGATGTTGACGAAATTGATCTCGTGGAAAATCCTCCACGGCACCCGGCGGCGGTCCATGTCGGCGATGCGATTGGCCGCCAGGTTGGTCACTTCGACTTCGAGCTTGTTCTCGCCCTCTTTGAGGAACTTGCCGATCTTCGCCTGAAAAGGCGAGGCAAACAACACGGCCACCGGCCGGCCGTTGACGCGCACCCGCGCGCTGGCGGCCACCCGGCCCAGGTCGAGCACCCACTCGTCGGCTTCGCCCGGCGTCGCAGCAAACGCAATGGCGTAGCGGGCCGTGCCGGCGAATCGCCCCGCTTCGGCGTCGCCCCATTCGGTCCACGATGTGAGTTGCTTCACGGTCCGCGGCCGCGGCAGCACAGGCCCGCCCTCCAGGAACGCCACCTGCCAGGCGCCGGCGATCCGGCGCGCGGTTCCCGCCGGCTGGAGGTACTTCCATGCCGGTCCCTCTGCTTGACGCTGGGAAAACACGCGCAAGATACACGATTGGCCGGGTGCCAGTTGCAGGTAGACTTCGCTCGAACCGCCCGAGGAGCGGCGCACCGCGGCCACGCCCGCGGCACCGGTCATGGGGTCGAGGATCGCCGCCGATCGGGCATCGACCGCCAGCGGCACCCAAGCGTCGAGCGACTTCTCGCCGGGGTTGATGAGGAAGTAGTGATAGCCCTGGGGGCAGGTGCGGCGGATGAACTCCAGGCCGTGGTCGACGCACGGTTCGCGCGGCACGCCGGCCAGCGCGAGCATCGGCTCCAGATCGTCGCCGATGAGGATGCGTCCCCCTCCCAAGGTCGCCCGGCGAACGTTCTGCTGGGGCGAGGGGAGCGTTTTCACCAGGGCCAAGAGCCCGTGGAATCGCTCCCGCCGGGCTGCCAGGTCGCCCCAACCCGGCACGTCGGCCGGCAGGCCCTGGTGAAACACGACCGTGGCCCCCGAGCGGGCCAGATCGAGCAATGTTTCCAGCGTTTTCACGGGGAGATGTCGGCAACGGGGCACCACCACCACGCGATAGGCGGCCCCGCCGACTTGCAGCCGCTGGGGGTTCGCCTGCACGGCGGCCAACTGGCGATCGGAGATATAGTCGAATCCGTAGCCCCGCTCCCACAGCTTGAGGGCCAGGTGGCCGCAGGCCGTTTTGTGCAGCCAGGGAGAATGCACGGTGAGCCCTTGGGCTGTGCCCTGGGCGTCGTGCCAGAGGTCGTGGATGGGAAAATAGAGCAGCACGTCGTTGGCCGGCTGCCCGGTCTGCAACACGGCCTGGCAGCGGGCCACGTAGGCGTTCAGGGCGGGAAAGTCGCGGCGGAAGCTGTTGGTGGGGCCAAAGTTGACCGAGGCATAGAAAAGCCAGCCGGGCCATTTCGCCTCGGCCGGCGAGTAGGCGATGCCGTGGTAGGAAACGTGGTTGATTCCCGCCACCAGCAGCCGGTCGATGGGCCGCTTGCAGTCGGCCAGGGCCACCTGAAAATGCTCGCCCAGCCAGGTACAGGTCTCCGAGGAGGCCCGCGGCTTGCCGGTCACGTGGGCCGCCGAGGAGGCCAGCTTGGAAAACAGCGGCGAGAGCCGGTCGCCCCCCCCGCGGCCGAAGATTTCCGTTTCCGGAATGTCGGCCGCCGCGTACAGGTCGAGCAGGTTGCCGGGGGCGCCATGGGCCTGGTTCCGCGTGAGACACCCCCACCCGTGGGCCCAGCCGCTCCAATCGGAGATGTATTGCAAGTGAAGATCGGAGAGGGTCTGGCGATAGTCCGACTTGACCCGGGCGACCGTCTCCGCATCGCCGCGGCCGAACAGCGCCGGCAGTTGGGTCCGCAGATCGTATCCCCGCCGGGCGCGAAACTGGGGGAAGAAATCGTCCGACCAATCGGCCTTGAAATACTCGAACGAATCGTGGTACTGGGCCCGCACGGCCCCCCGGGCCAAACCGGCCTGTTTGAAGGCCCGATCGAAACGCTTCAGGTAATGGTCCAGCGCGGCGGGCGAAAACGGATTGACCACCAGCCCCTTCGCCCCGGGGGCCGCCCGCTTGACCTGCTGGCCGGTCCGGTCGCTAAACAGCGCCAGCAGTTCCCACGCACCCGGCGGCGCGGTCCAGTCGAGCGTGCCGTCGGCGCGGACCTTGTCGAGCAGGCTGAAAGAGGATGCGGAAACCGGGGACGGGGCCAATTTGTGGGAGGCATCCTTCGGGCCGTCTACTTTTTCCGCACGGTACGCGACCAGCGCCTGAAGCGTGCTCGTGTCGAGCTTTCCGTCCCAGGCCGAGCCGCCCTTAACCGGGTGGGTTTCCATCCGCATTCGCGCGGCGGCTTCGCGGCGGGTGATCTGTGGTCCGCCGAACGGCCAGCCGGTGCCGGTGGTCATGTCGACGCCCAGGCCCAGCCGCCGGGCCTCGCCGGTGGTGTGGATCAGCATTTGCATCCACTGCGGCGAAAGATAGTCGAGAAAACGGTCCTCGCAGCCCTGGACGCCGTAGATGGGCACGATCAGCACGCCCCCCAGACCGGCCCGCTGATACGCTTCCAGGTTTCGCGTCAGGTTGGCCCGGTCCACGGCGCTACCCATCCACCACCAGTAGGTCCAGGGGCGTGCCTGGCTGGTGATCGGCGGCCAGGCCAGATCGGCTGCCAGCGGCTGGTCGCCTTCGGCGGCCAACAAACGGGTCGCCTCCCCAGCGGGCTCGGCCGCCGGTGCCTTCTCGCTGCCGGGCACCCACAGGCAGGCACCCGCCAGCAGGACGAACACCACCACCGTCTCGGCGCAACGTCTTGTTCTGGCCATTACCCGGTTTCTCCCCATGCTTTCTTCAGGTACCGTAGACCCCGTGCTTCCTGCATAGCGCGATGAAGGTTTCCACCCGCTGGGGCGAGACGTCGGCCTGGATGATGTGGGCCGGGCCGATCATGTATCCGCCACCCGCTCCCAATACCCGTATCTTCTCCCGGACGTCCGCCTCCAGTGCTTCGTCGCTGCCGCGAGGGAGCAACTCCTGCTGATCGATGGCACCCCAGAAAGCGAACTTGCCGCCGAAACCGTCCTTCATCTGGCGGGGACCGTGTCCCGGCACCCCCGGCTGCACCGGATTGAAGACCTCGAAACCGACATCGTGGATCCGATCCAAGAGCTTGCTCACCGCCCCGTCGCAATGGAGGATGGGGATCAGCCGGGGGTTGACGTCCTTCAGCGCGCGGATCAAGCGGGCGTAATGCGGCGCCAGCATGGCGTCGAACATGGCGGGCGAAAAGAGCAGCCCGGTCTGCGAGCCGAAATCGTCGCCCACCCAGATGGCGTCCACGCCCCGCTCGACCAGCCGCCGGCCGATCTCGATCTGGAAATCGGCGCAGGCCGCAAACAGCGGCTCGAGGTACTCGGCGCCGGTGGCCATGTCCAATAGCAGCTTCTCCATGCCCACCAACTGATGGGCCAGGCTGAAGATGGTCACCTCGATATCGCCGATCACCAGGTAGTCGTTCCCGTACTTGGCCACCAGGGTCTTGGCGTCGCGGTATCGGCCGGGGGCATCCGGGTGGGGAAACGCGTAGGCGGCCACGTCCGCGGCAGAGCGGGCCTGGGCCAGCGGATACTCGACCACCTCGGCGTAAATCTCCCCCTGGCGCATCCTCATGCCGTATTCGTTCAGCCAGGTGCCGCGGGCATCTCTCTGGGGGTGAAAGTCGTCCGACTCCGCGGCCCCGGTCACCACCACGTCGCTACCCATCGCGGTGCGGACCTCGTTGCCGCTGATGCGGTAGGTGACGTCCTCGTAGAGGTTGTTGGTGTAATGGACCGGGATGCCCAGCTTGGCCCCAAAGTGGTCCAGCAGCGACCGGCAGAGGTCGAACTGGATCGGCACCCGATCCGGCCTACCCTCCGTCCTGCCGAACGCCCGCAACACCCGCTCTCTCGGTCTCATCGGTCGTCTTGCTCCGATTGGGGGCGGCCGGCAGCCGGGCCGGCGGGTGTGCCCATGTGGTACATCTCTTTCAGCGGAATCACCACCGGCGTGTTGCCGGGGCCGGTCTGGACGACGTCGGCCATGAAGTCCCACCATTGCCGCACGACGGGACTCTCCGGCAGCTTATCCGCGCGGTGGCCCTCTTTCAACCACTGCACCGCGAGCAGGGTGTTCGTGCTCTCGTCGAGAAAGATGAGGTACTCGACGACGCCGGCGGCGGCCAGTTCCCGCTCCAACTCGGGCCAAATCTCCTCGTGCCGCCGGCGGTAGACCTCCGCGCGGCCGGGCTTCAACTGCATCTTGAAGGCGTGGCGCTGCATGGCTGTGTTTGCTCCTGAGTGAAGTGGACCCCGAAAACTGGACAGCCTGATAAAGTGTAATTGGACAGCGCCACTTTGTGGTCCCCCCCAAGTGGCGTTGTTCAACGAAGATTGCTGACATGGCTCGACGTCCTCGATCCATCCGAGGCAGTCCGGTTTGTCACTTGCTCAATCGAGCGAGGGCGTCCGGAAAAGACCGTCCCCTTTTCATCCGCGCGTCAGCCCATTTCGGGCCCCGAACTGGCCCAGATCCACTCCGGCCGGTCCGCCACCTCTCTCCCCCGAACCATCCGCGTCAAGGTCCGCTGCGGAACCAGCCCTCGCGCGCGGGCCCAGCGCACGGCGGCCGCGTTGGAGAGCGGCGCGTCGACGAACAGGGGTCCGCCCGACACCTCGTCGAGGATCGCGTCCAGTAGTGCGATTCCCCCTGGTTCGTCGAAGGCAACCGCCGGGCCAAGCTGCACCGCGCGGCTGCCGGGGCGAAACAACGCATAGCCGCCGGCGCTTTCCCTGCCCGGCAGCATCCGACCGGATCGAGGCGCGGCCTCGACCAGCGCCGCCAGCAACCGCCGCCGCTGGGTCCCGGTCGCCCGGCGGTCGCAGGCCGCCACCGCATCGAGACAATCGGCCGAAAGCGGCACGACTTTTCGGCCGGGCGGCACACGTCCTTCCGCGGTGCCCTCCAGTCGCAGCAGGTCATATTGCTCGACAAACCCCAGCCGCCGGTAGATCGGTCGGCCCAGCGGGGTGGCGTCGAGCCGCATGGAGGGCACGCCCAGACGCTCCAGGTAGGCGATAGCGTGCTGCATCAGGCGGGTGCCGATCCCCTGGCGCCGAAAGCGGGGATCGACCAGCAGCATGGCGATCCACGCCACCCGGCCCAACACGCAGGTGGTCACCGTTCCCGCCGCGACGCCGTCGCGCTCGGCCAGGAAGCAGCCGTCCGGCTGAAGCCGGAGGAACCTCGACCAATCGGCCTCCGTTTGATTCCAGCCAGCCTGGTCCTTCAGCCGCATGGCCAGGCCCAGATCGCCGAGCGTCATCCGTCGAAACCGCAACCCCATCGTCGCGTCCTCCGATCCACGGGTTCCACTCTACGGCAGACGGCACCCGGACGTCCAGCCCGGCGGCCCGCTGGGGGTGCAGGAACAGACTTTCGGAGATGGTTCGAGTTGGTGGTTTCAAGTGGGAGATTCTGAGAGCTGTAGGCCGGGTCGCGCTGCCGGCATCGTGGAACCAGCTCTTCGTGTTCTTCGCGGGCTTCGTGGTGAAATGGTTCCAAAACCCGCGTTGA
>CAYZWG010000267.1:0-1173 GCA_964481605.1 uncultured Planctomycetaceae bacterium
GCCTACAGCCGAACCACCGCGGCCCCGCCTACTCGGCGAACCAGCCGCCGCATCTCCAGCACGGTCAAGGTTGACAGAACCTGCCCCGCCGGCAGGCCCGTGGCGCTGACCAGCCGGTCGATCGAGGTCGGCTCCGTGTCGATTTGGCCCAGCACCCGGGTTTCCACCGTGTTCAGCAGCAACTCGGCCGGGTGCCGGATGGGGGGTCCTTCCTCGCGGGGCACCGCCGCCACCAGCGGCCCCAACTCCTCCAGCACGTCGTCGACCGTCTCGACCAGCTTGGCCCCGTCTCGAATCAGCCGGTGGCAACCGCACGACGTCCGGCTGTCGACCCGCCCCGGCACGGCGAACACCTCCCGGTTTTGCTCGCCGCTGTGCCGGGCGGTAATCAGCGCCCCGCTTCGCTGGCCCGCCTCGACGATCACCGTGCCCAGGCAGAGCCCGCTGATGATCCGGTTCCGCTGGGGAAAACAACCACTCTGGGGTGCCGCTCGGGGCGGCGCCTCGCCGAGCAAGGCCCCTCGGGCCATCACCTCGCCGGCCAACTCCTGGTGCTCCGGCGGGTAGACGTTGAGCACGCCGCTACCCAGCACGGCCAGCGTTCGCCCCCCGGCCGAGAGCGCGCCGCGGTGGGCCGCCGCGTCGATCCCCCGCGCCAAGCCGCTGACCACCGTCAGCCCGGCCCGGGCCAGCGAGGCCCCCAGCCGCTGGGCCTGCTTCAGCCCGTACTGCGTGGCGTGCCGGGTGCCCACCACGGCCACGGCCACCCCATCGCACGGCTCGATCGTTCCCCGCACGTAGAGCACGCCCGGCGGATCGACAATTTCGCCCAGCATCTGGGGATAGCCGGGATCCGTATCCAGCAGAATCGTCACCCCCCGCTGGCCACAAAGGGCGATCTCCGCCTCGACGTCGATCTCCTCCACCGCGGCAGCGATGTTTGCGCCCACCTTCTGCCCCACGCCGGACACTTCCCGCAACTCGCTCGGTGCCGCCGCAAGAACGGCCTCCGGCGAGCCAAACCGCTCCAACAACGCCTTGCGGATTCGCGGGCCGACGCCCTCCACCATCGACAGCCGCAGGCAGTGGCGAAGCTGCTGGCCGCGCCAGTCCGAGTCCGGTCCGCCGCCTTCGGCCATTGGTCGCTCCCCTTACGCCTGCACGGTTCCCCCG
>CAYZWG010000267.1:1273-7783 GCA_964481605.1 uncultured Planctomycetaceae bacterium
CGGTCCGCCGCCTTCGGCCATTGGTCGCTCCCCTTACGCCTGCACGGTTCCCCCGCCCCGGCAACCTCGGCCCGACCAGTATAGCAGCACCGCGGTCCGGATGGCCAACCCCGGCCGGCGGGCTTCGGTTCGCCCCGGGCGATATTTCCTCTTTCCCGCCCTCGGCGTATAATCGCCCCGTGCCGGGCGTTCATCCCGACACGCACGAAAATCTCCTTCTCGTAACGAAGAATGCACTGCCCGCCACTCTCCGTGCCGGCCAAGCGGACGTCCCCATGACCAAAAGCAAGATCCTCATCGCCGACGACAACCCCACCAACGTGGAACTGCTGGAAGCCTACCTGGGCGAGATCGACTGCCAGGTGGCCGTCGCCGTGGACGGCCGCGACACCCTCCAGAAGGTCGCCCAGTTCCAGCCCGACCTGATCCTGCTAGACATCATGATGCCCAAGCTGAGCGGGTTCGAGGTCTGCAAGCAGGTCAAGCAGGCCCCCCGCACCGCCAACGTGATGGTCTTGATGGTGACGGCGCTGAACGAGTTGGGCGACATCGAGCGGGCCGTGGCCGCCGGATGCGACGACTTCCTCAGCAAGCCGGTCAACAAGCTGGAGCTTTTGAAGCGGGTGGAAAACATGCTCCGGTTGCATCACGTGAGCGACGAGCTGGAGCGGCTGCGGGCCTATATCGACGGCATCGAGGACGCCAGCGGCCCCCCCGCAGGGTTGAAGCGACGTGGGGCAGAGAAGTTTTCTTGACAGCCGTCCTCCCCACCCTCAAACTGAGCGCTGTCGGTCGCCGGCCTACTGGCTGACCCGTCAACTCGGTCAGGTCACACTGGTTGAAACAGGAGGACAGGCAAATGGTGCGTACGCGAAAAATCCTGGCGGCGGCGTTCGTGTTGGGGCTGGTTTGTTCGAGTGCCTATGCCGCGGGTGTCCGGATCGGCGATCAGGCCCCCGATTGGTCCGGCGTCGTCGGCGTGGACGACCACCACCACTCGCTGGCCGACTACGGCAAGGCCAAGATCCTCGTGCTGGTGTTCACCTGCAACCATTGCCCCGTGGCGGTGGCCTACCAGGATCGCCTGATCCAACTTCAGCAGGACTACCAGGCAAAGGGCGTTCAGGTGGTGGCCGTCAATGTCAACAACATCCCCGCCGACCGGCTCGAGCCGATGAAGGTTCGCGCCAAGGAGAAGAAGTTCAACTTCCCCTACCTCTACGATTCGAGCCAGCGGATGGGCCGCGACTACGGCGCTGTGAAGACACCCCACGTCTTCGTGTTGGATCGCAATCGCAAGGTGGCCTACATCGGCGCGATCGACGACAGCATGAGGCCGCGGAACGTGAAAACCCGCTATCTTCGCGACGCACTGGACGCCCTGCTCGCCGGCGAGAAACCGCCCAAGACGGAAACGACGGCGGTGGGCTGCGGCATCAAGTACGAGAAAAACTAAAGTGTTTCCCTCGCGAAATGGGGTGTTCACGCGCAACCGCCCGCGCCAGGCCCCTGAACAGAAAGACATCGCGCACCCCCTCAGCCCGATCCGTCTCGTGAACCGACCACCGAGGCGCCGCGTCTTGGCACCCGCGGCTTGGCTGATGCTGGCCGCGCTGGCGGCCATGGCCGGATGCGTCCGCCGGGCCGCGCCCCCCGGGGCGACCGCCCGGCCGGTCGCGCCGCCGGTGACAGCGACTTCCGCCGGGCCCCAGATCACCCTCCATGTGCTCGATCGGCAGGGATACGCCCAGGTGTTGAAGCGGCACCGGGGCCGCGTCGTGCTGGTTGATTTCTGGGCCACCTGGTGCCCGGAGTGCCTCAAGCTGCTTCCCCACACCGTCGAGCTGGCCGAGCGGTTTCGCCGCCAAGGGCTGGCCGTCATTTCGGTCAGCCTCGACTTTCCCCAGGACGATCGCGATCGCGTTCTCGACATCCTCCGCAAGCACCACGCCACGTTCGACAACTTCATCAGCCGCTACGGCAGCGACGCCCGGTCGATCGACGCCTTTGAGATTGAAAACGGAGCCCTGCCGAACCTCAAGCTCTACGATCGCCGCGGCAAGCTTCGCAAGGTGTTCTCCGCCGGCCGGATGCCCCCGGAGCCCTTCGACTCGGCGGATATTGATCGGGCAGTGGAACAACTCCTGGCCGAGCCCTCCGGTGCCGCGCCATAGTGGCGCGGCCCCGCCGGCCCGGCGTTGGCGCTCGGGGGCGCCCCCTGTTGGCGCCCGTCCAGCTTGCCCGATCGGCCAAGGCTGAGGTATCTTATCAGTGGGGGCCGGCAGGCAGGCGACCAACAGGAGCGGCTTGCGCCCAAGGCCGGCCGGCACAGCCGGCCCTACGTGTTTGGCGCGGGTCTGCCGACCCGGCCTACAGACCCCGCCTCGACTGGGGTACCCCATGGACTTGCTGTTGCGATTTCGATGGACCGGGCCCGGGACGGTCCTGCTGGCCGCGCTGTTGGCCGCCGCTGGGCAACCCGCGGAAGCCCAGCAGACCGCGCCGCCGCCGCAGTCCGCCCCCCAGGCGGCCCCGGACACCCCGGAAACACCCCGGCAGAAAATCGATCGGCTGATCGCCCAGTTGGGCAACGACGACTTCGCGGTCCGCGATCGCGCCCAGGCCGAGTTGGCACGCATCGGCTTCGAGGCCTGCGACGCCCTGCGAATCGCCGAGAACGACGACGACCTGGAGATCGCCGCCCGGGCGCGATACCTGCTCCGCCTGATGCGGGTGCGGTGGTCCGAGCCGGACGATCCCGCGGAAGTCAAAGAAATTCTCAAGGACTACTCGGCCAGCCCCCCCGACGAGCGCGTCGACCTGATGCGCAAGTTGATCGACTTGCCGGGCGGGGCCGGATTGCCCGCCATGTGCCGGCTGGTCCGCTACGAGAAGTCGACGCGGCTGTCGAAGCAGGCCGCCGTCCAGATGCTCAATCTTGTGCCGCTTCACCAACCGGGCCGCCAGCGGCTGGCCGAGGCGGTCGCCCAGCACCTGGCCCAAAGCGGCCGCACGGCGGCGGTGTGGCTGCGGCAGTACGTCCGGCTGCTCGACGCGCCGGCGGAGACCCTCGACGGCTGGCGCCGCCTGGTGGAGGAAGAGGCCCGGGTGCTGGCCCGGTTTCCTGCCCAGACCGGCCCCACCGTGCTGGCCTCGCTGTTGTATCACCAGGCCCAAGCGGAAGCCCAGCTCGGCCAGGCCGAGGCCGCCGAGGCGACGGCCGTTCGGGCTCGGCAAACTCCCCCGCCCGGCCGCGAACCGTCGCTCCTGTTCCACCTGGAAATGGCCCTCTCGCTGCGGCAGCGAGGGCGGTTCGACTGGGCCGAGGCCGAGTATCGCCAGGCCGCCCACACGGGGCCGCCGGTCTATGCCGCCTCCGCGCTCAAACGCCTTGCCGAAATGCTGCACGACAACGGAGAAGACCTCCGCGCGGCGGAAACCCTCGACGAGACCAGCAAACTCGTCAAGAAAGAAAACCTGGAACATCTCGACCGATACGGCATGGGGCTTTCCCAACTGGCCGGCAGAATGAACTACTTCTACGCCTGCCACTGGCTCCAGCAGGGCGACCTCGCCAAGCAACGCAGCTACCTGGACGAAGCCCTCAGCAACGATCCCATGGAACTCGATACCCTCATCGCCCGCTACCGGCTGGCCAACCTGGCCCCGGACGAACGGCAGAAGACGGTCCAGATGATCGAGAAAGCAGCCGCCGACCTGCGGCAGAAGATCGCCGCCTCCCAGGACCCGATTTCCAATTGCAACCAGTTGGCCTGGCTGGTCGGCAATACCCAGGGCGACCTCGACGAGGCCCTGGAGTGTGCCCGCCGGGCCGTGGCCGCCCGCCCCGACGCCGGTGCCTATTGGGACACCCTGGCCCGGGTCGACTACGCTCGCGGCGACTACCAGGGCGCCCTGGAAAACCAGCAGAAGGCCGTCACCCTGGAGCCCCATTCCGGACTGATCGCCAAGCAGCTCGAGGTGTTTCGCCGGGCCGCCCAATCGCCACAAAAGGACTCCGGCTCCGCTGTCCCCGACGGCCCGGCCGGCACGCCGGTACAACAGCCGGGGAAAAAACCGCGGGAACCGGCGCCGTGACCGATCCGCCTGACCAACTTGCCCCAGCGGCCTCCGTGGCCGGCCCCGATCGGTCCCCGGCGGCCGATTCCGCGGCCGGTGTTCGCTTCCGCTACCATCGCACCCTGCTGTTGATCTCGCTTGCCGTACTGGCCCTGGCCGCGTTGCTGCCGCCCCCCGTGGATGGCAAGCTCAAGCTGCCCTTTTTGGACCTGCCCGCCCCCGAACTCTGCGCCTGGAAACGCACCCTGGGGTGGGATTGCCCCGGGTGCGGGCTGACACGCTGTTTCGTCGCCATGGCCCACGGCCGCTGGGCCCAAGCGTGGGGCTTTCATCCGCTGGGAACGCTCCTCTTCCTCGTGGTGGCGGCGCAAATCCCCTTTCGCGCCTGGCAAATGCGGCGAATCGCCCGCGGTCGCCACGAGTGGCGACACCCGGCGCTTGCCGCCCTGCCCTGGATACTGCTGGCCGCCCTGTTGGGCCAATGGGCGTGGAAAACCGTGTCGCATTTCACCTGAGTGGCCGTGGCCAGGGAGAGTCCCCACCGGGCCTGTCCCGGTGGACCGCGGGTTTGACAACTACGGCGGGGTCGGCAGCCCCGCGCCAAACGGGGGCAAGAGTCCCCACCGGGCCTGTCCCGGTGGACTGCGGGTTTGACAACTACGGCAACTAATCTGGAATATCCAAGCACAAAACGAAGAGGGAACCACTCGTGAAAAAACTCACCGCTGGCGGAGTCCGGTTGGCCACGGTCGACCGGGGCAGCGGGCTGCCGCTGCTATTGGTCCACGGTTTTCCCCTGGACCATACGATGTGGACCGCGCAAATCGACGCGCTCTCCCAAGACTATCGGGTGATCGCGCCCGATCTGCGGGGATTCGGAGAGAGCGAGGTCACCGGCGGCAAGGTCACCATGGAGGACTTCGCCGACGACCTGGCCGCGCTGTTGGATGCCCTGGAGATTCGCCGCCCGGTAGTCTTCTGTGGTCTTTCCATGGGCGGTTACATCGCCTGGCAGTTCCACCGCCGCCACACCGAGCGGACCAAGGCCCTGATTCTCTGCGACACCAAGGCGGCCGCCGACACGCCGGAGAAGGCCCAAGGCCGGCGGGAGACGGCCCAGCGCGTTTGCCGCCAGGGGGCGGAGTTTCTCGCCGAGGCGATGATCCCCAAACTGTTTTCCGCCCACGCCATCCAAAACACGCCCGAGGTGGTCGACGCGCTGCGGCGAGTGATCTTGTCCAGCGCCCGCGACGGCATCGCGGCGGCGGCCCGGGGAATGGCCCAGCGGCCCGACGCCACCGGCTGGCTACCCCGCATCGCCTGCCCCACGCTGGTGTTGGTCGGTAGCGAAGACGCCATCTCCACGGTGGGGGAAATGCGCGGCATGGCCGAAAAGATTCCCCTCGCCCAAATGGTGGAAATCCCCCAGGCGGGCCACATGACCACGCTGGAGGCCCCGGCGGCGGTCAATGCCGCCCTGCGCGAATTCCTCGCCCCGCTCGACGACGAACCGCAACCGTAGGGTGGGTGCTCTACACCCACGCGCGCCAGCCGTAGGGCGGTGCTCCGCACCCACGCGCGCCAGTTCCGCGCCCCCGCACCCTGCCCGCTACGGAATCTCGAACAACGACTGGCTCTTGACGATGGCGCAGTCGTCCGGAAACGTGTGAAACGCCTGCACCAGCAGGCAGCGGCTGCGGGTCTCCACGTGGATATAGCTCAGCGCCCCCAGCGCCATCCGGCCGCTGGAATCGAATCGGTGAAGCATTCCCCGCCGCTGGCCGTCGCGGCAGAGTTCTTCCTGAAACGTCCAAAATACCTCCGGCTCGACCGGCTCCAGTTGAAAACTCATCTGGTAAGTGATCCCGCCCCGCGTTTCCACGTAGTCGCTGCGCGAGCCTTTCAACCGGTAGGAGAGCAGCCGCCGGCGTTTGGGCAACGGGTGATGCGCCGAGGTGGCCACCTCCGTCAAGGTCAATCCGGCGTAACGCCAGGTCACCACGTGGCCCGCGCTGGTGATCTCCATCCGCGCTTGATAGTCCCCCCGCTGCACGGTTTGAGAAGCATGAACCTGGAAAAGCTCCGGGTGGAGCGGTCGGCCATAAAGTTGGAAAACGAGTTCCGCAATCTTCGGTCGAACGGTAAGCACGGTTGCGATTCCTTCCTCCTGCCCGAGTTCTTACGAACGTGCCGGTCCGTCACGCATCAACGTGGCGCATTATAAACAACTCGGGCGGGAAGCACAAAGACCGGTTTGAGTGTCCCCCCACGGCAAAGACGAACACACGGGGTTGACAAACCCGCAAAAGCTGTTCCAGACACCGACTTTTGTTTCGCCTGGGAGGCAACATGGGAGGACGAGGCTGGGGGTTCAGGAACGGACTTTTTTTGCAGGGCGGCAGCTAACGATGGGGGGAAATGGGTTGCCCA
>CAYZWG010000268.1:0-5441 GCA_964481605.1 uncultured Planctomycetaceae bacterium
GGATGAAAAAGTTCCCAAAAAACAATTTTGACCTGCAACCGATCAACTTGGGCTAGCTGCCCGGTAGCGGTTGTCAAATCTTGCAAGTAGGGCCGGCTGTGCCGGCCGGCAGCGAGCAATCCGGCCGGCACAGCCGGCCCTACTGGTTCCCAAGCTCCGGCTTGGGAACCCCCGGCGGACCGTGGCGTTGGATGCGGTCCCAAGCTGGAGCTTGGGACCGAGGGTGGCGGCAACCTGGTTCCCAAGCTCCGGCTTGGGAACCCCCCCCCGCCGGCCTATCGACTCACTTGGCCGGCAGGATGACCGGCTGCTTTTCGCCCGCGGCAACCATGCGGCGCTTGAGCGTCTGGGCCAGGCGGCCGCGGACCTCGGCGAAGGCGGGATCGCGGACCAGGTTGGTCCTTTCGTGGGGATCGTTTTCCAGGTCGTAGAGGAAATCCTCGACGTAACGATCGCTGGACGGGTAGCGGCCGCCGTTGAGGCCGGGGGCCCGCACCGAGTATTTCCACCGTTTGGTGCGAATCGCCCGGCCGACCTGGCTCTCGCTGATCTGCACGAAGACCTCCTGGGGCCAGTCGGAGGCGCTGCCGTCGACCAGATCTTGCAGCGGCCGGCCCCGCATCGAGTGGGGAATCGCCGCGCCGCCGGCCCGCAGGATGGTGGGCGGCACGTCGATCAGGCTGACCAACTCCCGCACCACCTTGCCGCCGCGGAATCCTGGCCCACAGGCGATCATGGGCACGCGGATGGCATCGTCCTGGCAGGCCCGCTTGTATTCGCTGTTTCGCGTGCGGAAATGGCAGGCGTGGTCCGAGGTGTAGAGGAGGAGCGTGTTTTCCGCCATGCCCAGGCGGTTCAACTCGTGGCGCAGCCGGCCCAGGTTCTCGTCCAGCGCGTGGACGCAGCCGAGATAGTCGGGATACTCCTGCCGCCAGTTCCCTTGGGTGCCCACCAGGTCGCCGGGCACGTCGTAATTCTTCCACCGCTGTTTGGAACCGTGCGGGCCTTCGAAGTGCCGGTGGTCGTTCTGGTGGTGCGGCTCGATGTAGGAAACGAAGAGGAACAAGGGGCGGTCGCGGTTGCGCGAGCGAAGATACTCCAACACGAAATCGGTCTCTGCGTCGGCGCGGTAGCGTCCCGGGGGAAAATCGACCCGCTGCATGTCGGCGTTGAACAGGTGCCCGTCGTAGCCGTGGCTGGTGAACTCGAGCACGTCGGAGGCGAGCCAGAAGTCCTTGTAGCCGCCGCGAAACTCGGGTGGGATCGGCGAGGTGGTGAAATTCTGCTGGCGGCCGGGAATGCCGCCGGTCGAGGCGAGGTGCCACTTGCCCACGTAGCCCACCTCGTAGCCGGACTGGGAGAGCCAATGGGCGATCGTTTTTTCGTTTTTTGGGAGGGCGATGTTGTTGCGAAAGCAGCCCGTCTCGGTGGCGTACTTGCCGGTCTGCAAGCAGGACCGCGCAGGGCCGCAGACCGGCTGGCAGGTGAAGGCGAACTGGAAGCGGACTCCCTCGGCGGCCATGCGATCCAGGTGGGGCGTGGTGGGGAGCTTTTGCCCATAGCAGCCGACGCTGTCCCAACGTTGCTGGTCGCTGAAAAAGACAATCACGTTCGGCGGCGTGGGTGCCTCGGCCGCAGCGGCCGGCCGCCGAGATAGCGCAACGGCGGGCAGAAACCCGGCCAGGGCCACCAAGATCAGTTTCAGCGAAACGACCGTTCGTCGAGCGGCCGGCGTCGCCTGCGCGTTGGTTCTCATGTTGATCTCCCCCAGATCCGAGCCAGGTAAAGCGGTGTGAAAAAGGACGCGGCAGAGCTCCTTGATTCTAACGATTTACACGCTGGTTCCCAAGCTCCGGCTTGGGAACCCCCGGCGGAGCGTGGCATCGGATGCGGTCCCAAGCTGGAGCTTGGGACCGAGGGGTGGAGGCTGGCTCACCATCCGGCCTACGGAACCCGATGTGCGTGCGAGCACGTACGCTACGAAACTCGCCGAACTTGGGCGGGGCAAGGCGGGCCGCGTGGGACGGGCATTTCGCCGTGGGTAGTGTCCAGCGTGGGGCGTTGGCCCACACCACGTTTTTATCAGACAATAACGTTACCACCTTGCAAAGGGAAGCGGCGCGCGGCTTTCCGTGTGCGGCGAGCCGCCGCGGTGGACGGCAAAGTCTTCCGTTTTTTCGTTTTTTTGGTTATACTAATTGATGGTGGGTGGGGCCCGCTCGCAACAGCGAGATGGGGACCTGCTCCGGCTGCCAAGCTCCGGCTTGGCAGCGCATTTCATCGTGGCTCCGCTTCCAGTGGCGCTGCCGAGAGGCCAAGCAAGGCTTGGCGCCAGTTGCGCATGCGAAGCTGGAGCTTCGTAACGAGTAGGTTTCGTGCTCGCCCAACTCACCCGCTCTCTCGAACCAAAGGGGGGTGGACGATGAAAGAGCAGACCCGGCTGGAACCGAAGACGTTCGCCGTGGCCGAACGTCGAATGCAGGCCTGGGCCCGCACCCAGGAGATCGCCGATCGTTCTCTCCGCCTGGATCAGCCGCAGCGGTCGGCGTGCTGCGTGGGTCCTTACGTGGGCATCTCCCGGGAGGCGGGCGCCGGGGGGAGCACGGTGGCCGAGATGCTCGGCCGCAGGCTTGGTTGGGAGGTACTCGACAAGGGCGTTTTGGACCAGGTTGCCGACCACTTCCATCTCAGCCGCGCCGGCCTCGAAGCGGTCGACGAGACCACGATGAGTTGGGCCTACGACATCTTCGGCCCCTGGCTCGACCGGGAGATTGTCTCGCACGAGAAATACCTCTCCCGGCTAACCCGCATCCTGCTGGCCGCGGCCCGCCGGGGCAAGATCGTGTTTGTGGGCCGGGGGGCCCAGTTTCTGCTGCCGCGCGAGTCGGGCTATGCGGTGCGGCTGATTGCTTCCGAGAAGTATCGCATCGCGCAACTGGCCGGCCGCCACGACCTCTCGCCGGCCAAGGCACGCCACCTGATGCACAATCTGGACCGCGGCCGGCGGCAGTTCGTGCGCCATTTCTTCCACCAGGATATCGACGACCCGCACCTCTACGACCTGGTGCTCAACGTGGAGCAGTTCGGTCCGGAGGGCACAAGCGATGGGATCATTCGGGTGCTGGGCCTGGAGTGATCCGGTCGCGGGTCGGCCACCGTGGTGGCGGGCACGTCGGGCTGCGGGGGCTTGTGGGGCCGGCGTTTTCTGGTAAGCTCAACGGTTTCGCCCGATTCTTGTCGGGCCACCGGTTCCCGCGGCGGGAGGCAACCGCGCTACCCCCTGGGGCAGGGGACCGCGTGGCTTGTGTCTCGTGCCCTCCCCAGGCGACCAGGTGATGCCCCGATTCGACCAGGTCTACGTTCTCAACGTGATGTCGGACGACCATCCGGGCATCGTGGCGGCGGTGAGCAACGCCGTGGAAGGGCTGGGGGGCAACATCGATTCGTGCAGCCAGACGGTTCTGGGTGGCTATTTTACCCTCATCATGATCGTCAGCCTGCCGCATCCCATCGAGGCCGAAGAGTTGGCCGAGCGGGTTCGCGGCGAGCCCTCGTTGGGTTCGGGATACCAGGTGGTTGCCCGCCGGGCGTTGCCGCCAAGGCCGGCGGTCAAGGCCGACTCGGACCGGTTCGTGATCACCGCCTTTGGCAAGGACCAGGCGGGGATCGTGCGGCGGTTCAGCCAGTACTTGGCCGGCAAGGACATCAACATTGTCGACCTCTACGGCGACCGCTCGGGCGACGAGTTCGTGCTGGTCGGTCAGCTTGAAATGCCCGCCTGCTGGGACCTGCAGATGCTGCAGGCCGACCTGGAGCAGATGGGCAAGGAACTCGGGTTCACGGTGAAGCTGCAGCACGAGAACGTGTTTGTGGCCACCAACCAATTGCGATTGACGTCCGCGCCGCGGCGGTAGGCTGCGTGGAGAAGCGGCCCGGTTTGGGGTTTGGGCCGGTGGGTTCCCAAGCTGGAGCTTGGGAACCAGGAGGAAAGCTGGGGCTGGGGAACCAGGAGAAGTGGCGCTGTCCAACGAGCGTCCCTGTTTTTTTGCCACGACCATGCTTCACACGGACGAGATTCTTTCCACGATTGAAATGCTGCACGCCGAGTACCTCGACGTGCGTGCGGTGACGCTGGCGCTGAACGTGGACGAGTGTGCCGCGCCCAGCGTGGACCATCTCTGCCGCAAGCTTCGCGGCAAGATCACCTCGCGGGCCAGCCGGCTGGTGAACGTCTGCAATCGGGTGGGTGCGAAGTACGGCATTCCGGTGACCAACAAGCGGTTGGCGATTTCGCCGGTTTCCACGATTTTGGCGGGTCACGGGCGGGCGGCGGCGGTGCAGGTGGCCCGCACGCTGGACGCCGCGGCGGCGGAGTGCAAGGTGGATTTCGTGGGCGGATTCACGGCGCTGGTGCAGAAGGGCGTGACCCCGGCCGACGGCGTGGTGATCGAGTCGCTGCCGGAGGTGCTTTCGCAGACCAGGCGGGTCTGCGCCTCGCTCAACGTGGCCTCGCGCAAGGCGGGCATCAACATGGACGCCATCCACGAGGTGGGCGGGGTGTTGAAACGGATTGCCCAAGCCACGGCCGACCAGCGGGGCTTCGGCTGCGCCAAGCTGGTGGTGTTTGCCAACATCCCCGAAGACAACCCTTTCATGGCCGGGGCCTACATGGGGGCGGGCGAGCCCGAGGCCACGGTGAACATCGGCGTTTCCGGTCCCGGCGTGGTGGGTAGCGCGCTCAAGCGGCGGCTGGCCCAGGAACCGGGGCTCACCCTGGGCGAGTTGGCCGAGGAGATCAAGATCACCAGTTTCCGGGTGACCCGGGTGGGCGAGTTGATCGGCCGCGAGGTGGCCTCCGAGTTGGGCGTGGCGTTCGGGATCGTCGACCTCTCCTTGGCGCCCACGCCCACGGTGGGCGACAGCATCGGCGAGATTCTCACCACGCTGGGGCTGGATTGCGTGGGGGCGCCCGGCTCGACCGCGGCCGTGGCCCTGCTGAACGACGCGGTGAAGAAGGGGGGGCTGTTCGCGTCCAGTTCGGTGGGCGGGCTTTCCGGGGCGTTCATCCCGGTGAGCGAGGACGCCGCCCTGGCCGAGGCGGTGGCGAGGGGTCATTTGGGATTGGAGAAGCTGGAGGCGATGACCAGCGTCTGTTCCGTGGGGTTGGACATGATCGCCGTGCCCGGCGATATCCCGGCGGAGACGCTCTCCGCGATTATTGCCGATGAGATGGCGATCGGCGTGATCAACAACAAGACGACCGCGGTTCGGCTGATCCCGGTTCCCGGCGCCAAGGCCGGCGAGATGGTCGACTTTGGCGGGCTGTTTGGCCGCACGCCGGTGATGGAAGTTCGCAACGCGGGGGCCAGCGGGAGGTTTGTACGGCGGGGCGGCAGGATTCCCGCGCCACTCCAGTCGCTAGGGAATTAACCCCCCGGCCT
>CAYZWG010000268.1:5541-7769 GCA_964481605.1 uncultured Planctomycetaceae bacterium
AGTGGGAAACCATCGGTCCTCTCTCGGCGGGGTCGGGAGACCCGCGCCCAGCGTGCGGATTCCCGCGCCCTTGCAGTCGCTAGGGAATTAACCCCCCGGCCTGGTTGAACGGGTCGGGTGTGAAGCCGATCACCACGAACAACAGCGTGAGCCATCCCAGCAGGTATCGCCAGCGGCCCAGGGGGACCGTGTCGCCCTGGGTGGGGGGGTGTTTGGGCCCCATGAATACCAGCAGCAACAGCATGGGCCACCACCACCAGTAGCCGGAAACGGCGGTGGCCGCGGCGGCGGCAAGCAACAGGCCCACGGCGATGCGGTGGGCCCGCCGGCCGCTGATGGCGTAGAGCACGTGGCCCCCGTCGAGCTGCCCGATGGGAAACAGGTTGATCGCGGTGATCAGCAGTCCTACCCAACCGGCCTTGGCCAGCGAGCCGATCACGATCACCTGGTCGTGGGGGACGGGTCCGAGGAACCACCGGGCGAGGAGGTGAAACAAGAGGGGCTCGCCATAGGATTCGGCTCCCAGGTAGGGGGAGTTGGCCGGTTCGAGGTGGGCGTAGGAGAGGCCCAGGGTGCAGAAGATGAGCGTGGGAACCAGTCCCCACAGCGGCCCCGTGATTCCCACGTCGAACAGTGCCCGGCGGTTGGGGATGCGGGGGTCCATGGCGATCACGGCGCCCATCGTGCCCAGCGGGGTCAAGGGCATGGGGATGAAATAGGGCAGCGTGGCGGGGATGCCGTAGCGGCGGGTTTGGAGATAGTGGCCCGCCTCGTGGCAGACGAGGATGGTCATCAGCGCGCCGCCGTAGGCCAAGCCGTGCCAGAGCGAGAAGGCCACCAGCAAATGGCCCTGGGCGTCCTCGGCAAGGAGGGTGCTGCCGGCGAAAAACGTGCTCAGGCAGGTGGCCACGAACAGGATCGCCTGCAACTTCCAACGCCTGTGGAGCGGCACCCGGGGCCGCCGGCGCGGCGGCTCGGAGACCACTTCGGCAAGGATCACGTTGGTCCGGCCGGTCTCGTCCCACCCGAAATCGGGGAAGCGCGTTTCGCCCGGTTCATTCAAAACATCTTCGCTGCTCATGTTCCCGTCATTCTACCCGGCGGCGAGCTTTCCGCCCAGAGCGACCGGGGGGTTTCGGCGAGGGTGGGAGGGTTGCCCGACTGTTTCCTTCGCGCTCCAGGTGAACGATAATGTGTTGTCGTTGCGGAGAGGGGATATTCGTGGGTGGCCCAGGTTCTTGAACCTGGGCCGGCGGCAGCCGGCAAGAGGTCAGGGAGCGGGTGGGAACGCTTAGGTGGTCGTTCGGCGCGGGTCTCCTTTTCGTTCGGCGTGGGTCTCCCGACCCCGCCTTCGATCGGTGGAGTGATTTGCCCGGACCTCTTGTGGCAAAGCCACACCGGTTCAAGAACCGGTGCTACCCACGGGGTCGTGGCGGCGGGGTCGGGAGACCCGCGCCGAACGAAAAGCGGGTAGGCCGGATCGCGATCCGGCCTACGGTGCTTTCGTGGCAGAGTCACACCGGTTCAAGAACCGGTGCTACCCACTATTGAAAATTACTGGGGAGAAACGCATGAGAGATGCAAGGCTGCCGTGGCTGGTTGCCGGTTGGGTGATGGTGGCCGTGGGCCTGGCGGAGGCCGGGCCGGCGAAGCCCCAACCGGTTCCGCTGGCGGCGCGACCGTTCGATCTCGGCCAGGTCCGCCTGCTTGATGGCCCCTTCCGCCACGCGGAGGATTTGAATCGGCGGGTGCTGCTTCGCTACGAGCCGGACCGGCTGCTGGCCCGATTCCGGATCGAGGCGGGCCTGGAGCCGAGGGCCAAGCCTTACCAGGGGTGGGAATCGAAAACCGTGTCCGGCCACAGCCTGGGACACTATCTCAGCGCTTGCGCGCTGATGTATGCCTCGACCGGCGACGAGCGGTTTCTGCGGCGAGTGAACTACATCGTCGACGAACTGGACACCTGCCAGCAGGCCCAGGGCGACGGCTACGTCTCGGCGATTCCGGGAGCGAAAAAGATCTTCACGGAAGAGATCGCCCGGGGAGAGATTCGCTTGCAGGGCGGCCTGAACGGTCTTTGGGCACCGCTCTATACGCAACACAAGATGCTGGCCGGGCTGCGCGAGGCATATCGGCTGTGCGGAAACCAAAAGGCCCTGGAGATCGCCCAGGAGTTTGCCGACTGGCTGGGGGGAATCGTGGCCGGGTTGAGCGACGAGCAGATGCAG
>CAYZWG010000269.1:0-7736 GCA_964481605.1 uncultured Planctomycetaceae bacterium
GTTGCGGAAAGGCGATACTTGTGCGCACACGGGAGGGCGAGGCTCCTGCCGAGCCGCGGTGGCGGCATTCACCGTGATTTCCACGGCTCGGCAGGAGCCTCGCCCTCCCGACTTTCCGCCACGGAAACGGGCAGGTCGCCGCTCAGCCCAACAGCCGGCGTGCCAGCCATCCCCTGGGCCGCTCGGGCGCGAGCAGGGAGCCCTGCCGGCCCCCTCGGCCCACCAGCGCCTCGGCCGCCAGGTAGCCGCTCCGCACGGCCCCTTCCATCGTGGCCGGCCAGCCGGTGGCCGTCCAGTCGCCGGCCAGGGCCAGGTTGGCCACTGGGGTCTCTTGCGGCGGCCGCAGCCGGTCGGTGCCCGGGCGGGGTGCAAACAGGGCGTCCGCCCGGCGAACGACCTGCCAGCGGAGCAGGCCCGCCCGCCGGGCCTCCGGCCAGATCGCCTCCAACTCGGCCCCCACCCGGCGGACCAACTCCTCCCGCGAGGCGTGAACCAGTTTGTGCGAGGCGCTGATCACCACCTGGTAGCCGTGCTCCGGCGGGGAGGCGTCCGGGCCGCCGGGCGAAGCGGGACCGCGAAACACCCACTGGCTCAAACGGCCCACCAGCGCGGCGTGGGAAAGATCGGTGATGGGGCGATCGTACCACAGGTGCACGGCGGTAATCTCGGCCGGCTCGATTTGCTCCACCCGGTCCAAGGCCGGCAGGGCCGCCCGCAGGGCCGGGCAGAGCAGGGAACGAATCTTCTGCCAGGGCACGGCCGCCACGACCGCGTCGAACGGCTGCCCGCCGCCATCGGCAAAGCGGAGCGTCCGGGCACGCCGGGCGTCGCCCTCGATCGACCGCACCCGACAGCCGCGGTGGACGCGGATTCCCCGCTGGGCAAGAACCTCGGCCAGCCGCCGATCGTAGATTTCGTTGAGCCGGTAGCGGGGCAAGTAGACCTGGTGCGCCGACCGGGTGGCCAGAAAGCCGTCGCGAAACACTTGCCGGGCCGCCGCCAGGGAAACGCGATCGAGCGTTTCGCCCAGCGCGCTGGTGACCACCAGCGACCAGAACCCGGTGATGGCCGCCGTCGATTGCCCGGCCGCTTGCAGCCAGTCCAAGAGCGGCCGATCGGCCTCGGGCAGTGGCGCAGCCTGCCGCGCCAGCCGCCAAATCGCCAGGGCGATCCTCGACCGGTCGCGGCGGTGGAGATACGCCAGCCGCCCCAGCGCCGGCAGCAAGTGGAGCGGCGGCGGCAGAAAGCGGCTGGACGAAAAATCGCAACGCCGGCCGTCGGGGGCAATGAAATGGAGCGTCGGCAGCCGGCGGAAGCAATCGTCCAGACCGGTTCGCCGGCAGAAGTCGAGCCAGTTCGTGCAGCAGCCCATGGCCACGTGCTGGCAGTAATCGACCCACTCGCCCGAGTGGGGATCGCGAAAGGAGCCGGCCCGGCCGCCCAGCCGCCGCCGGGCTTCAAACAACTCGACGGCGTAACCGTGCTCGGCCACGCGGACGGCGGCGGCCAATCCGGCCAATCCTCCCCCTACCACGGCCAGCCGGGGCGAGCTCGACTTGTCGCGTGTGAGAACGGTCACGGCAGGCGGACCCTTGCGGAAAAAGGACAGAGCGTCCATAGGCCGATGGCCAGCTTCTGCGACCGACGGACGTGGACCCGCTGCCGGAGCACCACTGCGGGAGCCGATCGAATGTTGAGCAAGAGTTGGTGGTAAAGGCGCCACATGGCCGAAAAGATCCGCCGCCCGGCCGGCTCCAGGTGGTCCACCAGGGGGGCGGCCTCCCGGTAGAGCAATTCGGTCCGCTCGATCTGGAACCGCATCAGCCGCAAAAAGCGGTCGTCGGCCACCCCGCGGCGCAGGTCTTCCTCCGTGTAGTCGAACCGCCGCAGGTCCTCTTGCGGCAGGTAGACCCGCCCCCGGGCCGCGTCCTCCTTCAGGTCGCGAAGGATATTCGTCATCTGGAAGGCCAGCCCACAGGCCCCCGCCGGCGGGAAGGCCGCTTCGCCGTCGAACCCCCAAATGTGCAGGCAGGCCATCCCCACGGCCGTGGCCACGCGGCGGCAATAGCGGGCCAGCTCGTCGAACGTCTCGTAGCGGTGCGGGGCGAGGTCCATCTCCACGCCGTCGAGGATGTCGAAGAAGTGGCGGTGGGGAATCTGGTATCGCCGGGCCGTGTCGGCCAGCGCCGGCAGCAGCCACCCGCCGGCGATCTCCTCGGGCTGCCGCCCGGGGGATGTCAGCGCGCCGGCCAAGGCGGATCGCCAGCGGGCCACCGCCTGGCGTCGCTGGTCGGCCGGGTGGTCGCTGTCGGCCAGGTCGTCGGTGTGGCGCATGAAGGCGTAGACCGCCACCATGGCGCGTCGCCGGGCCGGCCCCAGGAGGAAAAAGCAGGGGTAGAAATTCGAGCCGGCGGCCCGGGCCACACGGCGGCAGGCGGCATGGCTGCGGCGGAGATTCCCGCTCGAATCCGTCATCTCGCCTCCTCGACTTCCAGGTCGCCGGCCGGCCGCCACCAGCATCGGGCAACCAGCCGCAGCTTGTCGATCCGGCTCAAGCTCGGCCGCCGCGCGAGGACGTCGTAGTTTGCCGCGCGAATCTTCCTCAGCACGGCCAAACCGCCGTGAACAAACAGCGATACGTCCAGCCGCAACGCGCCAGGAACCTGTTGCACCAGCGGCAGGCCCCGGCGGAGCCGGCTCCGGGCCACCTCGACCATGGCCGCCATCACGCGCCGAAAGGCCTCGTCGGCCCGGCCCGAATCGAGCACACGCCGGTCGCAATCGCACCGCAGGAAGAGTTCCCGCGGCAGGTAGAGCCGCCCGCGGCGGTGGTCGACGGCCACGTCCTGGCAAAAGTTGGCCAGTTGCAGCCCGGTGCAGACGGCGTCGGACAACTCGGCGCGGCGGGGATCGAAGCAGCGTCCCAGGTAGAGCACCAGCCGCCCGACCGGATTGGCCGAATAGCGGCAATACTCCAACAATCGGTCCAGGGTCTCGTAGCTTCGCACCCGCTGATCCTGGCGAAAGGCGACCAGCAGATCGGCCAAGGTGCGGCGGGGGATGCCGAACTCGGCGATCGTGGGGCCGAGGGCGACGAACACGGGATGCTCGGCCCGGCCTTGGTAGCAGGCGTCGAGCTGCCCCTGCCACCAGTCGAGCAGATCGAGCGCTTGGGCGGGGTCGGCCGTTTCGTCGGCCAGGTCGTCGGCCCAGCGACAATAGGCGTAAACGTGGAAGAAGTGAGGGCGAAGCCGGCGGGGCAGGAGCAGGCTGGCAACGGGGAAGTTTTCGTAGTGGTTTCGTGCCAGCCGGCGGCAATAGCGACGGGCCCGGGCCTGGGAAAGCCGCTTTGGCTTTCCGGCCCCGGGACCGTACAATTCCAGATCGCGTCGAAAGCGGTCGAGGGCCATCGGGCGGAAGAGCGTGGCGAGTGGGCAGGACCTGCGAGACGGCGGCGACGGCGGTTGGTCTCTCCCCCCCCTTGGCCGCACGCCGGTCGCTTCATTATGATGCTTTCCGGAAAGCGAGCCAACCATGCGCATTGTGCTGGCCGGGCCGCGGGGATTCTGCGCCGGCGTCAACATGGCGATCGAGAGCCTCCGGCGGGCAATCGAGCGATTCGGCACGCCGATCTACGTCTATCACGAAATCGTCCACAACCAATGGGTGGTCGAGCACTTTTGCCGGCAGGGGGTGGTTTTTGTCGACCACCTCGACGACGTCCCCCCCGGCGCCACGCTGCTCTACTCCGCCCACGGCGTCTCGCCCGAGGTTCGCCGCAAGGCCGCCGCCCGGCAACTGCGGGCCGTCGACGCCACCTGCCCCCTGGTCACCAAGGTCCACCGCGAGGCGGTCCGGTTTGCCGCCCAGGGCTACACGATCGTGCTGATCGGACACGCCGGGCACGACGAGGTGGTGGGCACGATGGGCGAGGCGCCGGAGTCGATTGTGCTGGCCGGCAGCGTGGAAGAGGTCGACCGGCTGGAAATCGCCGATCCCCGCAAGGTCGCCTACCTCACGCAGACCACGCTCTCGGTCGACGATGCGGCCCGGATCGTGGCCCGGCTGAAACAGCGATTTCCGCACATCGTCGGCCCGCCCCGGGATGACATCTGCTACGCCACCCAGAATCGCCAGGAGGCGGTCAGGCTTCTTGCCCGGCAGGCCGACGTGGTGCTGGTGGTGGGCAGCCGGAACAGCTCGAACAGCCAGCGGCTGGCCGAATTGGCCCGCACCGAAGGGGTCAAGGCCCACCTCATCGACGGTCCCGAGGATATCCGGCCGGAGTGGTTTTCTCGCCGCCAGACCGTGGTGATCACCGCCGGCGCCAGCGCGCCCGAGACCCTGGTCCAGGCGTGCGTGGCGTGGTTGCGGGAGCGATTCGGCGGCGAGGTGGAAAACGGTTCGATCCGAGAAGAGAAAGTTCGCTTCGTGCTTCCCCAAGAGCTTTGCCCATGACGATCAGCGATCTGGAGTTTTTTCTCGTCGAAATCGCCTCTCACGCCCCGGGCGACGCCGCCCCCTCGATGCTGGTCCGGCTGGCCACCGAGTCGGGCCTGGCCGGCTGGGGCGAAACGTCGCTCTCGTGGCAGGCCGACGAGTTGGCCGCCCGGCGCGAGACCCTCTTGCCGCTGTTGGTCGGCCGCAGCGTTTTCGACGTCGAGGAAATGCTGGAGATGGAGCCGCCGTGGCCGCGGCCCCTGTTGGCCGCCTTGGAGATGGCCTGCTGGGACCTGATCGGACGAATCGCCGGTCAGCCGCTTTGCCACCTTTTGGGCGGCGAGTATCGCAAGCGGGTCCCGCTGGGGGTCCGGCTCGACCGGGCCACGGGGGCCCCGCTGGTGCGGCTTGCCCGCGAGATGGCCGACCAGGGATTCCACTGGCAGATGATCGCCTCCCGGGGAGAAGTTGCCACCGACGTGGCCAACGTGGCCGAGGTGGCCGAGGCGGTGGGCGACCGGGTACAACTGCGGCTGGACGGCCGGGCCGCCTACGACATGGAGCGTGCGCGAGCGTTGTGCGCCGAGTTGGAGGAGGTGCCGCTGGACTGCCTGGTCGATCCGCTGGCCGCCGTGCAGAAGATGGACCAGGCGGCGGCGTTGCAACGGCAGACCTCGGTTCCGCTGGCCCTTTCGCGGACGGTGCGCCGGCCGGCCGACGTGATGGCCATCGTTCGCTCGCAAGCGGCGGCGCTGGTGGTGCTCGACGTGGCCGCGGTGGGCGGGCTGGCGACGGCACGAAAGTGCGTCACCGTGGCGGAGGCGGGGGGGATCGGGGCCGCGCTGGCCGTGGGGCCCTCGCTGGGTGTGGCCATGGCCGCCGCGCTGCAATGGGTGGCCGCCACGCCGGCGCTTTCCGCCTGCCACCAGTGCAGCTACCACCACTTGCAGAACGACGTGCTGGTCGAATCGCTGGCCGTGGTCGACGGCATGGCGGTCGTCCCCCAGGGGCCGGGACTGGGGGTGGAGGTGGACCGCGCCAAGCTGGAAAACTCCCAGGTCGGCTGATCCGCGGCTCGGCGGTCCGCCTCGCGGGTGGCCCTGATAGCCCGTAGGCCGGGTCGCGACCCGGCATGGCGAATGGCCCGATAGCTCGCCTATCAGCCACCTGCCGGGTCGCGCGACCCGGCCTACAGGCTAGCCGCGAAATCGCGCCAACAGCGGATGGTCGAGCAGCTCGAACCGGGTGGCCAGCGCGTCGATCGGCTCGCCCCGCTGCCGGATGTGGCGACGCGCGATCGGACCGAGCCGCCCGGAAGCCGCGGCCAAATAGGGGATTTTCCCCGGGTCGAAGCCCATCAGCCGAGCGGCGGTGGCGTCCACCGCGGCCAGGTTGGTGCCCACCAGCAGCACGCCGACCCGCTTGGGCGTACCCATGATGGGGCCGTCCCCCTCCATGCCCACAATCCCGTCGACAATCGCCAAGTGAGGCCGCACCGTGGCCGTGATGTCGAGAATCGACTGGTCGATCCCGGCCTGGTGCAGCACGTTTTTGGGCCAGCCGTAGCAAATGCCGGGGAGCGTGCCGAAGAGGTTTTTCATCGACAACGTCACGCCGGCCCAGTGGTGGGTCTTCATCTTGGGCATCGACACGACCAGGTCTGCCCGGCGAAGCGAGAGGGGAAGAAAGAACTCGTCCAGCCCGGTAAAGCCAAGCCGGTTGCCCACGCGGAAGACCTGGTCGTGGTTCAGATCGACGTAGGGGACCGCCGCCTCGCTGAGGACGGGTCCCAAGCCGGATTGATCGAGCACGTAGTGGGCGTCGCGGCAGTGGCCTTGCCCTTCGGCCACGAAGACCTCGGCCGCGTCCCAGCGGCGAAACACCTCGACGGCCGCGCGAACCACGGCCGGGTGGGTGTTCACGTGGGGCGCGTCGCGTCGCGGCTCGACCAGGTTGGGTTTCAGCAACACCGACTTGTTTCGGACCCAGCGGCGGTCGATGCCCAACTCGTTCAGTCCCCGGGCGAGCACGTCATCTAGCGGGCCGCCGTAGTCGTCGGCCTTGAGAATCGCCACCGAGGCCCGCTGAAACCCTTCACCCAGCCCGTGCAGCAGCTTGGCGCCGCAGGCAACCCCGGCCAGACCGGCGGCGCCCAGCAGCCATTCTCGGCGGCCCATGTGCTGGGGACGGACGTTCGGTTCGTGGGAGTCCTTGCTCGTTGTCATGATCGTCGCCGGGGGTTCGTCGTAGGGCCGGGTCGGCCGGGCCGGTCCGACCAGCGGACGCTCGCCTTGCCGGCCGGACCGAGGACGTCGACCAGCCACCCCTGCGAGGCAAGCAGAAGCAGCGCCAGGTCGACGGGCCGCTGGCTCAGGTGGGGGTCGAGCGTGGAGCACTGGCGGAGCCAAGACTCGGACCGGGCCGGCCGGCGCCGCCAGGCTTGCAGGCCGAGAAGACCCCAGGCCAGCGACCGGGCAGAGCGAAGGCGGGGAAGCGTCTGCTCCAGGTAGGCGCAGCCCCGGTCCACCGGCCCGGCCGGAACGTCATGTCCGGCCAGCGCCAGTAGCGCCCAGCCGGTCGGCGCCGGTTGGGGCCGCAGCGTGTGCCCAAACACGATCTTGTTGCCGTAGTTCCAGCCCCCGCTGGGGATCGCCCGGTCGCAGAGCATTTCCACCCCCCGGCCGATCCGCTCACCGCCGGCGACCCCCGCCGCGCGGAGCGCCACCAGGGCCATGGCGGTGGGTTCCACCCAGGGCGCCGTGTCGAGTACCCAGGACCACCCGGGGATCGTCGTGTCGTGGCCGATCACGTCGGGGCAGTCGTTTTCCTGCGTCTTGCCGCCGTGCGCCAGCAGCCAGCCAATCGCCTTTTGCAGGTGGGTCTTGTGGCGGCCCAGCACGGCCCACAAAAGAGTCCCCAGTGCCGTGGGCCAGCGCGGGGTGGACCATCGCGCCGAAATCCCCAAGGCGCCGTCGGGCTGTTGAAGCCGGGCCAGCCAATCGGCGGCGGCGTGGACGTCCGGGCTTGCCCGGGGAGGTGAATCCGGCTGCATCTCCAGCAGGGCCAACGACGCCAGCACGGTGGGCTCGACCATGGGTTCGGCGCCCCCGCCGTATCCCCAGCCGCCGCCGGGGGTCTGGCGGCCGAGAAGCGTTTCTCTGATCGAATCCAGCCAAGCGGAAGGCATCGTTTCGATTTCACCGTGGCGAGGGGTGTTCGGTCTGAATTGGCTCCGTTGCCGAAAGTCGGGAGGGCGAGGCTGGGGTGACGAAAATCTCTGCTATTGATGAAAGCCG
>CAYZWG010000270.1:0-554 GCA_964481605.1 uncultured Planctomycetaceae bacterium
GCCGCTACCCGGCCCCCACGCCGGGAGCGTGGACGGAAATCTGAAGGCTTTGGAGACCTCCCGTCGGTCGCCGGCGGCAGGATCACAAGAGCCGCGCCGAGCGACGCTTCGCAAACATCTTTTTGAGACTTGGCGGTCCACCGCTTGCGGCCGCCAGAAGACCGTTGCACACCACGGCGTGGCTGGCGCGGGACACTTACCAGCCGGAAGATTAGAATGGAAGAGTGGGCCGCCCTCGAAGCGCCCGATCCTTGTCGAGTTTGACGGCAGCGGATAGGCTGTTACCCAATGAGCCGGTCGCGCGGCTTGCGGAGCGCGTGGGCCGCCGGGTCGCTGCAAGGCCCCGTGTCGGGCGCGTTCGCGCCGGAGGCAACGTCCCAGGAAACAACCACCCGCTTCCGGGGGGCCTTCGGTCCGGTGGTCCACGGCCGACTGGCGAGACCCTGGCGGAATGCCGAGATACTCGCGCGGAACGCCGAGGATACTGCGCGGAACGCCGAGGATACTGGTTCCCAAGCTCCAGCTTGGGAACCCACCGAGGTGACGTTTTCCCG
>CAYZWG010000270.1:654-811 GCA_964481605.1 uncultured Planctomycetaceae bacterium
GCGAAGCAGAGCTTCGCACTGGATGCGGTCCCAAGCTGGAGCTTGGGACCGAGGAGAGAAGGATACTGGTTCCCAAGCTCCAGCTTGGGAACCCACCGAGGTGACGTTTTCCCGGATCGCAAGCGAAGCAGAGCTTCGCACTGGATGCGGTCCCAAG
>CAYZWG010000270.1:911-7711 GCA_964481605.1 uncultured Planctomycetaceae bacterium
CTGGAGCTTGGGACCGAGGATGAAGCTGGAGCTTGGGACCGAGGATGAAGCTGGAGCTTGGGACCGAGGATGAAGCTGGATCGAGGAAGAAATCTATGAGGGACCGCCGAAAGAACGACGTTCCGCAGGGCGGAGAATCGCCGGATCGCGTCTCTCCGCGTGCAAGGTCTTCGTCTTCCGCACGGCTGGGAATCCTGCTGGTCATGGCAGCGTCCCTCTGCTGGGGGGCATTTCGCCCGGCCGTCTCGCTCGGCCGGGAGCCGGCGGAGCGTTTCCTCGACGGTCTTCGCCAGCGCCACTATTACGACATCGCGCTGGAGTATCTGCAGCGGATGCGGACCGATCCGAATTGCCCCGATTCGCTTGGCGAAGTGATCGATTACGAGATCGGGTTCACCCAGGTCGAGTTGTCGCGGAGGACGACGGGCCTGCAACAGCGAGAGCAACACCTGGACGCCGCCCGCGACGCCTTCCGCCGCTTTCTCAAGGACCATCCGTCCCACGAGTTGGCCGCCGCCGCGGGGACCCAATTGGCCAATGTTCTGGTCGAACGGGGCAAGAACAAGTTGGAAGCGGCCAACCGACCCGACACGCCCCCGGCCGACAAGAACGCGCTCTTGGGCGAGGCCCGCAAGTTCTTTGTCGAGGCCAAGTCCGCCCTGGAGGATGCCGAAAACCTCTGCTACCAGCGGGCCAAGAGTCTCCAGGGCCTGACCGACAAGGATGAACAGAAGGCCCGCCTGCGGGAGCAGGCCGACAAGGACCTGCTGCAGGCGCGGCTGCTTTTGGCCAACATCTCCGAACAGATCGGCCGAACGTATCCCGCGGGCAGCCAGCAGCGGAAGGAGATGCTCACCAAGGCGGCCGCGAAGTATAACGAGTTGTACGAGAAGTACGAGAACCTGGTGGGCGGGCTCTACGCGCGGATGTGGGAAGGCCGCGTCTACCGCGACCTGGGCCAGAGCGAGAAGGCGGCCAAGGTGTTGCTGGAGATGCTCACGCTTCCCGACCAGCCGCCCGCCTTCCGCGCGTTGAAGCAGGAATCGCTCGTGCTGCTGTTGGAAATGTACCTGGAGCCGGGCGTGAAGAAATATGGCCAGGCGGTGGAACAGGCCGCCGCCTGGGAGGCCCGCGCCGCGGCCCACGAGGAATCCAGCCCGGAGGGACTGGAAATCCATTTCCTCGCCGGCAGAGCGGCGTTGGAGTTTGCCCGGTCGCTCAAGCCGAACGACAAGGATCGCCGCGGCCGCATCAAGGACGCGCGGCGTCAACTGGAATTCGTCGCCCGCTTTCAGGGAGAATATCGCCGCCAGGCCAATGCCCTGCTGATGGACAAGCTGTTGGGCGAGAAGACGGCCGAGCAGTCCGAGCCGAAAACGTTTGCCGAGGCCAAGGAGAAGGCCGATTTCGCCTGGGGAACGATGCTCGTGGCGAGCGGCCGGGCCGGGGGGGCGACCAACCCCAAGCAGAAGGCGGAGTTTACCAAGAAGGCCGAGGACGCCCGCGGCCAAGCGCTGGCCGCCTATCGCCTGGCGCTGCGTCTGGCCGATGGCCAGACGGCCGTCTCCGACTTGAATTCGGTGCGGTTCCGCCTCACCTATCTCTACTGGGTGGCGCAGGACTTGTATCGCTCGGCCGTGTTGGGTGAGTTTCTGGCGATGCGGTATCCGCAAGCATTCGGCGCACAGAAAGGGGCGGAGATCGCCGTCAAGGCCTACCGCGTGATGTTCACCCAGGATCGCCAGGCGGGCCGCGACACCCGCTTCGAGGAGCGGCGGATGGAGTCGCTGGCGAATTACCTGGCTGCCCGCTGGGCCGGCCAGCCGGAGGCCGACGAGGCCCGCATGGTGCTGATCGACACGGCCGTCGACAAACGCGATCTGGAGAAGGCGAAGAGCCTGCTGGAAAAGATGCCGGAGGATTCGTCCCGGCGGGGGCAGGCGGAGCTGCGCCTCGGCCAGGCCCTTTGGGCGGAGTACGTCCGCGACGCAACGTTGGAGGAAAACCGTCCCCCGCAGGAAAAACTCGATGCCCTGGCCCAACAGGCCCAGCAGATGCTCCGCACCGGCATCGAGCGGATGCGTAAGGGCGTCGACGCCGGCGGAGCCGTCCAGTATCCCCTGGTCTACTCGGTCTTGTCGCTGGCCCAGATTCTCATCGACGCCGGCCGGCCGGCCGAGGCGGTCAAGTGGCTCGACGACCCCAAGATCGGCCCCATCACGCTGATCAAGGCCGGTCATCCGGCGGTGGCGGCGGCCGACTTCCAGATCGACACCTACAAGGCGGCCCTGCGGGCGTACGTGGGGGCGCAGCAGTTGGACCAGGCCGAAGCGACGATGAATGCCCTGGAGCAGTTGGTCTCCAAGGACCAGGGCGCCGAGGGCAGCCGGCGGCTGACGCAAGTCTACATCGCCCTGGGACGCCGGTTGGAGGAAATGCTCGCCCGCCTTCGCGGCGAGGGCAAACAAGCGGAGATGAAAAAAGTCTCCCACGGGTTCGAGCTGTTCCTCACGCGGATTTCCCAGCGTAAGGAAGGCGTTACCTTCAACTCGCTCAATTGGGTGGCGGAGACGTTCTTCAGTCTGGGAGCGGGGATGGATCCCGGCCGAGGCGAGATTCCGCCCGAGGCCAAGCGATACTACGAGGAAGCCGCCAAGACGTACATCCGCATCCTCCAGCAAAAGCCGCAAGGAATGTCCGAGGTGGCGGGGACCACGATTCGCGTTCGGCTGGCCGCTTGCCTGCGGGCCATGGGCCGCCACGACAAGGCGTTGGCCCTGTTGATCGGCGTGCTCAAGCAGCGAGAGAAACGCGTCGACGTGCAGATCGAAGCCGCCCGAACCTACCAGGACTGGGGCAAGGTGTCCGGCAAGCCGGAATACTATACCAAGGCGATGCTGGGCGGGTATCCGCAGGGCGGCACGAACTTGGTCTGGGGTTGGGCGGGAATCGCCAATCGCGTGGTCAGCTTCGACAAGTATCGCTCCTTTTTCCACGAAGCCCGCTACAACCTGGCACTGTGCCGGCTGGGGCTGGCCCGGAGCCGAAGCGGTGAGGAAAAGGCCAAGACGCTCCAGCAGGCCGAGGCCGACATCACGCGAACGTATCAGCTCTATCCCAAGATGGGTGGCCCCGAGTGGTTTCCCAAGTACGACGCGCTGCTGAAAGAGATACGAAAAGAGCGGGGAATCCGCAATCCCCAGGGCTTGAAAGAGAGCAAGTAGTGCAGGCCGGCGGCGCAAACCGCCGCGGCGGTGGCCCACGCCCGCTGACCAGCGACGGAGGAGAACTCGATGAATTGCCGATCCGTTTTTTTGGCGGTCCTGCTTTGCTCGGCCGGGCCGGTGGCTTGGGCTCCCGCCGACCAGGTGAAGACAACCGATCGGATGATCGGCGGCAGCGTCACCAAGGTGAGTGCCGTGGAAGTGGTCGTCGATCAGAACGGCCGACAGCAGACGATCCCCGCCGACCAGGTTGTTTACATCAGCTTCGAGGGCGAGCCGGCATCGGTGAAGACCGCCCGCGCGGCGGTCAGCGGCGGGCGCTACGAAGACGCGCTCTCCTCGCTGGCAAAGGTCAAGAGCGAGGACCTCAAGCGGAAGGAGGTCGTCCAGGACGTGGCCTTCTACAAGGCCTACGCGGCGGCCCGGCTGGCCCTGGTGGGGCAGGCCGACGTGGTCGCGGCAGGCAAGCAGATGAACACCTTTCTCGTCAAGCACACCGACAGCTTTCACTTCTTCGACGCTTGCGAGTTGGTGGGCGACCTGCTGATGGCCAACGGCAACTATGCCAACGCCCAGATCTATTACGCCAAGCTGGGCCAGGCGCCCTGGCCGGGGTACAAGATGCGGGCGGCCGTGGCGACCGGGCGAGCGCTTTTGGCCGAGGACAAGACGGCCGAGGCGAAAAAGTCGTTCGCGGCGGCCCTGGCGGCCCAGGTGACCGGTCCCGAGGCCGACCGTCTTCGCCTGGCGGCCACCCTGGGAGAGGCGCGGTGCCTGGGCGCCGAGAAGCAGACCGACCAGGCGATCAAGCAGATCGAAGACGTGATCAACGCGGCCGATCCGGAAGACGCGGAACTGCTGGGCGAGGCCTACAACGCGCTGGGGGCCGCCTATCGCGAGGCCGACCGCCCCAAGGACGCCCTGATGGCCTACTTGCACGTCGACATCCTTTACTTCGCCTCGGCCGGCCAACACGTCGAGGCGTTGCAAAACCTGGTGCAGCTTTGGAACCAGCTTCAAATGCCGGAGCGAGCCAACGAGGCCGCGCGAGTCCTCAGGGATCGGTACAAGCGAGCACCCCGGTAGCGGGAGAATCCCGGCTGCGGGGGGCCTCGGACCGGCCGATTTTGTCCGCCGGACGGTTTACGAGGCAACTTCCCCCACGGTAGACTAGGTTGGACAGGGGCACTTAGGGCTCTCCCCCGCCGGCACAGGGCCGGCGAGGTGTAACACCTGAAATCCCAACGCTTTACGTTCTTCAACCTCCGCTAAGTGGCGCTGCCCAACGAGATTGGGTAGTGCCGCCGCCAGGTGGAGTGCCCAACGAGAAACGGGAGCTATTCTTGACAGCCGGCCCGCGGCACGGGCGCGACGTGGGTTGCGTTTAGCGGGCGGTCCGGCTTTGGTAATCATCTTCTCACAGCAAGAAACCATCGTCTACGCGACACGTTGGAGGTCACGATGCGCCATCGTTTGATTCGAGGTTGGACGGGAGCAACCCTGGCTTCGCTGGTGCTGTTGTCGGTTGGGCTGGGGATTCCCACGGCCACGACCACGCTACTGGCCCGCTCGGCCATGGCCCAAGACGAAGCTCCAGCCAAGGCCGCGGACGCGGCCAAGGCCAAGCCCGCACCCAAGGCCGCGGACGAATTGAACCTTGACGATTTGGAGCTTCCCGAGCCGGCACCCGCGGAGGCGCCGGCCGCGGCTCCGGCGGAGGCGGCCGGCGCCGGGGCAGCGCCGCAGCCGGCGACGCCGAAATCGCAGAGTTGGCTGGGCTGGATGTTCCAGGCACTGGGCTGGTTCTTCAGCGTGGTGTTCTTCGGGCTGTCTTTCTCCATGGTGGCCCTGTTCATCATGAACCTGCTGGCGGCGCGGCGCGACAACATGTTGCCGGTAGCGCTGATCGAGGGCTTTGAAGCCCAACTCAACGAAAAGAAATACCAGGACGCCTACGAGCTGGCCAAGAGCGACGAGTCCTTTCTCGGCCAGGTTCTTTCGGCCGGGTTGGCCAAGCTCTCGGCCGGCTATGAGCCGGCCATCGAGGCGATGCAGGAGGTGGGCGAGGAAGAGAACATGAAGATGGAGCACCGGCTCAGCTACCTGGCCCTGATCGGCACGATCAGCCCCATGGTCGGTCTGTTCGGAACCGTCTACGGGATGATCAATTCGTTCAACGTGATTGCCAACAGCCAGGCGCAGCCGAAGCCATCGCAGTTGGCGGGCGGTATTTCCACGGCCCTGTTTACCACCCTAGTCGGCCTGGCCATCGCCATCCCCGCCATCGCCGCCTACAACATCCTCAAGAACCGCGTGGCGCGTCTGGTGCTGGAGGCGGGAATCGTCAGCGAGGGGCTGATGGGCCGCTTCCAGAACCTGGGCAACAAGAAATAACGGCCCGCCCAGAGCCGGCACGCCAGCGGGAGACTCACCCATGCGATTGGCCAAAGTCGGATCGGATTTCCAAGAAGGCGACATGACGCCGATGATCGACATGGTGTTCCAGTTGATCGCCTTCTTCATGGTGTTGATCAACTTCACCGAAGCGGATCAGAACGAGCGGATTCACTTGCCCCGCAGCGAGTTGGCCAAGCCCCCTGAAGCCGCCTTCGAATCGCCCATCACGATCAACGTGACCAGCAATCGAACGGTGATTATGGGTGTCGAGGAGGTGCCCATCTCCGGGTTGTCGCGTCTGTTGTTGATCGAAAAGCAGGTGCTTCAGGGCCAGAAGAACGGCAGCTTCGAGCGGGCCACGATCATCATTCGCGCCGACGCTTCCACGAAAACCGGCCTGGTGCAAGAGGTGATCAAAGCCTGCCAGGACATGAGTTTCGAGAACTTCAAGCTCCGCGCACGTCAGGAAGAAGCGCGAACCCGGAGTACCTGAGAACGATGAGAATTCGCAGTATCGGCCGAAGCACCGACGACGGCGTGCAGTTGCAGATGACGCCGATGATCGACATCGTGTTTCAGTTGCTGGTGTTCTTCATCATGACGTTCAAGATCATCGCCCCGGAAGGCGACTTCAGCATCAAGATGCCCCAGGCGGCCGCCCAGGGTGTTCCCCAGCCGGACGCCCCCCCGCCGATCAAGGTCCGCCTCCGCGCCGACGAGCGGGGCGAGTTGAGAAGCGTTCAGTTTGGAGACGTCTCGCTGGGTACCGGCGCCGGAGCCTTCCAGGCGCTGAACGCCAAAATTCGCGGCATGGTGGGTGACGAGCCGGGGCCGGGCGTGCTGGAAAGCACGGAAGTCGAGCTGGACTGCGACTACAACCTCAAGTACGAATACCTGATCGAGGCGATGACCGCCGTCTCCGGCCGCATCGAGGGCGACCGGATCATCAAGCTGATCGAAAAGATCAAGCTCACCCCGCCCCACGGCTCGTAGGGGGTCTCCAACGTTCGGCGAGGGTCTCCCGGCACATGTTCGGCGAGGGTCTCCCGACCCCGCCGAGAGAGGACCGATGGTCTCCCCATCGCCGCGGCTGTCGCCACTTGGGAGACCTGCACCTCGGCGCTTTCGGCGGGGTCGGGAGACCCGCGCCGAACCGTGGGAGACCCGCGCCGAACCGTG
>CAYZWG010000271.1:0-7692 GCA_964481605.1 uncultured Planctomycetaceae bacterium
TCAACGCGGGTTCTGCAACCATTTCACCACGAAGCCCGCGAAGAACACGAAGAGCCAGTTCTACGATGCCGGCAGCGCGACCCAGCCTACAGCTCTCAGAATCTCCCACCTGAAACCTCCAACTCGAACCACCTTCGGAAGTCCGTTCCTGCACCCCAGCCTCCCCGAATTGGCTATTCTCCGTTGACTCGCCGGCACCGGTTTGCTACAAGACCTCGCCGGCAAGCGTACGGCCCGCACGGCGACGGCGCCTGCCGAGACGAGGTGCTTGGGGAGACAGATGTTTGAACCGGGCGTTTGAACTGAGCCTGGGAGCGAGGCAACCGTGTATCGGCGGCATGGGAACAAGCTCGGACTGGTTTTTCTTCTCTGCGACCTGACAGTCACGTCGATCGTCTGGTTCGGTGCGTATTTCCTCCGATTCTGGGTGTTTTCCAGCCCCGACGGCGTGCCCGACTTCCATTTCGTGGCCCGGGCCCTGCCGCTGGTGCTGCTCCTGGCGGCCGTGGCCTATCGGCTCTCGGGGCTGTACGAAATCCACCGGCTGCGGCAGTTGCCGCGCGAGTTGGGCACGGTGTTCTCGGCCAGCGGACTGCTCTTCGTGCTGGCCATCACCACGGCGTTTTATCGCCGCGACCCTTACGAGTCGCGAATGGCGCTGGCCATCTTCTTCGCGCTCGACGTGGCCGGGTTGACCCTCGCCCGACGCTTCGTTTGGTGGGCCCTGCGACACCTTCGCCGTCGCGGCTTGAACCACGGCCGGGCCGTGATCGTCGGCTGCGGGCGGACCGGCCAGCAGGTGGTCAAGACGATTCGCGCCAACCGCTGGACCGGGCTGGAAGCGGTCGGTTTCGTCGATCGGGCGCCCAAGATCGAACCCACGACCCTGCCCCGACTGGGTCGCATCGAGCAGATCGCCTCGGTGGTGGCGGAGCACGACGTCGATCACGTCTTCGTGGCCCTGCCCCTTTCGCGTTACGGCGAGTTGCCCGAGGTCTACCAGGCGCTTTCCGATGTGCTGGTCGAGGTCCAGCTCGTGCCCGACCTGCCCGATCTGGCCGGCATGAATCCCCGGCTGCTGGAGATCGACGGAGTACCGTTCGTCGGCTTGCGGCAGAATCCGCATTCCGGTTGGGCTCGCCTGGCCAAGCGTGCGGTCGACCTGGTGCTGGGCACGGCGGCCCTGGCATTGCTGGCCCCCTTGATGATCCTCCTGGCAGCGGCGGTCAAGCTAACCAATTCGGGCCCCGTCCTCTTCACTCAGACCCGGACCGGGCTGGAAGGGCGGCAGTTCCGCATGTTCAAGTTCCGCAGTATGCGGTGCGACGCGGAACGGGAGACGGGCCCCGTGTGGGCCCGGCCCGACGACGACCGCTGCACACCGCTGGGCCGGCTGATGCGCCGCTGGAGCCTGGATGAGCTACCCCAACTGCTGAACGTCCTGGCCGGCGACATGAGCCTCGTGGGCCCCCGGCCCGAACGGGCTGTTTTCGTGGAAAAGTTCCGCCGCCAGGTCCCCGGCTACACGCAGCGTCACCAGGTCAAGGCCGGAATGACCGGCTGGGCCCAGGTCAACGGCTGGCGAGGCAACACCTCCCTGCGGCACCGCCTCCAGTGCGATCTCTACTACATCTCGCACTGGTCCCTCTGGCTCGATCTGAAAATCCTCTTCTTGACCCTCTGCTACGGCTGGCGACATCGCAACGCCTACTGAGCATGGGCAGCAGGGAGGGTTCGCACACGTCGCCGCAGCAAGCTTGCCAGCGATCGGCGCGGGTCTGGCGACCCCGCCGAAAGCCGAACAGTCGTTCTACCAGCCGGGTCGCGACCCGGCCTACCACCTCGCCCTCGGTGGAACAAATCCGGGGTGAAAGTCCTGCCGGCGCCTTGCGATGACGCCGCTCATCTGAGAAAATGCCAGTTAGGAACAAGACATTTCGGTACCGGCCACGGCGGCGTTGGCCGGGCGTGTGCGCTGCGGAGTGTCTCCCCCCCGTTTGGTGTTTCTCGGGTGGAAGATCGACTGCGGGTTCGTCCTCGGTGCGACTCCTTCGGGGGGTCATGGATGTGTTGGAGCAGAGACGTCTGATGTGAGGCCTTGGTCCTCAGACCGGTGCCACGGGCAGGCGTGGAATCACCGCCGGATGCCCCCCGGAAGTGCCGCCGGGCCGATTTGGTCCCGCCGGCATTCTCTCGCGGGGGAGCTTGAGGGCATCGACGACTGAGCGGCTTCCCGAGAGTGATTCGCGCCGAATCCGAACGAACCGGGCGGGGCGTGGGAGCAAATCCCCGTGCCGGGCGAAGACACGGCGACGGGCCCCGTAGGAATGCACGATGCGACGTAGCAAGACGACGAGCCTTGAAGAAGTGCGGCTTGCCGGCCGGTTCGAGCGCCTGCGCGAGGCCCTGCTGGCCGAGTCCTACGCGGGCCATCGAGAAAAGCCGCTGGCTTTTTGGGCCCTGCCCACCGATCGCCGGCTCCCCCGCGCTTTTCTCGATCGCAAGCTGGCGGACCTGCTGGGCACGCCGTTCGAGGAATTGGCGGCCATCCAGGGGATCGGGCCGAAGAAGATCGAGTCGTTCGTTCACCTACTCGATCGGGCCGCCCGGACCGACCTGCCCAAATCGGTCAACGGCAACGCCGCGCGGGAAAACGGCAAGCCCCGCATTTCACCCACCGGCGCGTCCAACGGTTTCGACCCCGACACGATCTCCGAGGTGGTCTGGGCTCGGTGGTGCAACACGGTCGTCGAGCGCGGACTGGGCCGCGAGCCGTTAGGGCGATTCGCACCCACCCTACGCAACATGACCCGAGTGATCTGGAACACGCCCCTGGAGACCTACACGAACTTGTCGCTGGCCGAGATTCGCGCCATGAGAGCGTATGGCCGGAAGCGGATTCGCGCCACCCTGGAAGTCTTTTACATCCTCCACAAGCTGATCGCCCAGATGGGCCGCCACCGGGAGTTCGTGGTGCGGATTGTTCCTCGGCGGATCGATGCCGTCGAGCGCTGCGTGGGCCGATGGCTGCAAACGCCGGGCGTGCCGGCGGAAGAGGAGATTCTCCACGCCCTGGTGCGGCCGCTGTTGGAGCAACTCGACGTCGACGCCTCGCCCCAAATCGTTCAATTGGCCCAACAACGCCTGGCGGTCAACGGCCCCATGGCCAGCGTTCGCCAAGTCGCTCGTTCGATGGGGCTGACCCGCGCCCGGGTGTACCAACTGCTCAACGAGATCAACGATATCGTCACGGTCCGCTGGCCGATGGGCCGTCACCAGGTGCACCAGCTTCGCGAGAAGTTCGAGGTCGAAGTTGGCCGGATGAAGCATCGGCCCAAACTCGACCAGTTCCTCGCGGCGGTGGAACTTTTCTATCCGACCACTCGGCGCGGCGCGGCCGGCTCGGTGGAACGAAGCAACTCCAAGGGTGAAGCGCTGGCACCACGTACGGCCTGTCGCAAAAATGTGCAACACTAGCCCGAAGCGCTAGCGAGGCTTCGCCTCAGACCAACTGACGCATGTATAGCAGGGTACGACTACCTGTACAAAACTTGACTCATTTGCGCCAACTTTCAAAAAGCCAAGTGTCCGAGCGAGGGACGAAAAGGACGAAAGCGTACGAATAGTGTCCCTCGCTAGCGTTTCGGGCTAGTGTGAACAAATCGCGAAACGTTGCAGTTTTTTTTCGGACGGGCCATGCGGCTTCCGATAAACAGGCGTGAGCAGCTTGTTGGCCGCCTCGTCGCCGAGCAACCGCTCGGCGGCGTCAGTAGGCCCACGCCGCGCGAAGGTCCGCGGCACACGGCTTCCTTGCTTTGGTTCCCCGGCCGGAACTTGAGAACGAGTCCACGGGCAAAGTATCATAGGAAAGTGGCCTTCCCCAGGGACTCAAAGGTGTCGTGGTGGGGCAGGGTGATAGTTATGAGGATGTTCTTGCTGATGTAACATCCGCCATCAAGTTTCATATTGAGACATTTGGTGATGATGTGTTGGATGTCGAACCACCAATACTTGAGGCATTTGTTGCGGAAGCAGGCATAGAATCCTGATGTCAAGATTTTCCCTTGATGCTCCAAAACGAAAAGTCGTTAAGACATTTCCGCAGCCCATGTTTTTCGCGGTTTCGACTTGGCCCGCGCGGTTCCCTTCCGAGCTCGGCGCACGGCTGCAAGAGTTGCTGGATCATCCGGAAGGCTGAGCCGCGTGGGAACCCAACCCCCACTGGCCGGCTATCGTTGCGGCTTGAAGACCGTGGTGGCCAGCGGCGGCAGCGTGATTTCGACCGAGGCGGGGCGACCGTGGTGCGAGATGGCCTCGGCTTCCACCCCCGGGCCGTTGCCCAGGTTGCTTCCGCCGTAGTAGGCCGAGTCGCTGTTGAACACCTCTTCGTACCAGCCGGCCCGGGGAACACCCACGCGATGTTTCTCCCGCGGCACCGGGGTGAAGTTGCAGCAGACGAGGAGGAAGTCCTCGGGGTCCTTGGCCCGGCGAAGGTAGCTGAGCGTGCTTTCGTCCCAGTTGTGGCAGTCGATCCACTCGAAGCCGCGGCCGTCAAAATCGTACTGGTGAAGGCTTTTCTCTTGCCGGTAGAGACGGTTCAGATCGGCAACGCAGGTCTTCAAGCCCCGGTGCGATTCCCACTGGAGCAGGTCCCACTGCAGGCTGGAGTCGAAGTCCCACTCGTTCCACTGACCGAAATCGCTGCCCATGAAAAGCAGCTTCTTGCCCGGGTGCGTCCACATGTAACTGTAAAGCAGCCGCAAGTTGGCGAACTTCTGCCAGAGATCGCCGGGCACCTGATCCAGCATCGAGCCCTTGCCGTGGACGACTTCGTCGTGCGACAGGGGCAGCACGAAGTTTTCGTGAAAGGCGTAAATCAGGCTGAAGGTGAGTTCGTCGTGATGGTATTTGCGGTGAATCGGCTCGTGCCGCATGTAGCCCAGCGTGTCGTTCATCCAGCCCATGTTCCATTTCAGGCTGAAGCCCAGGCCGCCCAGGTAGGTGGGCTTGGAAACGCCGGGCCAGGCCGTCGATTCCTCGGCGATCGTCAAGGCGCCGGGAAATTGCAGGTGGACCTGCTCGTTGAGTTGCTTGATGACGGCGATGGCGGCAAGGTTTTCGCGTCCGCCGTGCTCGTTGGGAACCCAGTCGCCCTCGTCGCGGCTGTAGTCCAGGTAGAGCATCGAGGCCACCGCGTCCACGCGAATGCCGTCCACGTGGTACTTGTCGAACCAGAACAGCGCGTTGGAGACAAGGAAATTGCGAACCTCGTGGCGGCCGTAGTTGAAGATGTGCGTGCCCCAGTCGCGGTGCTCGCCCTGGCGGGGATCGGCATGTTCATAGAGCGCCGTGCCGTCGAAACGGCGCAGCCCGTGGCCGTCGCGGGGAAAGTGGGCCGGCACCCAATCGAGAACCACGCCGATGTCGTTCTGGTGGCAGAGGTCGACGAAATACATGAAGTCGTGGGGCGTGCCGTAACGCGCCGTGGCGGCGTAGTAGCCCACCGTCTGGTAGCCCCAACTGGCCGTCAGGGGATGCTCGCTGACAGGCAACAACTCGATATGCGTGTAGCCCATCTCCTTGACGTACTCCACCAGTTGGTGGGCCAGTTCCCGGTAGGTCAACCAGCGGGTTGGATCATCGGCCGGACGCTTCCAACTGCCCAGGTGGACTTCGTAGAAGGAGAGGGGGCTGGCCAAACACTCGTTCTTGGCCCGCTGGCCGATCCACTCCCCGTCGTGCCAGTGGTAGCGGTCCAGGTCGACCACCTGGGAGGCCGTCCGCGGCGGCACCTCCGAACCAAACCCGAAGGGATCGCTTTTTTCCACCACGCGGCTGCCCAGGCGAAGTTGAAATTTGTAGAGCGTTCCTTCGCCCAGCCCCGGCACGAACAGCTCCCAAAAACCATTGGGAACGTGCTTCCGCATGGGGTGCCGCCGGCCGTCCCAGGCGTTGAAATCCCCCACCACGCTCACGCTCGTGGCATTCGGTGCCCAAACCGCAAAATTGACCCCCTCCACACCGTCGATCGATCGCAACTGGGCCCCCAGCTTCTGATAACATTGCCAGTGCGTCCCCTCGCCCAGCAGGTACAGATCATAGTCGGTCAACAGGTGGGCAAAGGCGTAAGGATCGTGCATTGTCGTCTTCTTTCCGCCTTCCTCCGCCACGCGGAGCAGGTACTTGGCCGGTGTGCCGTCCTCTGCCACGGAGCACAACGCCTCGTACAACCCGGCCGGGTGGATCCGCCGCATCGGACGCCCGGCGGAATCGGCCGATCCCGGCTCGACGACCCAAGCTTGCGACGTGTGGGGCAAAAACGCGCGAACGGCCAGCGCCGTCCGACCCCCCACCTCAATCCGGTGTGGCCCCAGAAGCTCAAACGGATTTTCGTGGCTTCCCTCAACCAGTTGTCTTACGTTCTCCAAGGAAACACGGGTTCGCACGCAGATCTCCTTGCCAAGCCCTTCCTTCTCCGGCCCAAACGACCCGCCGTGGCGGAATGAGTAACAGATCGGCTCGATCTCCAGGCCGGCTTCGGCTCCTTTCGCCTACGCACGCTTACACCGACAACCAGCGAACGGTTTCCAACGGAAGCTCGGATTTTCAGGGCGCAGCAAGAACCGATCGACATGCTCCCCGGCAGTCATAGACTACTGGGAACCGGAAGCCGCTGCCAGGGACTCTGCCCTCGGCTGCCGCCGCCACCGGCAGGCCGCTTGGAGACCGGAAAGCAGGCGTCGCCCCGCACGCCACGCCACGGCCACCCCGCGGCGAGCCGGCCCACCCAAACCCGCTGCCGGCTGTGTTTCCGGCGGCGCCGGCCCCTCCGTCCTGCCCATCGCCAGATGGGCCGGATCGATCCGCCAATTGCGGCAGTCGACGTGGTGGTACTGCATGGCCCGGTCCAGCCGCTGCCAAAGATCAAGATTCTTCACCGGCACCATGTGGCCGAAGTATTCCCAACGCCAGCCGTTCTCTCGCCATTGCCGTACCCCCCAGCGGATGCCCTCGCAAACATAGGAGTTGGGGGTCAGCAGGGTCACCCGAGACGGCTGTTCCAACGCCTCCAGGCCCCGCACCACCGTCAACAACTCGAGCCGATCTCCCCGTGCCACCGGATCGATATCGTCGGCCACCAACCGCGTTGGGCCATCGGCCGACTGCAGCACGAATCGCCACCGGCCGGGCTCGGCCGTCTCGCTCGATTCAGAAAACAACAAGTAGTGAGGGGAGCGGTTCATGGAGCAACTCTTGCAATCGTCTTTTTGGAAGCCCTGCCGAGCACCTCTGCCAACCTCCCTTCCTTGCGAGTCGACTCCCTCCTTAGAGCTGCCTTTCCTGTCGATCTTCCTCACCAGCCTCTGTCGCGGCCGGCCGATCGCCTGCCACCTCACCCCACCATATCGTCCCACGCAGGCGGGCCGGGAGCGAGTTGTCGCCGGCCCGCGGATCGGGCTGGAGCCCCTGATATCGTCCCGCGCCGACGGGCCGGGAGCGAGTGGGCGGGGCTTAATCTTCCTCGTTCAGTTTATCGGCATACTTTATTCAGTCTCGCCATTTTAATCAACCTGTTTTTCTTACGCAGCCTGTGGACTGATGTTCGGCGAGGGTCTCCTGACCTCGCCCTCCTGTTCGGCGCGGGTCTCCCGACCCCGCCTCCTGTTTGGCGCGGGTCTCCCGACCCCGCCT
>CAYZWG010000272.1:0-7672 GCA_964481605.1 uncultured Planctomycetaceae bacterium
GACCGGAACTTGTCGCCGCGGGGTTCCCAAGCCGGAGCTTGGGAACCAGGAGCCCGGCGGGGCTACTTGATCTCCTTGATCTTCATCTTGCGGAAGTAGATCGGCGCCCCGGCGTGTTTACCCTGCAAGCCAATGTGGCCCCGAGTCTGCATTTTGGCGACGGGACCGCCCAGCCAAGGGGGGGCGTCGCTGCCGTCGGGGTTTTTCCCCACCGTGGTCCACTTGCGCATGTCCATCGTAGTGACCAACTCGCCGTTGAGCACCACGTAGATCATCGTGTCGCGGCAGGCGACCGTCATCCGGTTCCAGTGGCCCGGCTTCTTCACCATCCGCCGGCTGGCGGCCAGGCGGCCGAAGATCGCCCCGCACTGCCACGTCTTGGGGCTTTTTGCCCACTTCTCGGCGTAGTCGTCGGCAATTTGGATTTCCAGCGAGTGGGGAATCCAGTTGCCCAGGTCGCTACAGTAGACGATCACCCCGCTGTTGGTGCCGGGCACCGTCTTGAACTCCAGGTCGAGAATAAAGTTGTCGTACTGCTTGCGGGTCCAGATGCACTCGTCCTTGCTGGCCGTGAGCACTCCCTCCTCAAACGACCAGACGCCCTGCGGGTAGACGGCGTCGGAGAGATCGGCGGAAAAAAGGTCCGGCCAGCCGGCCGAGTCCGGGTGCGATTTGGGTGGCAGCACGTCGTCGGCCGAGGCCCTCAGGGTAAGGCTCAAGCCACAGATCAAGATCAACACGTAGCCAATCGGATGTCGCATGGTCGATTCCTCCTCTCGCGTCGCGGGTTACCTCGCCAATCCAAACGGGTTGACCGGCTCTATCCTACCCGGCCGGTCGGGCGCGAGCAAATCGGGCCGGCGACTCCGCCTCGGCCTCCGCTCCGTCGCCCCGCCAACCGGCCAATGGTCGAAGTCCATGAGGCGTCCCCGTTTTCTGTACCAGGGGGCTCAGGGCAAAGGTTTGGAATCTCGGGTGTGCCGCGGCTGGAGCGGAGACGCAACTGGAGCCGAAGCCGTGCCAGCGCGATACTCGCGTCACGCCTTGGTTGTCGTGGCGATGGAAGGGCGGGAAGGATATCGCACGTATTTGCGACCCGATGACTCTTGTCGCGTTCTGATGTCACGGAAGATTTCTTTGAGATCGTAACCGAACTCGGCTGCGTGCTTCTCGCGTGCCGCCCGCACTTCGGCGACGATTGGATCACTCATTGGCGTTTTCATCGTTGGTTTCCATTAGTTCGTCAGGCGTGCAAATGACTGCCGGTTCGTAACCTGCCTTTCGGCACACCTTTTCGATTTGGGATCTCATGGTCGCATTGGCGATGTGCCGACAATTCCACGTTACCAGATAGTCGACACCGTTGGCGACCGCGATCGCAATATGGGCTGCGTCCTCAACTGCTTTTTCGGGAATCGCCCCGGATTCGATTAAGTGCTGCGCCAATTCGGCTGACTCGTCTGTTGCGTCGAGCAGCGTCACGGACTCGAGTGCGGCGAGACGGTCGCGGGCGGCATCGGGATCACCGACGCCGGCTTCGTCGACAACGAGTTCTGAAGCGACCAATTCGAAACGATCTGCGGCGTTACGCCACCAGTCGCGGGTGATCTGCTGACGTCCAGCGACGACGACGTCACGCGAAGACCGCGCGCTCAGATAGCTGACGACGGTAGTTTCGATGTATGCCTTCGGTTTCATCTTCAGATCACGTGTGTGCTACGGTGTGCGCGACCCCCACCGTCTAACGTATAGTCTATTGGATTCTAGTTGGACAGCGCTGCTTTGGCCCTCCCCCCCACCGGGGCAAGCCGGTGGGGAGCCTCCTTGGCCACTGACCCTCCCCAGAATTCGTGACGATCACGCGATTCGCAGTCCCTTGGGCAGGGCCTCGCCAAACACCAGGCCCTGTTCCTGGCGATCGAGTTGTCCCCCTTGGCGAACGAGCTGGAGGAAGTGCCGCGGGGCCGCGCGACGCTCCAGCCAGTCGGCCAGCCGGCGGCGCAACTTGTCGGAGATATCGCGATACCGGTCGTCCGTTCGCCGGGCCATCTGCATCGCCGCCAAGAGGGTCGCGGGGTCGTCGTTCCAGTCCATCAGCGCGTCGAGCCAGGCGGAAACGGTCTCCGCCGGCACGACCGAGTTGAGCGGGCCGGAGACGGGCACCCGGGCCCCCAACCGCCCCAAGGCCCACACGGCGGCCGGCCGCACCGGCTCCATCTTGCGGCGGGGAATCAGGTCCACCAGGATCCCACCCAGCTCGATCTTGACGTCGGCCGGCAGCAGTTCGAGCGAGCCCAGCAGTCGCCAGATTTCGGCCGCCTCGTGGGAGCCGGGATTCCATTCGGCCCCCCGCCCCTTGCCCACCGTCACCTGCCGGTGCAGCCCCCGAATGGAGGCCAAAAGCGGGTCGACGAGGGCCTGCTGCTGGCCCGGCGCAAGCCCTCCGCCGATCCTTCGCCAAAGGATCCACCACTCGGTCCGGCACATCGGCGCGCCATGAACCAGCCGGCCCCGCAGCGCCTTCCAGGTCTGTGCCACCCGCCAGTCGTCCATCGCCAGCCCGTGGCCCGGCCGCAGCGAAAACCCCAGCAGGTTGAGCCAGCGGCTCTCGTGCTGAGGGCTGCGGCGGCGGCCCGGTTCCAGCTCCATCAACCGCTCCCAAATCCGCCGCAACAGCGACGGCGGCCAGTCGTTGCGGCCGATCCGCGACTGCTGGGCAAGACGCCGGATCAATCCGGCCGGCTTCTCGTCGGCCTTTTCGCCGAAGGTATGGTCCAGCCGCGTGCTGATCCGCTCCCAAACGTCTTCCTCCACGAATCCTTGCTGCTCGGCCGCGCCCTGGTGCGCGGCCACGTCGGTCTCGGTGGCCGAGCGAACGTCGAACTCCAGCCGCCAGTTGCCGGGGGCGTCCACCCCCGCACACCACAACTCGAGCGTGCCGATTTCCGTCAGCCGGGCGTGCAACTCCACCCGAATCACGGGGGAATCGGTTCGCTTGCGGGTTTTCAGCACCGTGCGAATGGGCGGAAGCGGCGTCATCTGTTCGCGGTCGATCGGCACCAACTCGCCGGCGGCGTCGGTCAGCCGCGTGCTCGACACGTAGAGCGGAAACTCGACCGGCTGGGAGACCAGCAGGTCGAACCGGCGTCCCGCCAGAGGCACCTCCCGGCCCGGCTCGACCCCGGCGGGCACCAGGCAGACCGCGCTGGGGGGCGACGTCTCGATGCCCACGAAATAGGTGCGGGCCAGGCCGGCGGCGATCCGCTCGCCCTGGCCCCGTCGCACCATGCCGTAGTAGGCCGCGCCGCGGGCCACGGCCAGGTCGAGCCGCTCGTTTTCCAGCACGATGGGTTCCCACCGCGGCTCACCCGGCGGGGCGGGAAACCAACTCTCGAGCACCTCCAACAGCCGCCGGCGGAGCACGTCCGAGGCGAACAACCCTCCGTTCAACAGCACCACGTCCGGCCGGGCCGGATCGTGGCCGCCGGACGGCTCGACGTCCTCCAACGCCACCTGGCGATGGGCCACCAGGAAGGCGGCCAGGTATCGCGTCACCGCGGCGTCCGGGGCGTACGGTAGCCCAAACTCCTGAAAGCCCGAGCCCCGACCGCCGGGCCGATCGTCCAGCCCCACCCGGGGAAAGAACCCGTCCACCAGAAGCTGCCGCACCTCGTCGCGGGTGACCTCGATCCGCTCGGACCCACCGATCAATTTCGCCCCGGTCGACGGCAGGTTGACCGTCAACCGCTGGGGGGCATTGGGCCCCAGCAGCGTTTCCTTGACGTGGCGGCAAGTCCGCACCAGCACGGCCCAGGGGCGGGGCTCCAGCCGGCCGTCCGGCTTGAGGCGGCTTTCCAGGTGATGGGCCAGGGCCAGGTCGAGATTGTCGCCGCCCAGGATCAGGTGATCGCCCACCGCCACGCGGTGAAAACGCACCTTGCCGCCGGCGTCGGCCCGGACGCGAATCAAGGTAAAGTCGCTGGTGCCGCCGCCCACGTCGCAGACGAGAATCTTCTGGCCCGGCGCCACCCGCTCGGCCCAATCCTCGCGGTGAGCGTCGATCCAGGCGTAGAACGCCGCCTGGGGCTCCTCGATCAGCACCACCCGCGGCAGTCCCGCCTTGGCGGCCGCCTTCACGGTCAACTCGCGGGCGACCTCGTCGAAGCTCGCGGGCAAGGTCAGCACCAGGTCCTGCTCGGCCAGCGGGTGGCGGGGAAAGTCGGCGTCCCAGGCGGCGCGAACGTGGGCCAGATAGCGGGCACTCACCTCCACCGGCGAAAGCCGGGTCACGTCGGCCGCGCCGTGCCAAGGCAGTAGCGGCGCCGTGCGGTCGACGCCCCCATGGCACAGCCACGACTTGGCCGAAACCGCCAGCCGACCGGGGACCAAGGTGCCGTGGTCGCGGGCGAAGAAGCCCACCGCGTGGTCCGGCTCGGCCGCGTCAAACGGCAGTCGCAACGCACCGGCAGTGAACTCTTCGGATGCCGGCTGATAATGAAACGAGGGCAGCGTTTCGCGTCGCTCGATCACGCCCGGGGCCACCACCTGCGGCACGGCCAACGTGCGCACCCGCCAACGCTGTGGATTCGTGTCGACGTAGCTGACGGCCGAATTGGTGGTTCCCAGATCGATGCCCACGACGTAGCGCGGCGCGCTTTCGCCACCGGGTGGCTGGCTTTCCATGGCCTGCTTGCGGTGTTGGTTGTCTTGGAAGGGACCAGACGCGGCAAAACTCTCACGATGACACACCGGCGGCGTTTTGACAACGGCAGCCCCAGTGCTTGCCCTCGCGGAGAGCCCCGATTCTCTTCGACCCGGGCGGTCTCGCGTCGCACGGGCGTCCTCGATCCGGTAACCTATGGTGAACGTCGCCGGTCCCGCGGCAAGTGGATTCAGGGTTTGGAAACTACCCGCTGCCACCCCAGCGGTTTCCCCCGGCTTCGCGTGCGTGGGGGGACGCGTGGTAGTTCTCAAACCCCTCTCCCACCGGCACGGGGCCGGCGGGGGGAGCCCAAAGTGGCGCTGTCCAACCATGATGAACATCACCGGTCCCGCGCCGGTGGGCGTCCGGTTCAACAACTCTTGGAGGAACCCGGCAGATGAGCGCCAATGGGGATGCTGCCCGGCCAATGGCTTCGGCCGCGGCAGAAAGCGAGAGAGGACCATCGCCGGGGCTGAATCTGCTTCGCTTCCGGCCGCTGAAAGCCCTCTTCCTGTGGTCCGGTTTCCCCTACGTGTTTCAGGCGGGCTTGCTCGTCTGTTTTCTGTTCCTTGCGATTCTCGGCTGGGGACGGATGGCTCCCCAGGGCGTGCCCGACAAGCTCTACGCCAAAACGAACCTCGTCAACCTGCTGATCTGGGGCGTCTGGTGGCCGGCGATGGTCTGGGTGGCCGTTCTCAAGGGCCGCGTGTGGTGTGCGGTCTGCCCCTTGGAACTGGTGGCCAACGCCACGGAGCGACTCGCCCAGCGGCTGGGGATCAAGCCGCGGAAGCTGGCCCGAGCGATCCAGTCGGGGGCCCTGATCTTCCTCTTCTACGCCCTCTTGCAGATGCTCGTGGCGGGAATCCATCTCCATCGCGTACCGGCCTACACCTCGATCTTTCTCTGGTCCCTCTTGCTCGTGGCGGGGCTGGTGGGCTTCTTCTTCAAGGATCGGGCCTTCTGCCGGGGGTTCTGCCCGGTGGGGCTGCTGCTGGGAACCTACGGCCGCGGCGCTCTCTTGGCCGTTCGGCGCGACTCGCCCCAAGCCTGCGAGGCCTGCCACGACAAGCCCTGCGCCCAGGCCGGCAATCGCAACCGCCTCGATGGGCGAAGCTGTCCCAGCCTGCTCAATCCCTCCACGCTCGACACGAACACCGATTGCCTGGTCTGCGGCCAGTGCTTCAAGGCCTGCCAACCGCAGGACAACATGGGCCTTTACCTGCGGCCCCCGTTCTCCTCCGCCGACGCGCGCCAGCCGCTGGCCACCTGGCCGGTCACCCTCTTCGTGATGCTCGTATCGGGATTCGTGGGCTACGAACTCTGCTCCGAGTGGGCCGCGGCCAGGTCGGTTTACCTTTGGGCTCCGTCGGCGGTCATCGAGTCGCTCGGGCTGGCGCCCTACGAAGGATGGATCAAGGCGGTCTGGATGCTGTTCCTCGTGCCGGCCGCCGTGTGGGTGGTGCTGGGAGCCACGGTGCTCCTGCTGCGGGGCGCCAAGTCGATGGGCGAGGCCTGGCAACGGCTGGCCCTGCCGCTGGTCGTGATCATCAGCGCCGCCCACATGACCAAGGGATTGGCGAAAATCTGCTCCTGGGGCGGCTACCTGCCCCTGGCGCTTGCGCATCCCACCGGCGTCGATGCGGCCCTGGCGATTTCCGCGGGCGAACTGCCCAAGCCGGGCCACCTGCTGCCGATGGCCGTGGTCTCGGCCCTGGGGGTGGTCCTGGTGGGGACGATGATCGCTTTTGCCCTCCGCGAAAGCCGCCTGGCCGACGCCGCCACCCATCGCAGCCGAATCGTGGCCATCCTCCTCTTGGGCCTGACCGTGGTGCTCTTGGTTCTCGGCTGGGGCTTCGGGGCGTGACGGGCGGGGTCGGGAGACCCACGCCGAACCCTGCGCTGGCTTGATTCAACGCCGAACGCTGCGCTGGCTTGATTCAACGCTACGGGCCGTAGCCGGCCGGGTGGTGCTGGAACCAGTTCCAGGCGGTGGAAACGATCTCGTCGATTTCCGTGTAGCGAGGCTTCCAGCCGAGTTCGTCTTGGATCCTCGACGAATCGGCGAAGAGAATGGCCGGATCGCCCGGCCGGCGGGGACCGTATTCCACGGCGATCTTGCGTGCGGTCACCCGCCGGGCCGATTCCGTCACCTGGCGGACCGAGTAGCCGTGGCCGATCCCCAGGTTGTAGAACCGCGCGTCGCCCGGCGCCAGCGCTTCCATGGCCGCGATGTGGGCCGCGCAGAGGTCCTCGACGTGGATGTAGTCGCGGATGCACGTGCCGTCGGGCGTGGGATAGTCGGTACCGAAGACGGTGAGCTTCTCGCGCCGGCCCAGCGCCGCCAGCAGCACCACGGGAATCAGGTGCGTCTCCGGATCGTGATCCTCTCCCAGCGAGCCGTCGGCGGCCGCGCCGGCCACGTTGAAGTAGCGCAGGGCAACGAAGGAAAAGCCGGGATCGGCGGCGGCATAGTCCTTCAACATCCGCTCCACGCACCATTTCGACCAGCCGTAGGGATTGATCGGCGCTTGCGGCATGGTCTCCACGATGGGGGTGGCGGCCGGCTCGCCGTAGGTGGCGCAGGTCGAACTGAACACGATCCGCTTCACGCCCACTTCCTTCATCGCCGCCAGCAGGCTGATCGTGCCGGCCGTGTTGTTGTCGTAGTAGGCCAGCGGGTCGGTGACCGATTCGCCCACGTAGGCCAGCGCGGCGAAGTGCATCACGCAGTCGATCGCCTCCGCTCGGAGCACCTCGGCCAGGCGGTCGCGATCGGCCAGCGGGGTCTCGTAAAAGGGAACCTCCGCCGGGACCGCCTGGCGATGTCCCCGAAAGAGATTGTCGACAACCACGGCCCGGTGGCCGGCCTCGACCAATTGCTTCACCGCATGGGAACCGATATAGCCGGCGCCGCCGGCGACGAGCACGTTCATGGGGGCCTTTCCCGCTTGCCGAAAAACCAGCGCGGAC
>CAYZWG010000273.1:0-6211 GCA_964481605.1 uncultured Planctomycetaceae bacterium
GCTGGAGCTTGGGCACGAGGAAATCGGCTGGAGCTTGGGCACGAGGAAGGCGCGTTGGAGTACGAGGCCCCACCCGAATCGAACCACAAGGAGTTGGAAAGGCCATGAGCAGCAAACCCACACGACGACAATTCCTGGGCACGACTGCCGCCGCCGCGGCCGCCGGTTGGGCCGGGGCCAAGACCTATGCGGCCGGGGCCGGCGCCAAGCCGGGCCCCAACGAAACCGTGAACATGGCCCTGATCGGCTGCGGCGGACGCGGACGCGGCGTGATGGGCCGCCACATGCAGGTGCCGGGCGTGCGGATGGTGGCCGTTTGCGACGTGGACCGGCAGCGGCTGGCCCTGGGCGTCAAGGCGGCCAGGAACGATCGGATCGAGCAGTATCACGACTTCCGCAAGCTGCTGGAGAACAGGAACATCGACGCGGTGATCGTGGCCACCAACGGCCACTGGCACGTGCTGCCGGTGATTTACGCCTGCCGAGCCGGCAAGGACGTCTACGTGGAGAAGCCGCTGGGGACCTCGATCGGCGAAGGCCGGGCGGCGGTGCGGGCGGCCGAAAAGTATGACCGCGTCGTCCAGATCGGTACCCAGCAACGCTCCTGGGAACATTACCAAAAGGCGGCCGAGATCGTCCGATCGGGCAGGCTGGGCGAGATCTCGGAAGTCAAGGTCTGGGACTACGACTATTTCTATCCCGGCTTCGGCTCGCCGCCCGACGGCCAACCGCCGGCCCACCTGGATTGGGACTTTTGGGTGGGTCCCTCGCCCGCCCAGCCCTACAACCCCAACAAGATCGCCCGACACTACTGGTTCTTCGACTTTGGCGGCGGTTGGCAGCTTGATTGGGCGGTGCACCACTACCAGGTGGTCAACTGGTTCATGGGCGTGACCGAGCCGGTGTCGGCCACGGCGCTGGGCGGGTTTCTCTGCTTCGAGGACACCAACACCCAGTGGCCCGACACCTTCTCCGGCATCTGCCGGTACGGCCCGGGACCGGTGGCCAAAAAGGGCTTCCTGATGCAGTACACGTTTCGTGGAGGGTGCCGGCGGGAGCAGATTTCCCACGCCAAGTGTTTCTTCGGCACGGAGGCCTCGATGCTCGTTTCCCGCAGCGGCTACGTGATTACGGCCGAAGCCCGGGGCGGCAGGAAGCTGGGCGAGGTAATCGAGGAATTCCGCGGCAAGGGCGAAAACCATGCCCAGGTGTTCATCGACCACGTCCGCAGCCACACCAAGCCGCCGGCCGACGTCGAGGTGGGGCACCACGCCAGCAACCCCGGGCACCTGATGAACATCGCCTGGCGGGTGGGCCGCAAGATCCGTTGGGACGCCCAGCGGGAGCGGGTTCTGGGCGACACCGAGGCCGATCAACTGGTGACGAAGCGGTATCGCTCGCCGTGGAAGCTGGAGGTATAGCCGCGCCGGCGAAGCGTTATACGCTCCCCCCGCTGAAATTCAGGATCGCGATGCCGACCAAGCCGGCAACGAGTAGCCCAGCCACGGCCAACAGCAAACCCAGACGAGACAGCCGAGCAACGGCACCGTTTCGTGGACCACACGCGCAAAGGGCCAATCCAACAATGCTCAACGGAATGCCGAACAACTCGACTGGTGTCACGCCATAGTCAAAGCCGAGTATCAACAGGACAAACAATCGGAACACAAGCGCGCTGACCAACACTCCGGCCAGAGAAACAACGAAACCCGTGATAGCCAGTCCGCTTCGCCACGTCATGGTTTAACCCAATGGGGCTTGCCTACGCTGTGCGAGAAACTATTGTCAGGTTGGTGATATGAAGATGCAACCCCGTAGGGCCGGCTGTGCCGAGCCGAAACGTGGCTATGGCAACTCGGTTTCGAAATCGAAACCGGTAAGTTGTTTTTCGGCCGCCCCTTACCGGGCGTAGGAAAAGTCGCACATGGTTCCGGATAAGAAAAAGAAAAAAGTCGTAACACCTTGATAAATAATGATTTGCGCCCGTAGCTCAATTGGATAGAGCATCGGTCTTCGGAACCGAGGGTTGCAGGTTCGAGTCCTGCCGGGCGTGCTTCCAGAACGGGGCCAGGTGCGGATGCACTTGGCCCTGTTTTTTTCGGCACTTATCGACGTAAGCTCCGACCCGTTCGCGACTTGCGAACCTCGAATCCCCTCGCCGGATACGCCCGAAATCGCCCCTTTTCAGTGCAAATCGACGCCCATCGATACGCCCGCGATGACAGCCCGACGGCACCTATTTCGGCACCTTTTGCAGAAACTCGGCACCATAGTCGGCACCTTTCTTGGGGCCGGATCGCCATTCCACCGGCCAAGTGAACGCCCCCCTTGTGAGGGGAATCCGCCAGGCGGCAGACCGGCGTCCCTCGGCGGCGTTACGCCGCCCCTGTTCTTGGCCGTTTGCTGCCGCTGGGGTTCTCGTCACGCGACTTGTTCGGCGGCGCCGGAAGAGATTGGATTGCCGAAGTCTGGGCGTCGAGTTCGATGTGCGTGTAGATGCCCATGGTCAGCCGGATGTCGCTGTGCCGGGCGAGCGTCTGGGCCGTTCGCGGCGAGACGCCGGCCCGTTCGAGGTTGGTGATGAACGTGTGCCGGTTGGAATGAAAGTCGGCGTAGCGGCCCGCCGAGTCGCAATAGGCCAGAAAGTCCGATTCCTCCCGCCGCCCTTTTTCCGCCTCGTCGCCAGCCTCTTCGATCCATCGCTTTCGTGCCGACGCCAGGTCCTTCCGCATCATCAACGACGTTCGCCGCTCGATGCCGCCGGGGACCCTTTCCGACACGGGAAACAGCAGTGTGTCTGGTCCCAGCCGTTTTTTCGTCTCCAGCCATCGGCGCAGGCGGTCCGCCAACTCCGGGTGCAAGACCTGCGTGTCCTCCCGCCGCCGCTTGCTGTAGCCGGCCTGGACCGTTACCGTGGCCGGGCTGCCCTCAAGCTGAAAGGACCGCTTCGTCAGGCTGCCGATCTCGCTCTTGCGGTAGCCGGTCCACGCCGAGAGGATGTACATCATGGCCCGATCCGCCCCGGGGATGCGGAGGATTCGCCGGCCCTGCTCGGCGGCCTCGACGAGTCGGCCGAACTCCTCCGGTGAGAGTGCCCGGCGGTCGTGGCGTCGGTCGACCTGGACGTTCATCTTCGACAGGTGCAGCAGCGGATCGTCGTGTGCCCGGCGGTCGCGAACCAGCCAGCGCGAGAGTTGTTTTGCCGCCCGAAGGTAGTGGTTGCTGGTCTGCACACTCAGCCCCTTCTGGCGGAGGTCGGCCAGGAATCGCTGCAGGTCGCCGGCCGAAATGTCGGCGATCCGCGACCAGCGGCATTGCCTGGCGATCCGGCGGATTTTGCGCGGCACCTCGCAGATGTACTGCTCCGAGTTGCCCTTGTACTGAAGGTGGGCCTCGTACGCGTCGATGTGTTCGGAGAGCGGCCGCCTGGCGTGTTCCTCGAACGGATCGGCCAAGCCCGCCTGCTCGCGCTCGATCCGATTGACGATCTCGTTAAGCATCACCTGGGCGGCCCGCTTGTCGGTGGCCAAGGGCACGCGTTTCTCGCGGCCGATGGCATCGGTGTAGCGGCCCCACCACTTCTTCGACTTCGCCTTCACCTTTTCGCCGGTCGCAGGGTCGGTCAGAATCACCGGTTTCTTGTAGAGACTCGCCATGCCAAGTTCTCCTTTGTTCATCGGGACACAGTGTGAACACCCTAACCGTGGGCACAGTGTCCCTCAGTCTCCCGAAATTGCAAGGCAAGGAGTCGGCGACCCTCGGCGGAATACTCCCCAATGGCGCGTGCGGAGGTCATCCTTGCCGAGTTTCCCAGATCTCTCGATCCGGGCAGCCGGCGGCGACCCAGGCACGCAGCTCCGCGGATCGCCAGAACGTGGACCGTCCGATGCGTACCGCACGCGGGATCCGGCCGGCGGTGTCCCAACTTCGCCAGGTGCGGAGCGAAATGCTGCACAGGGCGGCCGCTTCGGGGGCGGTCAGCAGCAGGGGGGTGGACAACGCTTGGGTGGGAGGCTGGCAAACATCCGTGGATTCAGGCATGTTTTGTCGTCCTGGTGGCAGCCACGTGGCTTCGATGGACCCTGGGTCGCGACGCCGCGAAGCGCTGCGGGCGAGAAGTGGCCGCGACCGTGGCGTGGCGGCCCGCCTGCCGCGCGGCAGATTGAGCCGGCCAGCCGGCCGCGCCCGCTATGGGTTAACTTACGCAAAGCCAGGCCGGGGTGTCGAAAATCGTCCCCGAAAAAATCTTCTTTTTCGCGTCGCCAGATGGACGCCTCGGTTGTGGCAACGTGCTTGTCTGAAACGAGTTGCGCGGCCTGAAAAAGTTTTTGGACACCTCCTTGTTTTGGACACGAATTCGTTTATATTCCAACACGTTCATGCTGCTGTGCGCCGGCATGGAGCCAGCGTAGATTCCGCAGGAAACCCGTATGAGCAATGGACCGACAAGGAGGTGACGATCGAGTGGCTATACCTTGACGAATCGACGATCAAGTTGCGACCCGACAACACGAGATGTCGACCGATTGTGGTTGGCCCCGGCACGGACCGGGATGTCTTGGGGATAGTCGTGGTCGTGCGCCGCAAGGCGAAGCAGTGCCAGGGGCTCTTCTTCCCAGAAGGAGAGTCCGCGGACGGCGGGCGTGTTGGCTCCGTTGTCCCCAATCGCCAGTGATTCCCTAGCCGACGTCGGGCCGGCACCGCTGGCGAACGTTGTCCCCGGTTCCGTTTTCTTCCCGGCATTTGTTGCGTTTCTCACCGTCCTCCCGAACGGTTGTCAGGTCGCGGTATGCGCGGTGTGAGCCGGGAAAGGAACACCCAGGATGGAACCTCGCAGAAGGCTGGCAACCGGCAACCGTCGGCGAGAACTTTTTTCCCAACGGCAGACCTTGCGGCGCAAGGAGATACGCGAATCTCGAAAAGTTCGTTTCGACAGTTCGGCTGCGTTTTGCGTAAGTTGAATCCATAGCGGGACAACAAAACGGACGAGTTGAAGCAATTCCAGAGATAGCCCATGCCCCAAACCACCCAGCGATCGATTACGCCGGCCCGCCGCCGCTTGCTGAAGATGATGCAACAGGCGCACTACGGGCGCATTTTGAATCTCGATGTTCGCAGCGGCGATCCGGTCCTGTCTCCCCCGCCTCGGATCATCCGCGACGTGAAATTCAGCGGAGAGGAGGATTCCCGCCGGGAGATTCGAGGGGAGGATTTTGTCCTGAAGAAGCAGGTTGTCAAGTTGCTCGACCACCTGGACAGGCTGCAGAGCGGCACCATCAAGGTGCTGGAAATCAAGGCCGGGCTTCCCTTTTGCATGAGCCTGGAGGAACCGGCCACGCCGTGACGCTTGCATGGTCAACCGGCCGGGGGCTGCCGGCGGAAGCCCGGATTCCCAGGGCGTGAGCCCCAAGCGACCGATCGTTGGCGATGCAACCACCGATAGACGGTCAACCAACTTCCCCAGTTTATCTACGACACGAAGCCAGACAATCTGCTGAACGCAAAGCGGAGGCGATTGTGGGCGACGCCGTGATCGGCAGCGCACACGATTCGTCTCCGCTTTTGTTGTGCCATGCTTCTCCGGTGTTGTCCACCTGCCGGGCACTTGGACACGAGGAGAGAAACCCACATGGTAGCAACCTACGCAGCGGATGTGACGGACCGCTTCACGACGAAACTCATTCGGCAAACGGCCCGACGGCTGATCGACCAGCAGGTCTTCTCCCGGTCGGACTTTGAAGACCTGGTCCAGGAAATGACGCTCACGCTGGTCGAACGACGGGCGGGCTTCGATCCCCGGCGGGCCAGATGGTCCACGTTTGTCCGGACCGTGGTGCAGCGAACGGCCATCTCGCTGCGGCGAATCCGGATGTCGGAGCGGCGAGGCGGCGGCCAAACCACCCTTTCGCTCAACGTGGCGATCAGGGACGAGGATTGCCGACCGACCGAACTGGCCAGCCAAGTGCATCTTGGCCAGTTGCCGTCACACCTTGGCCGAGTCGATCGCAGCGCCCAGCAGCAACGGGAATTCGAATTCGACCTGGCCAGCGTCCTGGCGGGCCTGCCGGCCGAAGCTCAGGCTCTCTGCCGTCAACTCCAGCATGGCTCGGTCACGGCGGTTGCGCGGCAACAGGGAGTGGCCAGAAGCACGCTGGTCCATCGCCTGGGCAAGCTCCGCAAGGCTTTTCAAGCGGCCGGCCTTCAGGACTAC
>CAYZWG010000273.1:6311-7590 GCA_964481605.1 uncultured Planctomycetaceae bacterium
ACTCCATCTGACCGCCGGCGACGGAGCGGGCACGTTGGGGGTAGGCATCAAGCCAAAAGGATCGCTGCCCCCGCTGCCCGCTCGTCCCGGCGGACTCAACCACCAACCACCAGAGGAGTACATAGATGGGACTGTTATCCCGGATTCAAACCGGCAAGAGCCGCATGCCGCCGCGGCTGTTGGTCTACGGCACCGAGGGGATCGGCAAATCGACGCTGGCCGCCGCCGCACCCAGGCCGATCTTCATCCAGACGGAAGACGGCCTGGGCGAAATCGACTGCCACAAGTTTCCGCTGGCCGGGTCGCTTGAAGATGTCGACAGCGCCCTGACCGAGCTGCACGCCGAGGACCACCCCTACCAGACGGTCGTCGTCGACTCGCTCGACTGGCTCGAGCGGATCATCTGGGACCGGCTCTGCAAGGCCTACGGGGTGGCTTCCATCGAAAAGGTCGACGGCGGCTACGCCAAGGGCTACATCCATGCCCTTTCGCTTTGGCGCAAGATCCTCGACCGGTTGGCCGCGTTGCGGGACGACCGGGGAATGATGGTCATGCTCGTGGCCCACGCCAAGGTGGAGAAGTTCGAGGACCCCGAGGCGCCGAGCTACGACCGCTATTCGCCCCGGCTCAACAAGCACGCCTCGGCGCTGGTGGCCGAATGGTGCGACGCGGTGCTTTTTGCCACCCGCAAGATCATCACCCGCACCGAGGAGGGCAGCTTCCACCGCTCCCGCACGATCGCCGCCGGACAGGGCCGCGACGGCGGCGAGCGGATTCTCCGCTCGATCGGCGGGCCCGCGTGCATCGCCAAAAACCGCTACAGCCTGCCGGCCGAGCTGCCGCTCTCATGGCCGGCGGTGATGGCAGCGATCAGCGGCAACATGAATCACACCAACCCCCCCTCGACCGAAGGAGAGAAGCAGAATGGTTAGTCTCAGCGGCTTCGACGCCAACCAGGTGGAACCGTCCACCACGTTCGATCCGATCCCGGCCGGCAAGTACCTGGCCGCGATCACCGACTCGCAGATGAAGCCGACAAAATCGGGCACGGGCCAGTACCTGGAGCTGACGTTCCAGGTGTTGGAGGGTGAGCACAAGGGCCGGCAACTGTGGGCCCGGCTCAACCTGGACAACCCCAACGCCCAGGCCGTGAAGATCGCCCGGGGCGAATTGTCGGCCATCTGCCGGGCCGTGGGCGTAATGGCTCCCAACGACTCGACCGATCTGCACAACCTGCCGCTGGTGGTCACGGTCAAGTGCAAGAAGCGCACCGACACGG
>CAYZWG010000274.1:0-5959 GCA_964481605.1 uncultured Planctomycetaceae bacterium
CGGTGGGAACGGCCGCGCGGGCGTGGCGCTGGTGCAAGCGCAAGCCGGTGGTGGCCACGTTGAGCGGAGCGGTGAGCTTGTTGCTCTTGCTGCTGGCCGTGGCCGGGCCCTGGGTGGCCGTTCGTCAGGCGATACTGGCCGCCCGGGAAACGACAGCCAGACATCGGGCGGATCGCGAAGCCGACCGGGCGATGCGCAGCGCCACCGCCGAGGCCAAGGCACGGCAGACTGCCGAGCTGGCACGGGACGACGCCGAGGAGGCCCGCCGGCAGACGCGGCACCAGCTCTACGTATCGGACATGATCGCGGTGGGCCAGTTTTGGGAAGAAGCCAATGTGGGAAAAATCGCCGCGCTGTTGAACCGCCACCGGCCTCGCGCGGACGAAGAAGACCTACGCGATTTCGGCTGGTATTACTGGTGGCGATGGTGCCACGGGTATGACCGAGCCATTCAGGACAGCCAGTCAGTCGATGCGGTAGTCCTCTCTCCGGACGGCAGGACGCTGGCATGCGCCGGCTGGGAAACGATCCGTCTGCGAGATCGGGTTTCGGGCAGAGTCACGTCGATCCTCTCGGGACACGGCCAGACCATGGTCAACAGCCTCTCATTCGGTCCGGATGGCCGCACGCTTGTCTCCGCCGGTGCCGATGGCACGATCAAGCTGTGGGACGTGCGGACGAGCATACTCGAGCGAACACTCGCCAGCCACGGCAAGCTGCTCCATGCGACACGCTCTCCGGACGGAAAGATGGTTGCTGCAACGGGCCCGAACGGCATCGTGCGGGTTTGGGATGTGCAGACGGGCGAGCAAAAGGCCACGTTGACCGGCCACCGTGCCTGGAGTAGGGGTCTGGCGTTTTCGCCCGACGGAAAGACGTTGGCCTCGGGAGGTGCGGATACCAGCGTGCGGCTCTGGGATGTCGACACTGGACAAGAGTCGCGAGAATTCCGCCTGGGGGGCAGACGGAGCGTGCCAGCCCTGGCCTATTCGCCCGACGGCGCCATGCTGGCCTACGGCTGCAGCGAAGGGTCGATCGGGTGGTGGGACCTGACCACCGGCCAGTCGCGAAAGATTCCGCGCGGACATGCCGAGTCGGTAACTTCGTTGGAGTTCTCTCCTGACGGGAAAACGCTGGCGTCCGGAAGCTACGACAACACGGTCAAGGTCTGGGACGTTGCCACGGGTCAATTGGCCTTAACGCTCAAGGGACACTCGAGCCCGGTCGTCGGCGTGGCGTTCTACAATGCGGGAAGCAACCTCGCTTCGGGAAGCTCGGACGGGATCGTGAAGTCGTGGGACTTGAGCCGAATGGCTTCGGAGAGGGCTCTGGAAGGGCATGCGCAAGGGCTGAACGCCGTTGCCTTTGCGCCCGATGGCCGAACGTTGATCACGGGCGGATGGCACGGTCGGTTGGAGTTCTGGGATGTCGCGGCGAGGAAGTTGAAAGCGTCGCTCGACGGCTCCGGGGGCGATCCGCGTTGCAACGTTCTCTCCGCCGCCTTCTCGCCGGACGGCAAAATCCTGGCTACGGGAATGGCGGATAAGACGATCAGGCTTTGGGCCCCCAGCGCGGGACAACTCCTAAGGACGCTGGAAGGTCACACACGTCCCGTGCGAGCGGTGGCGTTTACGCCGGAGGGGGAAACCTTGGCCTCGGCGAGCGAAGATGGAACCGTGAAGCTGTGGGATGCGGCCAACGGCCAACTGCGGCGGACGATCCGAGGAGACACGGGTTCCTTCCTGGCCCTGGCCATCTCGCCGGACGGCCAATCGCTGGCTTTCGGGGGCTATACGTTGCAGATCCAACTCTGCGATCTGGCTACAGGCCAGGTAACCGGCACACTGAAGGGGCACGGCACCAGCGCTTACTGGCTGCAGTTTTCCCCGGACGGATCGCTCTTGGCGGTCGGAGGCCAGAACGGCACGCTCGCCTTGTTCGACATGGCCACGGGCCGCCTGAGAACTTCATCTCGGGCCCACGGTTCGGGTATCGCCGGAGTGGCCTTTTCGCCCGACGGGCAGACACTGGCAACGGGAAGTGCCGACCGGACCGTGAAACTGTGGAACGTGAAAACCGGTGAGTTGAGGACGACGTTCAAGTACCACCAATCGCGAGTCGGGGGAGTCGCGTTTTCGCCGGACGGAAGAATCCTGGCCTCGGCCGACTGGGACGGCAAGATCAAGCTCTGGCAGGCCGCCTCGGAACACGACGTTGTTGCTCAAAGCCCGTTCATCGAGCGAGTTGCGATTCCAACCTCCGCCGACGTGACGGCGCTGGCCTGCTCGCCGGACGGCACCACGGTGGCTATGTGCCAGGTCGATGAAGAAGCAGCGATTTGGGACGTGCGGTCAAGTCAGGTTCGCGCGAGGCTCGGAGACGACAGCAAATCGGCTGTCTCGATCACTTTCGCGCCCGACGGCCGGTCCCTGGCCACGGCGAGCAAGGACGGAAGCGTGGCGCTTTGGGATGCGGCCGGCGGAAAACCGGGCGCCGTGCTCCAGCACGGGGAGAGCGAGCAAGCGACCGGCGATCTGGCCTTCTCGCCCGACGGCCGAACCTTGGCCACCCTCGGCGCCGACCACACCATCGTGCTTTGGGACGCCGACACGGCCGAAAAGCTGGCGACCTTGAAAGGCCACGACAGCCTGGTCGCCTGCGTGGCGTTTACCCCCGACGGCAAGACGCTGGCCAGTGGAGACTGGGACGGAACCGTTCGGCTGTGGGACCTGGCCACCGGCCGCGAACTGGGGACACGGTTTGGTCATCCGTGGCCCGTCGAGAGGCTGGCCATTTCGCCGGATGGGAAGTTGATTGCCGCCGCCGGCGGACGCCTCGATCCGCAAATCATGGTCTGGGATGTTGCTCCCGGACGAGTGAAGGCAGTGGCAACGTTGTCCGGCCATTTCGACAAGATCACCGGCTTGGCTTTCTTGCCCGATGGAAAAACGCTGCTCAGCGCCAGCTTGGACCAGACGCTCAGGCTCTGGGATGTCCGCACCGGGCAGGAACTGGCGCGCATGTACGGCCACGCCGGCGGCGTCGAGCAGTTGGCGCTGGCGGCGTCCGGAACGAGTTTCGCGACCGCCGGGCGCGACCAGACGATGCGCATCTGGGATATCGCGCCGGGGGTGCCTCGCAGGTTACTCGCTGCTGTCGATCGGCAGCCGCATCTGAAGCCGCCGCCGCCCGCCCGACCACAACCGGCGGGGCCACCGGACGGGTTCAGTTACGTCGACCTCAGTGGCAAGGCCAACGGCCTGCTGACGCTCAACCCTGGTCTGGACAGCCTGGATAACAACCTGGCCTACCTGCCGCGCGGCCCGCAGACTTTTGGCGGCATCCCCTTTCAGATCGCCGGCGGGCTGATCCAACTGGCCGGCGTTCATGACCCGGACTTCCCCAAGACGGTGGGGGGAATTCGCGTCGGAAAGAAATGCGACAAGCTGCATCTGCTCCATGCCGCAAACTACACCGCCGAGGACGGCACGCGGCTCGGGCAGTACACCGTCCACTACGAAGACGATTCCGTGGAAACGATCCCCATCGTCTACGGGCAGGACGTGCGCAACTGGTGGAACGTGGATGACTGGAAGCCGGTCTCGCGAGGACGCGTCGTCTGGACGGGCAGTAATCCCGTCGCAAGCAAGGGCGGGCGCACGCTCCGGCTCTACCTCACCACGTGGGAGAACCCCAATCCGGACAAGAAGATCGTCAGCATGGACTTTGGTTCGGAGAACACCGACGCCGCGCCGTTCTGCGTGGCGATGACCGTGGAGAGCCAGAAGACCGAGGGGAAGGACGATCCCGAGGCGATTCCCCAGCCGGCGTCGGCGGTGCAAGAGACGAAGAAGAAACGAGAGCAAGACGGGACGAAATAGCAGCGAGCAACAGAGCGACACAAGGACTCGTACTGACGGTTCTACTTGGCCTTCCTGGCTCGGCCACGGGTATCGAACGTAGGCGTAGGGTACGGTGACAACTTCACAATTTCCAGGAGACGAAAAATGGCCAGACAAATGAGTGACGCCATGAAGCGGCTGGGGCGGAGAAACGCGGTGATCGCGTTGGTCGTGGTCGCCGTCGTCATGCTTGGCGCGGTTGGGTATCTGACACAGGCTGTCGGCATGACCTTCTTTCACGCCTTGGACTGGTTCGTCGTCGCCTTTGTCGGGGGGTTGTTGATTGTGGCGGTGCCTTGGTCGTTCGTCGCGCGCAGGGGTGCTGGTCCAGTCCTTTTGGACTGCGGCGTCTACAGGCGCCAGCCGCGTTCGTGGGGCGTGTTATGGATCGCCGCCCTCGTCGTTTTCGGCATTTGGGGGGCGGGCCCACTGGTCGCGGATCTGCAGCAGGACGCCAGCGCACGAGGGAACGGATGGCTTGTTTCAGATTTGGCCAACCTAGCCGCTTTCGTATGTCTTGCGATGGTGATGGCTCCGACGTACTTCGGTCATCTCGAGCTTCGTGGCAACGGTATCTGGATCAGTTGTGACCTTGCAAGATGGGACCGTATCAAGTCGTACCGCTGGGAGGGCGAAGACGGCCTGACGTTGATGATCGACTACGACAGCCGCTTTCCGCTTTTCCGCCAGCGCGCCATCCTCGTCCCGGCGGAGCATAAAGAGAAGCTCGATGAACTGTTGCGAAGCTACAGTCCCGCCACCGAATGAGTCGGCACCGCGGGTCCATGCCGCCATGAGGTCAACTTTTTCCGAAACCCTTTGATGCAAGGAGAAACCTCATGAAATCCTATCCAACATCGTGGTGCAGTATGGGAGGGCTCGCTCTGATATTTCTTATTTTGTCCGCAGCTACGATGTTTGGTCCACATGCACCCCGCTTGGTCGATGTGACCTTTTTCCTGATGGGCGTGTTCGCCTTTGTCAACGGCGTTCTGCTCCACCGATTGGAAAACCGGATCGCAGCGCTCGAGAAGCCGTCGCCTGTCAAAAGCGAACAGGAGTGAAAACCACGGCTGGGGCTGGCTCTCGCGATTCGGCCGACGGGTCCGATCGCAAGGTCTCGGAATCAAGGTGGTCGCCAATGGTGTATAGGCAGACCTGAGCTCTCGAGAAAGTGGCATCAGCGGCGAGTGGCGTGACCTGTCGCCAGAGTGCCTAATCCGAATTGACAAACATGCGGAGTATTGACATGGGAAGTAGATCGAGTGACGCCGGCAAGCGGCTGGGGCGGAGAAATGCGTTGATCGCATCGGCCGCGTTCATCGTCGTCATTCTTGGCGCCGTCTGTTTGTTGAAGCTGGCTTTTCGTCTGCCGTGGGGCATCTCCTTGGTCTTCGCTTCGGCGATTCTGGCTGCAATCTGGCTCGTGTTCCTCGCACGCTGTTTGTGCGCGCGGAGAGCCTCGCGTCCGGTCCTTGTCGATTGTCGATCCCCCGCCCGCAAAGTCACCACCGGGACTGGGCTGGTTCTGGGCGTGCTTTCTGGAGCTTTGGCGATCGCGAACGGCACATGGGTCGTTGTCGGTTGGGTTCATGGAAAAGTGAACGAGCCCGTTGCCGCGGCTTTCATGTGCCTCGCCTTTACCCTGTTCGCGATCGACGATTTGTTCGCGATTGACGATTTGTTGCCTTCCGGCTTTCAACTGCGCCGAAGGTGTGGTTTACAACTGCGCCAAAACGGCATCTGGTCCGCTGGAAGCCTCCTCTGCTGGAACTCCATCAAGTCGTACGGCTGGGACGGCCAGGACGGCCTGACGTTGATGATCCAGTACGAAAGCCGATTCCCGCTTTTCCGCCAGCGAGCCCTCCTCGTCCCGGCGGAGCACAAGGAGAAATTCGACGAGGCCCTGCAACGACATTCTGCCGCAGCCGAGTGACTTCTACCGGCAACTTGACTGATACCCTCTATTTGTCAAAAGGAGAAAACCATGCAACGTCAGCTCGTGGTGATTGCCGGCTCCGACGCGGGCCGGACCTTTTCCCTGGAAGACGGCCAGA
>CAYZWG010000274.1:6059-7579 GCA_964481605.1 uncultured Planctomycetaceae bacterium
GTGGTGATTGCCGGCTCCGACGCGGGCCGGACCTTTTCCCTGGAAGACGGCCAGACGCTGGTCATCGGACGCGGACAGACCAGCGACACGCGGATCAACGATCCGCACATGTCGCGGGTCCACTGCCGGCTGTTCATCGACGGCGGCAAGGCGGTGCTGGTCGACAGTGGCGGAGCGGGCGGAACGCTGGTCGATGGGCAGCCGATCACCGAGCGGGAACTGCGGCCGGGCGACGTCTTCCAGACCGGCGATACCCGCATCCGCTACCAACTCGACAGCCCCCTGGAAGCCACCACGCTGGACGGCCAGCAGGCCTTTGGCCGGCCCAAACCCCAGCCTCGCACCACGCCCCTGGAAGGCCTGGTCGGCCGTACCCTGGGCTGCTATCGCTTGGACAAAATCATTTCCTCCGGGCCCTCGGGCATGGTCTTCAAGGCACTCGATGCCGAGAAGGACCGCGCGGCGGCCGTCAAGGTGCTCACGCCCGACCCCACGCACAGCGAGGAACAGAAGGATCGCTTTGTGCGGGCCATGAAGACCATGCTGCCGGTGCGTCATGCGAACATCGTGCAACTGTACAACGCGGGCAAGACCGGGCCCTATTGTTGGGCGGCGATGGAGTACGTCGACGGCGAGAGCATGACGGAAGTAATCAAGCGGATCGGCATCGAGGGAATGCTCGATTGGCGCGAATCCTACCGCGTGGCCGTGCACATCGGCCGAGCGCTGGACGAGGCCCACCAGCGGAAAATCATCCACCGCAACGTCACGCCGGCCAATATCCTCCGCCGCCACGAGGACAAGGTCTGTCTGCTGGGCAATCTGATCCTGGCCAAGGCCTTGGAAGGGACGCTGGCCCGGCAAGTGACGCAGCCCGGCCAACTGGTGGGCGAGGTGGCCTACATGTCGCCCGAACGGACGCGGGGCCAGGCCGAGGTGGATCATCGCTCGGACATCTACGGTTTGGGAGCGACGCTCTACGCCCTGCTGACCGGCCATGCGCCGTTCGAGAGCCGGTCGCTGCCGGCGTTGGTCCGCATGGTGCGCCAGGCGACCCCGCCCAAGCCCAAGCAGTACCAGCTTGCGATCAACGACCTGTTCCAGGACGCCGTGTTGAAGATGCTGGCCAAGCGGCCGGAAGACCGCTTTCAGAGCCCGGCCGAACTGCTGCGTCAATTGAAGCGCATCGGCCGTTTCGACAACCTGGAAGCGGATTGGGGCGACTGGGTGGGATGAGTGTTTCGGCACGCCAGGCTCTTCACGGCGGGAGACGAAAACGAAGTGAGTGAAACCGGCGGGAGCAACACGTACGTGGGTGTTTGTGTGCCAACACGATTTGAAGCAAGGAGAAACGTGATGAACTCCGGGAAACGCTTGATTGCGGCCGCCGCGATCGTGGCGACCTTGGCCTTGGTCTGCTGCGGCCAGGCGCGCACCTGGACGGACGCCACGGGCAAGTATTCGATCCAGGCCGAGTTGGTCGAGGTGCAAGGCGGGAAAGTGACCCTGAAGAAGCCGGA
>CAYZWG010000275.1:0-4785 GCA_964481605.1 uncultured Planctomycetaceae bacterium
CGCTTCGGGTTACTTTCAAAAGGTCCGCCGTTTGCACCCGGAAACGGAACAGCCAGTTTTTCAAGCCCGAAGGCCAGGTCGCGACCTTCCAAAAAAGGTCCGTTCCCGCACCTTGTGCCGAATCGCCGCTCGCGGATCATTCGGCAATCAACGCAAGATCATTGCCGCGATGAGAACCGGTGCAGGACCACGGGCGGAAAAAAACGGAATTTTCCGCGGAATTCTTCAAACCCCTACAACACGATCTGCCGATAACCTAGGAGGCAAACCAGGGAGGCACCGCGTCGAGTCTGGGCCGCACGCTTTGCCGGACCCAGACAAGGGGAAATCGACTGGCCACGAAGAAGGACCGCTTTATGAGCAGCGTGCCCCTGCGAATCTATCACGGACCTGGAGAGAGTGCGGTCGGTGTCCCCGGCACGGACACGACACGGCAAACCGTCACCGTGGCCCTGGGCGAGGTCCTGCCGCTGCTGGCCGACGCAGTGGAGGCGAGGCGGACCTGGCTACGCGACTTCGCACACGACGAGATTACCATCTCCATGGATCTCTACGAAGTCATCCTCGCTTACCAGCATTACCGCCGGCCGCCCGCCTGAGACTGTCCGCCGGGGCGAGGCTCGTGCCGTGCCCTCGGCGCTTTCGGCGGGGTCGGGAGACCCGCGCCGAACGCCGGCCACCCGCCCGGCTAGGGCGACTCCGACTCGCTCGAACTGAGCGCCTGAAGCGCCTCGGCCCGCGTGGGATGGGTTGTCCAGAGCGTGTTCAACAGTCGTGTGTTCTCCAGCGCCTCGCGGCAGAACGGCTGAAGCGAGCACAGCACCATCCGCCCCTGCCGGTCCCGCACCCGTTTCCACGAGCGGACCAGCAGCCCGATGAATCGCGAGCCGATGAATTTCGTCTCCGAGAGATCGAGCACCAAGCGGGGTGGGTCGGCCTCCGCGGCCTGCTTCAAGAGAATCTCGGCCAGCCGATCCAGGGACCGATCGTCGAAGGAGTCGTAGCTCGGTCCCACCTCGATGATCGTGACGTCGTGTTCCCTGATGACAACACTCATGGCACCCCATAGTCTATGGGGACGAAACGATCGGGACAAGTCATCCTGGAGGGGGGTCAACCTCCACACAGGGAGGGCGCGGCGTCGGAGTGGGGCTCCCAGACCCTACCTGCCTTACTCGGCGCGGGTCTCCCGACCCCGCCGAGTAAGGCAGGTAGGGCCGGCTGTGCCGGCCGAAATACGAAACCCGGCAACCGGCCGGCACAGCCGGCCCTACAGGCGAACTGCTTCCGCTGGCCTTTGACCACCGCGACCCGCACCGAATGCCGATCTACAATAACAGAACGAGTTGACGTGTCGACCACTGGACGCCAGCAGGGGTTTTTCTGGTGAACGATTCTCGCAGCGACAAGCTGCCCGATGCAGCGGACTCCCGGTCTGGGCGCCCCCAGCCGGCCACGGCGGGCCCGACCGACCCCGCGGCGACACGTCCCGCCGCGGAGCCGACCGGACAGCGTCCACCCGGCCGGCACACGGCCGACCTGATCGCGAGAATCCACGAGTCGGCCGACGGGCTGGCCCGGGACCACACCAGCCGGGGCGACCTGAAGATTCTCAGCCGCGCGCTCCGCGAGCTGCGCTACGCCTTCAAGGTTTTCGGCCCCTACCGCTCGCGCCGCAAGGTGGCCATGTTCGGTTCCTCGCGAACGCCCGAGGGAGATCCTTGCTTCGAGCAAGCACGGCGGTTCGGCCTGGCCATGGCGGAGCACGACTGGCTGGTGGTCACCGGGGCCGGCGGCGGGATCATGGCGGCGGGCCACCTGGGCGCCGGGCGGGAGAACTCGATGGGCCTGAACATCATGCTCCCCTTCGAGCAGACGACCAACACCGTCGTCGCCGGCGACTCCAAGCTAGTCCACATGAAATATTTCTTCACCCGCAAGCTGATGTTTGTCAAGGAGAGCAACGCGATTTGTCTTCTTCCCGGCGGTTTCGGCACGCTCGACGAAGGACTCGAGGTGTTGACCCTGTTACAAACCGGCAAGCGGGACATGGTGCCGGTGGTCTTTCTCGACCAGCCGGGCGGGACCTACTGGCGGTCGTTTCACCAGTTCATCGAGGAGCACCTGCTCAGGCGGGGGATGATCGAGCCGCAAGACCTCTCGCTTTTGAAACTGACCGACGACGTGGACGAGGCGATCGAGGAGGTGTTGGGGTTCTTCCGTGTCTATCACGGCATGCGTTACGTCCGCGATAAGCTGGTGTTCCGGTTGACCCGGCGGCCCAGCCCGGAGTGCGTCGAGCAGATCAACGACCGTTTCGGCGAGATTCTTGTGCGGGGCCGGTTTCGCATCGGCGGCCCGCTATCGGGAGAAAAGGACGAGCCCGAGTTGGCCAAGCTTCCCCGCTTGATCTTCCATTTCAATCGCTACGACTTCGGCCGGCTGCGGCAGTTGATCGACTGGCTCAACCGGAACGTGGAGCCCCGGCCGGGGAACTCACCGTAATTCATCCCGGCCTCGCCCTGAGCGAAACAAATGCCGCCGGCGCGGAATTCCTCCCGGTTTCTTGCACGGATTTCGGCCCCGGACCCCACATATACCGGTAGAGTCCACGCCGGTGTGGCCTGGGCGGAGTTGTTTCCCTGCCCCCTCTTTCTTGGGGGGCAAAGGCATCGAGGATTGACTTTTATGCGTTTGACCCTGCGCAACATGTTGGCCTACATGGACAACCTGCTGGACCCGGACGACCGGCAGGAGATCGGCAGCCGGATCGAGGAAAGTGAGCAGGCGAGCAGCCTGTTGCACCGCATTCGCGACGGTATGCGGCGGCTGCGGCTGGGGGCGCCCGAATTGATGGATCGCAAGCACGGTTTGGATCCGAATACGGTGGCCGAATACCTGGACAACACGTTGGCCGACGATCGGGTGCCCGATTTCGAGAAGGTTTGCCTCGACTCCGATGTCCACCTGGCCGAGGTGGCGGCGTGCCACCAGATTCTCACCTTGGTGCTGGGCGAGCCGGCCGAGGTGAACCCGGAAAGTCGAGTGCGGATGTACCACCTGCCCGAAGCGGTCAGCCGGCGGTTGCCGCTGGAGAACGGCTCGGTTGCCGAGGTGCTGGGCGACCTGCGTCTGGATACGGATATCGAGCCGGGCGTGGCCCATCCCAAGCCGTCCGTCCCGGAGTACCTCCGCAAGTCCCGCCGCCGGCGGCTCGCGTCGGTGGCGGTCGCCGCGGCGACCGTGCTGGTGGTTGTGGTCGGCTACCTGGCGGCGACCGACCGCCTGCCGCTGGACGCGTTGTTCGGCGGTCCGGAACCGGGGCAGAACGACACCGGGCTGATCTTGGAGCCACCCCAGGCCGCACCGCGGCAGCCGGTCGGCCAGAGCGAACGGACCGGGGCCACGGCGGCGATCGCCGCCCAGCCGCAATCCGCAGGACCCACCGTACCTGCCACCGCTGCCGAGCCCGAGCTACCGGTCCCTGCGGGCCTGCCCGGGACGTCGAACGAGGTGGCGGTGACGGTCGTGCCGAAGGAGATGGCACCGGGCCAAGATGTCCGGGCGGTGCCTTCCGTGCCCGCCGTGCCGATTCCCCTGGCGATTCCTCTCCCCACGGCGCCCCAGCCACCAATCGCCCCCCCCGGGAAGAACCTGGTGCCGGCCGAGCCGGTCGGCCAGTTGCTGACCACGGAGGAGCCGCTGGTGAAACTCGATCGCGGGTTGGGCCAGTGGCGGCGGCTGGGGCCCGAGGTGCCGGCGTTTGCCGGCGAGGTGCTGGTCGGCTGGCCCACCTTTCGACCGGTCCTCCGCCTGGCCGGGCAGTTGCTGGTGCAGCCGGTCGACGGCTGCCGCTTTCGCCTGGAGGGGCCGGATGAAGGGGGCGTTGCCGGGCTGATCGTCGAGTCGGGCCAACTCGTGTTGCGTCCGGCGGACGGTGTCCAGCAGGTTTCGGTGCGGCTGGAGATGGCGCCGCTGGGCGGTGTCCTCACGCTGGCCGATTCGGCCACGCTGGTGGCCTTGCGGGTGGGGCGCCTGGCCCACGGCAATCGCGATCCGCAGACGCATCCGGGGGAGCGGGAAGCCGAACTGGACGTGATCTCCGGCAAGGCCTTTTGGCAGGCTGGCGGGCAACGGGAGTCCGTATCGCTTGCTCCGCCCTCCCGGCTATCGCTTTCCGGACAGCCGGCGGGCGTGCGTCCGTTGGACGAGATTCCCGCCTGGATTCAGCACGACACCAGCAGCCCGCTGGACCAGCGGGCGTCGCAGAGCCTTCGGCGGGCGCTTAGCCCCCAGCGGCCGCTGGCGTTGCGGGAAATGGCCGAGCACCGCCAGAGAGAGGTTCGCTGGCTGGCGATGCGCAGCCTGGGGTGGATCGGCGATTTCGAACCCATGGCGGGAGCGTTGGACGTGGCTGACTATCGGGCGGAATGGCCCGACGTGATCGAGCACTTGCGGGGGGCCATCTCCCGTGGGCCCGACGACGCGGCGGCGGTTCGCCAGGCGATGAATCGCCACTACGGTGCGGACGGGTTGGCCCTCTACGAGATGCTCTGGCGCTACGACGTGCCGACACTCGACGCGGCCGACGCGGCCCGGCTGGTCGAGTGGCTGGACGACGACACCTTGGCAGTGCGGGTGCTGGCCTTTTGGAATCTGAACCGGATCACGGGCCTGGGCTTTTTCTACCGGCCGGAATACACGGCGGCGAAGCGCCGCCAATCGGTGCAGCGGTGGCGCCAGCGGCTGCTGTCGAACCCCACGCTGGGCGGCAGGGCCGCGGGC
>CAYZWG010000275.1:4885-7547 GCA_964481605.1 uncultured Planctomycetaceae bacterium
GGGCTTGCCCCCGCAACCGTAGCGGCTTCAATCGCCGGGCAATTTCTTCAGCATCACGTTGCGGAAGCGGACCAGGCTCTTGGGATCGTGCTGCTGGAAGGCGATCAAGCCTTTGCCGATCTTCCTGTCGCCCTGGATGCCGCGCGGTTCCGTGTAGTCGAGAACGATCTTCCCGTTCACCCGCACCACCACGTTCTGCCCCCGCACGGTGATGTGCATGTTGAACCACTCGTTGTCCTTGGCGGGGGTCTCGTAGAGCTTGACCACGCCGTAGAGGCTTCCGGTTTTCACCGGATCGCCGTGGGTGTTGTTGAGTTGAACCTCGTAGCCGGCCTTGGGCCAGCCGCTATCGAGGTATTGGGTGTGGAAGTAGATTCCGGAGTTGCTGCCCGGCGCGAGCATCACGTCGACCTTCAACTCGAAGTTCTTGAATTCTTCTTCCGTGTAAAACAGGTGGCAGCGTTTGCCGTGCCCCACGATGGCCCTGTCCTTGACGGTCCACACCGGGTACGTTTCGTTGGCCTTCCAACCGTGGAGTGTTTTTCCGTTGAAGAGCGACTGCCAGCCGTGGGCGACCTCGTCGGCCGCCAGGGGGGAAGCAGACAGCAAGACGGCAATTCCGCACAAAATGAGGATGCGTTTCACGGCAGATGTCTCCCTCGGTAAGGGTTCGGGACGTGGATCGTGGCAGCCCCTTCATTATCGTTTGGCGGCAGGCGATTGCAATTCGGCCGATTTTCCGGTCTTCCCGGAGCCGGGCACGAAAACGCAGTCGAAACGGAGCAGGTACACGTCGCCCGCCCGCGAGGCGTGGCTGATGCCCCAGGAAATCCCCTCTGCCGTGGTGCTCTCCTGAAAGGCGTCGCGGCGAAAGCAGCCCGGCGCCCCGGGGGCGGAAGAGACCGGGTTGCGCGGCTGAAAGTGGATTCCGTCGGCGGCGAAATAGACCCTCCGCGGACCGGCCGCCGTGGCCAGCGAGGCCACGCCCGACCCCTGCGGCCAGACCATCACCTCGTGGCCCGCATGGAGCGGGCCGGGCGGCTGTTTCACGTAGGGTCCCTGGGGCTTTTCGGCCACGGCCACGCCCATCTTCGTCTCGCCCGGCGTATGCTCCAGGCGGCGCCCCTTGTAGTAGAGCCAGAAACGGCCGCCGCGGACGATCAACGCCGCGTCGTCGACCCTCATGCTGTCGAAGTTCCGCGGATCGTCGCTGGGAAGCAGCACGGGATTGGTTTCCAGCTTCCTCCACGGCCCCCGGGGAGAGTCGGCCACGGCCAGGCCGATGGCCGTCTTGGAGTTTTCGTCGAAAGGCTTGGCAACACCGGTGTAGAAGAGCCAGTAGCGGCCGTCGGCGGCGAGGATGTTTGGAGTGAAGACTCCGTGCTCATCCCAGGCGCCCGCTTCCCCCTTGCCCACGGCGATCCCCTCTTCGGTCCAGTTCTTGCCGTCGGGCGAGGTGGCGTAGAAGACGTCGGCCGAATAGCCGCTGGGATAGCTCCAGGGGCGGTCCTTGCGGGCGACCTTGGAATACCAGACGTAATAGGTGTGGTCGGCGAGAATCACGTCGCTGGGGTCGCGCCGGCTCACGCCCGGCTCGCGGCCGATGGCCGGGGCAAAGCGGAAGCTGCAAGGATACGGCCCCCCGCCGTCCCTGGGCCGGGGATTGCCCCGGGTGTCGACGGCCTGCCCTTTCCGCGCGTCGGGGCGGTGGACACCGTGGTCGGCCGCCAGGGGAGAAGCAGACAGCAAGACGGCAATTCCGCACGGAATCAGGATGCGTTTCACGGCAGATGTCTCCTTCGGTAACCCGTAGGCCGGATCGCGATCCGGCACCGCGCACTGGGAGGGCGAGGCTCCTGCCGAGCCGCGAAATCAGGGTAAATGCCGCCCCCACGGAACAAATCCGGGATGAACGTCCCGCTCCCACCACGCCAAGTCTTCGTCACCGTAGTCTACGCCCTTTGAAGCTCCACCTCCACCGCCGAGGCGATGGTTGCCAGCACGTAGTAGCGGCGGGCGGCGGCACCGCAATTGACCACCGTGGTGCGGCCCATGGTCTCCAGGCCGCGGCCTTCGTGGACGTGGCCGCAGAGGACCAACTCGGGCTGTCGCTGGTCGATCATCGCCCGCAGGGCCGTGCTGCCCACATGACGCCCCAGCAGCACGCGATCGACCTTTTCCGCCTTGGGTGGGGCATGGGACAGCACCACCCGGGGCTCGGCCCCCGCCAGTTCGCTCCACCCGGCGGCCAGAAATTCGGCCAACTGCGGTTCGGTAAACTGGTACATGCCGCGGCGCCAGGGGGGCATGGCCGCCAGCCCCAGCAGGCCCACGCCCTGGTGGACCCGCCCGCGACCGTGCAGCGATACGCCCAGCCGGTCCAGGCGACACTCGATCTCGGCCGAGTCGCAGTTGCCCGAGACGGCCAGCACGGCGGGGCAAGCCAGGCGGGCGGCCTCGATCAATTCCTCCGCCTCGTCGGGCGTGCCGAAATGCGTGATGTCGCCACCGAGAAGAACCAGGTCGACGGGTCCGGCGTGGGCAAGGATTTTTTTCAGCGACTTGCGGCTGCCGTGCAGGTCGGTGATGGCCAGGAGTTTCATTTGCGGCAAAGCGGGGCGATGGTTTCGGCGAGGTCAGCAGACCTGCGCCGAGCGGGGCG
>CAYZWG010000276.1:0-7510 GCA_964481605.1 uncultured Planctomycetaceae bacterium
CTCGGTCCCAAGCTCCAGCTTGGGACCGCACCCAGCGCGAAGCTCCGCTTCGCCTGCGGTCATGCGAAGCCTCGTAGGGCCGGCTGTGCGGAGCCGAAACGTGGCTGGCGCCGGCGAACTCGGCAGCCGGCCGGCACAGCCGGCCCTACGGCAACTAATGCGCGGATCGTTCCACGCTGGCCTTGGCGGCGGGGTGCTTGAGAAACTTGGGGCCGGCCAAGGGGTGGCCGGCGGCGGCGGGCTTGCCAAAGAATGCGGCGATCCGCGCCACCACGGTGGATTGCTCGTCGGCGGTCAGTTCCGGAAAGATGGGTAGCGCCAGCACCTCGGCCGTGGCGCGATCCGTTTCCGGCAGGTCCCCCGGCCGGTAGCCGAAATGGGCGAAGCACTTCTGCTCGTGCAGCCCCAGGGGATAGTAGATTTCGGTGCCCACGTTCCTCTCGGTGAGAAAGGTCCTCAAGGCGTCGCGCCGCCCCTGGGGAACACGAATCACGTACTGGTTCCAGACGTGCCGGCGTCGCGGCATCGTCTGCGGCAGCCGCAACGTGCCGTCCAGTCCGGCGCGGCGAAACATTTCGCTGTATCGCCTGGCGTTGGCCTGGCGCATCCGGGCCCAACGGTCCAGGTGCGGCATCTTCACATTGAGAACGGCAGCCTGGAATGAGTCCAGCCGGCTGTTGATGCCGACCACCCCGTGGTAGTAGCGGGGTTCCATGCCGTGTACCCGCAGCAGGCGGAGCTTGGCGGCCAACTCGTCGTCGTTGGCGGTGAGCATACCGGCGTCGCCGGCACCGCCCAGGTTCTTGGTGGGATAGAAGCTGAAGCAGCCGGCGTCGCCCATCGAGCCCGCCCGACGACCGTCGAACTCCGCCCCGATTGCCTGGGCGGCGTCTTCCACCACGGCCACGCCGGCCCGGCGGGCGATCGCCAGGATCGCGTCCATCTCGGCGCACTGGCCGAACAGGTGGACCGGAATCACGGCCTTGGTGGCCGGCGTGATGCACTGGTCCAACGCGGCCGGATCAAGATTGAAGCTGGCCGGGTCGATATCCACAAACACCGGTTTCGCACCCAGCCGCGTCACCGCGCTGGCCGTGGCAAAAAAGGTAAAACTGGGGAGCACCACCTCGTCGCCGGGACCGACGCCAAGTGCCATCAGGGCCAACAGCAAGGCGTCGCTCCCCGAGGCACAGCCGATGGCGTGCCGGGCCCGGCAGTATCGGGCCAGGTTCTCTTCCAGACGCTTCACGTCCGGTCCCAGAACGAACCAGCCACCCTGGCATACTCGGGCCAGGGCCGCGGCAATCTCCCGCTCCAGCGGGGTGTGTTGCCGCCGAAGGTCCAAGAGCGGAACTCGCTCGACTTTCTCTCCGAGGGAATGATCGTCGGACGCGCTGTTCATCGGTGTTTCCCCTCTGCGGACCAAGGGTTTTCGGCGAGAGAAGACGCGGCTGGGGCAGTGGCAGGACCGATTCCCGTTCTGGCCATCGACCTGCTTTGCCCGCGAACGATGCACTACGCCGGGTCGAACGCTCGCAGGACAGCCGGAACCGTACGGATTTCGGCCCCAGGCGTCAAGATCGAACCGATGCTCCGCGCGCTCGGGTCTCCCGGCCCCCCGGGTGGCCGCGATAGCTTTAACCAGGTTCCCAAGCCCGTAGGCCGGGTCGCGGACCCGCGGATGGCCGCGATAGCTCTGCTATCGGGGTGCCGCAGGCACCGGAGGCGAGGGTGGCGGCGTGCCGGAGTGCCGGGGCACGCGACGACGGGGTCAGGAGACCCGCGCCGAACAGAGGAGACCCGCGCCGAACAGGTGCCTGTTGCGGCTACGCCGGCCCTGGTAGGGGAGCTATCGCCCACCCAGCGGTGCTCGGGCCAACGCCTCGTGGATCGGTCCGGAGCGGCTCAGTTGGCTGGAGAAGACCACGAGTTGGTCGACGGCGAACCGGCCCACCTCCCACTCGGCCAGCGCCTGGAGATTCTCGCTCAATGCGGCCAAGCCCGGACCGCCCCGGCGGACACGACCCAGGGTGAGGTGGGGATGGAAGCGGCGCGACTCGCGGCCAAAGCCCAACTCGGCCAGTGCCGATTCGAGGCGTTCGGTCAGGGTGGTGATTTCGTCGCTCCCTTCCTTTACGCCCAGCCAGATGGTGCGAGGGCGGGCCACGCTGGGGAATGCTCCCGCACCCCGGACCACCAGCGGAAACGGCTGCCGCGGGGCAGCCGCCTGCTGGACCTTGCGGCAGACATCGGGAATCTCCCGCGAGTTGACGTCGCCGAGGAACTTCAGCGTGAGGTGCAGGTTCTCCGGCTCGACCCATTTCACGTCGGCCGCCCCCGTGGCCAATTCGCCCACCACCTCGGCGGCGGCCTGGCGAACGGCCGGGCTGATCTCCACGGCCACGAACGTGCGGATACGTTGTTTCATGGCAAGTCCAACCGTTTGCGGCACAGCCCCGGTGCGCGTGCCACACCGTCGCCGAACGCTGCGTTGGCTTCATTCAACGGTATTGGTCCTAAAACGCCAGCATTCCGCGGTATTCCTCCATGCGGCGTTCGATGTCCTCGCGATCGAGCCGTTTTAGCCGCTCCAGACTGAAATCCTCCACCGTGAAGCTGGCCACCAAGGTGCCATAGGCCATCGCTTGCTTGAGGGTCTTCGGCTCGAAATTCCCCTGCTCGGCCAGGTAACCCATCATCGCCCCGGCAAAACTGTCACCGGCCCCGGTGGGGTCGACCACCTGGGACGTGGGATAGGCGGGCAGAACGTAGAGTTCGTGCTGGCCGAAGAACATCGCCCCATGCTCGCCTTTCTTCACCACCACGAAGCGGGGACCCATCTGGCGGACCTTGTGGCCGGCACGCACCAGGTTGTCGTCGCCGGTGAGCAGTTTCGCCTCGCTGTCGTTGAGCACCAGGCCGTCGATCTTCTTCAATAGCTGTTCCAGCTTGTCGCGCTCCGTGTTGATCCAAAGGTCCATCGTGTCGGCCACGGCCAGGGTGGCCCCGCTGCACTGCTCGAGCACCTTCAGTTGGATCGTGGTCGAGCCGTTGGCCAGAAACACGAACGCCGAGCGGCGGCACGGCTCGGGCAGAACCGGATCGAACGTCTCCATCACGTTCAACTGGACATCGAGCGTCTCCCGATCGTTCATGTTCTCGAAGTAACGCCCTCGCCAGCGAAACGTCTTTGCCCCGGGCGTCACCGTCAGGCCGTCCGTGTTGATCCCCCGGGCCTGGAGCAGGCGGGTGTGGTCCTGGGGCCAGTCGTCGCCCACCACGCCCACCAGCCGGACCGGCGTGAAGTAGCTGGCCGCGTAGGAAAAGTAGACGGCCGAACCACCCAGCAGGTCGTCTCGCGTTTGGTGCGGGGTAACGATACTGTCCAACGCGACCGAACCGACCACGACAAGAGGCATGATTCTGCTAGCTCCGGGAAAAATCTGAAAAACGGCTCCACTTGCTGCCCTCGGATGCCCCATTATAAGGCGGAGGCCGGAGGGTGGAAGGGTGGAAGTAGGGCCGGCTGTGCGGAGCCGAAACGTGGCTGGCGCCGGCGAGTGCGGCAACCGGCCGGCACAGCCGGCCCTACGGGGCTCTGGCCACTTAGGCGGCCGCCGGTCGACGCTTTCGGCGGGGTCGGCAGACCCGCGCCGAGCGCTGGATGCGAGGAAACTCCGGCGGGAGTGTGGCGCCGTTGTGGCTTGGATGTCGTCGGATTGATGTCGCCCCGGGGAGCGTGTCGACTTGGCCGGCTGGAAAAGAATTGCGACAAGGTATTGCATTGCAAGGGGTTGCGCCCTCCGCTCGGCTGGCCGGCACACCACTTGCGGCACTCATCTTGGTTGAACATTCCGTTCAAGGGGAGTGAACCGGCGGCGTCTTGCCCGCCACCCATCCACGAAGGGAGAATCCTATGAGGCGGATATTGCTGGCGTTGGCGACCTTGGCGCTGGTGGCCTTCTCGACCGCGCCCAGTTGGGCCGGGGGAGGCTATTACTATGGCCAAGGACGCGGTGGGTTCGGCCGTTGCGGACCGGGCTACGGCTATTCGTATTACAACTTCGGGGCCGACAGTCCCCACGACGCCGCGGTTCGCCGGATCATGGCGACCCACTCGCGGTTCCGCTACTGGACCCATCCGCGGTCGCAGTACAACAGCCCTCCCCACCCCTACGACTACATGGGTTGGGATCGCCGCTGGTAGAACCGTAGGCCGGATCACGATCCGGCATCCCGCGTCCGGGTTACCGCTGCCGGATCACGATCCGGCCTACCTCTTGCCCTGCTGCTTCTTCTGGATCTTCGCCCAGGTGTCGCGCAAGCTCACCGTGCGGTTGAAGACCGGCGCGGCCGGGGTGGAATCTTCCGTGTCGACGCAGAAGTAGCCCAGCCGCTCGAACTGGTAGCGGCCCCCGGGCGAGGCCTCCGCCAGGCTCGGCTCCGCCTTGCAATGGGTGAGCACTTCCAGCGAGTGGGGGTTGAGATTGTCGTGGAAGTCGCTGCCGGGTGCCACCTCGAGCGGGTGCTCGGTGCGGAACAGGTGGTTGTAGAGCCGCACCTCGACGTCGGCCGCGTGCCGGGCCGAAACCCAGTGCAAGGTGGCCTTCACCTTGCGGCCGTCGGGGGCCGAACCGCCGCGCGTGGCCGGATCGTAGCGGCAGTGCAACTCCACGATTTGGCCCGTCTTCTCGTCCTTGACCACGTCGGTGCAGGTGACCAGATAGGCATAGCGCAGTCGCACCTCGCGCCCGGGCGCCAGGCGGAAAAACTTCCGCGGTGGGTCTTCCTGAAAATCGTCCCGCTCAATGTAGAACTCCTTGGAGAAGGGCACCTTCCGCGTGCCGGCCGATGCGTCCTCCGGGTTGTTGACCGCCTCCATCTCTTCCACCAGGTCGTGGGGATAGTTGTCGATCACCACCTTCAGCGGCTTGAGCACGCACATCACCCGGGGGGCCACCCGGTTCAAGTGCTCGCGGACGCAGTGCTCCAACAGCGCGATGTCGATCGTGCTGTTGAATTTCGCCACGCCGATCCGCTCGCAGAAATTGCGGATCGCTTCCGGCGTGTAGCCTCGCCGGCGCATGCCCGAGATGGTCGGCATGCGGGGGTCGTTCCAGCCGCCCACTCGATCCTCCTCGACCAGCGCCAGCAGCTTCCGCTTGCTCATCACCGTGTAGGTCAGGTTCAAGCGGGCGAACTCGATCTGGCGGGGATGGTAGACGCCCAACTCGTCCAGAAACCAGTCGTACAGCGGGCGGTGGTTCTCGAACTCCAGCGTGCAGATCGAATGGGTGATCCGCTCGATCGAGTCGGACTGGCCGTGGGTAAAGTCGTACATCGGGTAAATGCACCAGGTGTCGCCGGTGCGATGGTGGGCGGCGTGCAACACGCGGTACATCACCGGGTCGCGCATGTTGAGGTTGGCGTGGGCCATGTCGATCTTGGCCCTGAGTGTCCGCGAGCCGTCGGCAAACTCGCCCCGCCGCATCCGCGTGAACAGATCCAGGTTTTCCTCCACCGGGCGGTCGCGGTAGGGGCTCTCCCGGCCCGGCTCGGTGAGCGTGCCCCGATACCGGCGGATTTCCTCGGGGCCGAGGTCGCAGACATAGGCCTTGCCGGCCTCGATCAGCCGCACCGCCCAGCGGTAAAGCTGCTCGAAATAGTCGCTGGCATAGTATTCCCGATCGCCCCAGTCGAAGCCCAGCCAGCGGATGTCCTCCTTGATCGAGTCGACGTACTCCTGCTCTTCCTTGGTGGGGTTGGTGTCGTCGAAGCGGAGATTGCACTGCCCGCCGAACTGCCGGGCAATGCCGAAGTTGAGACAAATCGACTTGGCGTGCCCGATGTGCAGGTAGCCGTTGGGCTCGGGGGGAAAGCGGGTATGCACGCGGCCGTCCCACTTGCCGCTCTTCAAGTCCTCGGCAACGATCTGGCGGATGAAATCGAGGGAAGGGGTCTTGTCGTCGTTTGTGCTCATGCTGTGGTTCCGTTCCGTGTTGGCAAGCCACGATCCTCCGCCGGTTCCAATGCAAGCAGGCGAACTCGAAATCAGTCTCGTCGTTCCGGTGGCCTGATTCTAAGGCGGCCGGGCTCTGCGGTGGCGACCGCTCCGGCCAAAAGCTCCTTGCCGTGCACAGCCAGTATGTGGAGAACGACCTGCCCCTGGGCTCGAGCCGCCACGTTCACCAAACGGACAATTCCGCAATGAGCCTGCCGCTCATACACGGCCAACTCTCCGAAATCCTTGTCCAGTGTGACCAATACTCGCCCTGCGGCCAGCGCACGAGCCAATATCTCCGAGTCGCCGGGGTCTTCTGCCCAGTCGCCGCAGGAAACGACGTCGTGCCCGGAAGCCCTCAGGTCTTCGGCAGCCTTGCCCCACACACACGTGTCCAACAGCACCCTCATCAGCCGGCCTCGGTTCGGATCGTCAGCGGCTCGATCCGTTCGTTCCCCACGTGCCGCTGGGCAAAAACCAGGCACGCCTGCACGTCTTCCGGCTCCAGCCAAGGGTAGCCTTCGAGGATCGTTTCGGACGTATCCCCCGCCGCCAACATTCCCAGCACGTGCTCCACTGCCAGCCGGCGACCGCGAATGATCGGCTTCCCCCCGAAAACCTCGGGATTCACCGTGATCCGTTTCAGCAGATCAACTTCGTTCATCGTGACCTCCTCGTAGCGGACCGCGAACCACCCGTGCCGCCGAACTTCATTATAGTGATTCCCCGCTCCGGCAAATAACCCCGGAAGGATCGTCCCATCAGGCCGACCGGTCCGTTGGTCCCTGCGCAAAATACTCCTCAGACCAGCGCATCCATCTCCACGCGGGCCACCTCGAACCCGGTTCGCCGAACCTGGGCAGTCGCTGATCGGATGGCTTCCTCCAGGGAATCGGCTTCGCGGTCGAACGCGACATAGGTGACTCCGTTTCGCGTCACCACGGTGCCGTCGTCGCAACCGGCTTCGTGCAATGCGTCGCAGTCGTCGTCGGTGACTTCGGAAACGGTCAAGACGAGGGAGAATTCATACGTTTTCATGATCGGCTCCCCACCGGCCCTGTGCCGGTGGGAGATGGGTTTGAGAACTACACGCCACGCGCGCCCCACCCTCGCGAAGCCACAGGGAACCGTTAGGGATGGCCGTGGCGTAGTTTCCAAACCCGCAATCCACCGGCACGGGGCCGGTGGGGGTAACACCTGAAACCCCAATGCGTTACGTTCCTCGGCCTACGCTAAGTGGTGCTGTCCAACTAACTTCATTATACCGATTCCCCCCTCCGGCAAATAACCCCGGAAGGATCGTCCCATCAGGCCGGCCGGCACCGCCGGCCCTACGGCGGACCGGCCAGTTCCAACGCCCGGTCGATTCTCGCCAGGCAACGCCGGCGGCCCAGGATGGCCAACGTGTCGAACATTCCGAAGCCCACCGCCCGGCCGGTGGCGGCCACGCGGAGCGCGTGAATGAGTTGGCCGATCTTGATCTGTTTGGCTTCCACGAATTGGTGCAAA
>CAYZWG010000277.1:0-5553 GCA_964481605.1 uncultured Planctomycetaceae bacterium
AAGACCCTTGTTCCAGGAATCGCTACATTTTCGTCACCCTAGCCTCGCCCTCCCGGCCGGCCCTACACGGCAAGAGGTGCATCTCAATGTGTGCTGAAAGTTTACCTGCCGCGGGCGCCGCGGGCGGGCCGCGTCGCGGTTTTCTGGCCCAGTTGTTGGCCTGCGTGCTGGGGGCGATTGCCTACGCCACTCCGGTGGCGGCCGGGGTGTTCGCCTTTCTCAATCCGCTGCGGCAGAAGAGCGCATCGGGCCGTTCTTTCCGTCTGGCCTCGCTCGACATGCTGGACCAGACCCCGCGAAAGTTTCCCGTGATCGCGGATCGGACCGACGCCTGGAATCGGTTTCCCAAGCAGCCGATCGGCGCGGTCTGGTTGCGGAAGACCGACGGCGGGGAGGTGGAGGCGTTGAGCGCGGTCTGCCCTCACGCGGGGTGCGGGGTCGAGTGGCACGCGGGCGAGGGCAAATACTTCTGTCCCTGCCACACGGCGAGTTTCCGCATCAGCGGCCAGCGGCTGGATAAAGTTTCGCCCAGCCCTCGGGACATGGACTCGCTGGAAGTCGATCAGGAGAAGCTCACCCAGGGCGAGGTTTGGGTGAAGTTTGAGGATTTCGTTGCCGGCATCCCCGAAAAAATGGCAAGGTGATGAAAGCGTTCGTCGATTGGATGGAGAACCGGACGGGTTTGGCCGGCGCGGTGCGGGAGTGCAACCAGCGGCGTGTTGCCGGGGGGGTGCGGCTGCGGCGCGTGTGGCCCAGCCTGATCGTGTTCACGTTCGTGGTTCAGGTGGCCACGGGTCTGTTCCTCTGGATGTTTTACAGCCCCAGTGCGCAGACGGCCTGGGAGAGCGTGTATCACCTGCAATACGAAGTGGCCGGCGGATGGCTGCTGCGGGGGATTCATCATGACGCCGCCCAGGTGCTGGTGGGATTGATCGGGCTCTACCTGGTGGGCATGATTTTCTCCGGTCGCTATCGTCCGCCGCGGGAGTTCGTGTTTTGGGGAGCGGTTTTGCTGGGGCTGTTTTCCTTGGCGTTGTGCCTGACCGGCGACCTTTTGGCCTGGGACGAGAACAGCTATACGGCCACGCTGGTGCGCGTCAACTTCCTTACGCTGCTGCCCAAGATCGGCAGCGATCTGTTCAAGCTGGCCGCCGCTGGGCCCCAGTTCGGGCATCGCACGCTGACCCAGTTTTTCGCGTTGCACGCGGGGCTGTTCGCGGGCATCTTTTGCTTCCTACTGATCCTTTGGCTGAAGGTGGTCCGCCGCGCCGACCGAGAGGAGGCCGCCGCGGCTGAGCGGACCGCCTGGTACTGGCCCGACCAGGCCCTGCTCAACATGGTCGGCTGCCTGGTGGTGATGGCGGTGGTCGGTCTGCTGGTGTTTCAGCACGGCCTCTGGGGAGCGCCAGAGGCCGAGGCGCCGGGCGACTACCTGGGTGCATCGCTGGGCGCGCCCGCCGATCCGGTCAATTTGTATGCCGCCGCCCGGCCCGAGTGGTCGTTGCGGGGCGTTTACCAGTTTTCCGAGTTGTTTCCCGGCAACCTGCGGATCGTTCCCATTTTCATCGTTCCGGCGTGCCTGGTGGTGCTGCTCGTGGCGATGCCGTTGATCGGTCGCTGGCGCGGCGGACATGGGTTCAACATGGTGGTGACGGCGGTGCTCGTGGTGGGGATCGTGGGGCTGTCGGCCATGTCGTATTGGGAGGACCACCAGAAGGAGGAGCATCAGCGGGCCTTGGCGGCGGGACTCCGCAAGGCGGCCCGCGTGAAGGTGCTCGCGCGAGGCCAGGGCATTCCCCCCACGGGTGCTCTGACCCTGTTGAGAAACGACCCCAAGACGCAAGGCCCGATCCTCTACCGGCAGCACTGCGCCGCTTGCCATGCGTATCGCGACGCCGAGGGCAACACCTACACGCCGGAAAAACCTTCGGCGCCGGACCTGACCGGGTTCGCCGGGCCCGAGTGGCTTGCCGGATTCCTGGATGCCAAGCGGATCGGCGGGCCGGGCTACTACGGCAACACGGCGCTGGCGGACGGCGAGATGGCCGACTTCGTGGGCGATACGCTGAAGGAATTGCGTGCGGAAGGCGAAGTGGGCGAGGAGGCCCTGGCGGACCTGATCGCCTGCCTGGTGGAGGAAGCCAAGCGGGACGAGCCGCGCCCGGCCGACGAAGATAAGAAGACGGTGGAGGGCATCGACGAGGACACGTTGTACTTGTTCGAGGACTTCACCTGCACGGACTGCCACCGCTTCTACCACCTGGGCAATCGGGGCGACGCACCCGAGTTGACCGGCTACGGCTCGCGGGACTGGCTGATCGGCCTGGTGAGCGATCCGACCCACCAGCGTTACTATAGCGATCTGAACGACCGCATGCCGTCGTATCACAAGGCAGACGACGACTACACGCTCTCGACCAGGCAGATCGAGATGCTGGTGGATTGGATGCGGGGCCGCTGGTACGAGCCGGAAAGCGGGAAGGCCCCGCCAGCACCGGTGAACTAGGCCGGGTCGCCAGCCGCCGCGGATGGGGGCACGGCCGTGGGACGGTTGTCCGCGCCGGTTATTGATGGTTGCATTGCCACTGATCGGTCGTTCGGACCAACCCCCGAGAATTCGAGCTTCCCTTGGAAGCCCTTCGTTGATCGGCCATGCAAGCGTCAATCCGGTTTGCGGTAGGACGCCGCTGGCACGACGGCCGGCAGGTCGCCGTCGGCGAGACGAATCAACGGCGAATCGTAGCGAAGCCGTGACTCCACGGGGCGACCGTCGACGCTTCGGGAGACGACCCGGTTGCCGGCTTCGTCCCAAACGAGCCGCATTCGTCCGCTGCCCGCTTGCCAATCGATGCGGTATTGTCCGTCGTCGTGTTGCTCGGCAACCTTCCACTGGGCGAAAGTCTGCAGGAAATCGGCCAGCGATTCGTACTGCCCGGTTGTCGCGCAGGCGACCACGAAGCCGCAGTTCAGATTGTCGACGGCGACGGGTTGGGCCGGCTGGTGTGCCAGAGGGCAGTCGATACACAGTCCGGCACCGGCCACCGGCCCGATGCGGTAGCCGACGGGGCCGCGCCGTTCGGGCTGCCGGCGGTCGATGCCTTGCGACCGCAGCAGGCGCACCGCGACCAGTGTGCCGGCAACCCGCCAACCCAGTACCGCTCCGGGCTGGAGCGTGTGCGTGCCGCGATCGTAGCGCCGGCCGTCAACAATGATCTCATCGCACATGCCGCCTTCGCTCGGCTCGATGTCGAAACGCAGGCGGCCCTCGCGGAGCTTGCTGCCCTTGAGGTCGACTTCGTAGATGATGATTGCCGACGGGCCTTGCTGAAGCGAGGCGATGGTGGCGTGCCTGGTGGTGGGCTTGGGCGCGATGTAGGAGGCGCGGCGGTCCGTCTTTGTTCCGGCATAGGTGATCTTCAACGGAATATCCCAATACGGACGGTCGTTGTAGACGGGGCGCCGTCCGCTCTGCGTGCCCAGGCTGAACTGGGGCGTGATGAAGAGCGTGCAGTCGACGGCCTGGGCATCGCGGAGGATCCGGTAACGCATGTTGAAGGGGTACATCCCCACCTTGCGGGCGGCCGCACGGATTCCGGCGGGGACGGGGTAGTCGTTCACGGCGAACACGTAGGTAAACGGCCTGGCCATTTCCCGCATCGGCTGGCCGCACTGTTTGAAGACCAGGCAGGACACCAGGCTCCGGCCCGTATCGCGATCGCGGTCGTAGGCGCGGCTGTGCGTGCCGGCTCCGATGCCGGCCTCCCAGTGCCAGTTCTGGAAGACATCGGCGTAGAGATAGTCCAGGCAGCGGGCCACTTTCTGTCGGAGCGGATCGTCCGTTGTGTAGTGGTAGATCCACTCCAGGGCAAAGACATCCACGGCGTTGTAGCAGGGGCTGTTGTATTCGGCGAGGCCGTTTTTCGCGGTAAAGGCGATCCAGCGGTCGAGGCGGGCGGCTCCGTCGGTTTGGAGATCTGCCTGGCCCAGTGCCCGCCCCAGCATCACCATCGAGGCGGCTTTCAACAGCCAGATGTTCGTGTAGTCGGGTCCGCTCCCGTGGGCGCGAACGCCCTGGACGGAGCGCCCCAGCGCCTGGCGCAGCCGCCGGGCGTTCTCCGCCGTGAGTTTCTCGCCGTGTTCCAAGGCGACGTGCGACAGCCAGGGGCTCATAAAGGCCACGGCGTTGCGGTCGTGAACGCGCTGTTCATCGTGCCACCAGCGGAAGTTGCCAAAGGTGGGCGAGTTTGCATCGATGTCTTGATGATCGAGCACCGCCGAAAGGACGTCGTTGGCCCTCTCGATCCGCTGCCCGGCGGCCAGCAGGGCGGCCGCGTATTCCAGGCTGGCCTGACAGACGTCGAGCCGGTCGTGGTGCGCGTCGACGCGCCTCACAAGGTTGGTTGCGGGGTCGAAGTTCACGTCGCCATATTGAATCGCCCCATCGCGGAGGAAGCGATTCGCTTGGCTGAAATCCGCAGCCCCCGTCCGAGCCGAGCAGACCAGCGGCAAGAGGAAAGCGAGAGCCCATCGCCAGAAGCCGGACACGAGTGTCAAGCCGGGCGTTTTCGATGTCATCATGCGTACCTCCCGAGGACCTGTGCCGAGCAACCACCGAGCCTGATGCCGGACAGCACCACCAACCGAGTTGTCCCGACTCCCTCACACTAGCCGCGCTACGCTGATTTCCAGCCGCAGGGGTCTCAACACGATGGCCAGGCTCCGTTGGCACGGTTGGACCCCGACCGCCCGGTCATCCAGCGCCCGGTCACTCGGCCAGCGGCGTTGGGGCGGCCAATCGCAGCCAGGAGTTGCTTATCGCCTTGAGTGCCGACGGCACGGGGCCATTGCAATCCTGCAGCACACCGTGCATGGTTCCTTGCGTGTCTCGCCACAAGGCAATATCCACGGGATGATCGAGCGTGATTTCAAGCTGATCGGTTTGAAAGTGTTTTAGCCCACCGGCCGCCAGTGCTTCCAGCGATCCGTCCTGGGCCAGTCGCACGCCAACCACGCCAACCGCATCGACGTGGACGTCACGCGGGCCAACATGAACCACCGCTCGGATCGGATCTCCCGAGGGTTTGACGGTGCCGGCAACCACGATCTCGGTTCCATCAATCAGGCGGCAATGGCCCGAGGTGGGCGGCGAACTGCTGCGCCGGCCGAATCTGGTCAACACGCCGGTGGCGGGCGTCTGCGGTTCGATGCCGGCTTGTTGCAGGTGGGCGATGACCTTGGCCGCGCAGGCCGCGGCATCCGCCGAGACAACCATCCGTTTCGGCAACTTGGAATTGCCGTCCAATGGCCGGCCGTCGAAGTCCATGGTCCAATTACCCACTCGATACAAGGCCGTGGGACCACCGGCGGCCTGCTGAAAGAAGGCGGCGGTTTCGGGTTTCTCGAACTCGGGGTGGTACAACACGACGGCCGCATAGCGTTGCGGCCCGTACCGCACGGAGCCGTCCGCGCCAATCCGCAATGCCTTGCCCTCCAGTTCACTGCTGGGGATAAGATCGGTCGGGTAACCGGCTCGCCACAGCGCATCGGTCGCTT
>CAYZWG010000277.1:5653-7462 GCA_964481605.1 uncultured Planctomycetaceae bacterium
CTGCTGGGGATAAGATCGGTCGGGTAACCGGCTCGCCACAGCGCATCGGTCGCTTGAATACCGACATCATCATAGGCCGGACCTGCCCAGTTCATGGCGCACGCATGTCCAAAAATCACCGCCACGGGGCAATCCAAGGGGCTACGGGAAATAAAGTTCAACAGCCGTATTCGGCTGTTGCCTCGCATCAGCTCGCCGCCGAGCAGGGGTTGGTAACCCCGATCGCCCGCATGGGGAGACCGCGGATAGACGGGATGAAAGTTGATCCGCCCACCGGCCAGCGCGTGCGTCCAGATACTCCGCTGGTAGCTGGCGACCGACGTGGAGTAGTACATGTTGTACCACAGCGGACTACCCCACTTCTTGGCCAGCGACGTTCGTGCGCAGAATGGCGTCACTTCGTCGACCTGGGCCCAATCGCGCGTGGCGATCCACCAATCGAGCCCATTCTTCTTGAACTCGCGGGTGCCCGGGTAGGGATACCATGTGGGATGCGTGGCCACCACGGCCCGCGAACCGTATACGGATTTGACAGCCAGATAGAAATCGTGCTCGATTTGCCCGTTGCGTTGCCGCGAGATGGCCATGAAGTGATTGATCGCGGCCACGCGTTCCGCCTTGCGGCCTTGCATCGGCAGGCACATCAACAGGAGATCGCCAAGCAGGTCGTTGCCGCCGGTCTGTTTGGCGTATGCGGCCGCGCGGTCCTTGGAATACCAGTAGTCGTTCTTGGCCGGACAGCCGTCGAAACAGGGCGGAAAGCCCCATTCGTCCTTGCACGCGCCCGCCAGGGGGATGTCGCCGTAACCGCGGATGATCTCGCGTTGAAAGGACAACAGGTGCGGCGCGAACACGTCGGGCGTGAAGTGTGTAAAGGCGACCATCACGCAGGCTTCGCGGCCCGCGGTCCCGGCGTCGCATGGAATGTCGACCACGACCTCGTGCGCGGACGCCTTGGCCACTCGGTACTGGCTTGTGGTCAGTTGCCGGACCGTGGCCGGGACAATCCCCTCGGGTCCCCGTTGGTAAGCGTAGATTCGCACCACCCGCCCGGCCAGTGGAATGTAGTGCGTCGTGCGCCCCGTATAGTGGTCGCTCAAGTCGTCCGAGGCAATCTTGAGACGAACGACGCCGGACCCGGCAAGCTTCACTTGTCTCAGCCGCAACATCTGCTGCAACTCGTTGGGGTAGGCCTTGCGAAACGCACGGCGAGCCAACCGTACGTCCAGATCCATGACGATGCCCATGCCGAGTCGCCTTGCATAGTTCGCGGCCTGCTTGATCCGCGCGTGCACGTCCGAGTCCGTTACTTCCTTATCGGCCGCGCGCAAACTGGTTGTCAGCAGCGTGTAGGCGGCATGGTCGTGCACCATGTCCAAGAACGGGCGGTAGCCTTCCGGGGCAAACTCCTGGTCTCGCCAGAACCAGCACCCGATCTCCGGCATCACGCCATCCGGCAATCGAGTGGTGGCCGCACCCGGCCCAACGGCGGGGACTTGCTGTGCCGTGCTCGCTGCCGAACCGCTGGTGACCAAGAGCACCAGGCCGGCAACGACCAGCGCTACGCGCTGCCACGTGGAAACCAGCTCCTTCAAACCCACGCCATGCCCAAGCGACCATGGGTTGAATGATGCAGTGGAGCTTGTCGTTGGGAAATCGAACACGTCGTTCTTCCTTTCCGTTTCAGCCGGGATGATTCGCAAGCATCTGTTACGGAGCCCCAAGCGGGACATCCGTTTCGTCAAGGGACGAGCGACCCGTGCTCACGCATCATCAATATGACCCGTCCGAAAAAAACTGCAACGTTTC
>CAYZWG010000278.1:0-7454 GCA_964481605.1 uncultured Planctomycetaceae bacterium
CAGCGAGTTGGCCCGGCGACGTTCGGCAGGGGTCTCCTGACCCCAAATGCCCAGTGCCGTAGGGTGGGTACTCTGCACCCACGCGGGGCGACGGTCCATCATGAGGCGTCGGGCGTCGAGATGCGATTGTGGCGCGTGCGTGCAAGCACGCACCCTACTTCACTGACCTCTTGTGGCAAGCCACACCGGTTCAAGAACCGGTGCTACCCGCGGACTTTGGGGCCCTACTCGATCTCGATCTTCCAGCCCTTCTCCTTCGCCTGCTCGCGGATGGCCCGGACGACGCCGGCCTTCTCCTCGGCGGTGACCGGCTGGCCGTCCAGCCAAGTCAGGATGGTGTTCTCGAAGACCAGGAAGTAGGGCTCGCCGTGGGCGGGGCGGAGGGCCTCGCCTTGCATCTCGATGGCGCGGCCGTCGACCTCGATGTGCAGGCGCGAACGGGTCAACCACATCTTCTCCTACCTCCGCCAGATCACGGTCTCGACGTCCCCGCAGGCGTGCCGCGCAAGCTCCCGCGAGAGGTCGTCCCAAGCGTTCAACGGATGAGGATTTGAATCCCCGCGATAAACCTGAGTCTAGCCCGACGTGGGGAGCGCGAAAAGGCGGGGTCGGCAGCCCCGCGCCGAACACGGGAGACCCGCGCCGAACTGTCCTGCTTGCCGCGTGCATATTTTACGTCCTCCGTTTAATCCGTGCACGCTGCGGGCCGCTCACCCGAGGACGCTTCCGAGGTCGATAGTGGTCTGGGGTTTCTTCGGGCGCCAGGGGCGGGCCCGGCCCCATGGGTTCCCTCGGCGGGGTGAGATGGTGGACGGCATCGACGTTGTAATCACGGGAATCGGCATCGTCGGTCCGATCGGTATCGGCCGGTCGGCCGCGGCCGAGGCGCTTCGCCGGGGGCGAAGCGGGATCGGGCCGATCCGGCGTTTGGACCCCCGGGGGCTGCCGGTTCGCGTGGCGGGCGAAGTGATCGGCTTCGAGCCCAAGGATTATGTCAAGCCGCGGAAGAATCTCAAGGTGATGGCCCGGGATGCGCAGCTTGGCGTGGCGGCGTCGATCCTGGCCCGCCGCGACGCGGGTCTTGATGCGGAGGACGTCGATCCCCAGCGGCTGGGGGTGATCCTGGCCGCCGACGCGATCGTCAACGACATGGCCACCACCGAGCCGAGTTTTCGCTCCTGCACCCGTGGCGGCCGGTTCCGCTTCGAACGCTGGGGAACGGAGGGGATGTCGGCCTGCTTCCCCTTGAATTTCCTCAAGGTGCTGCCAAACATGATCGCCTCGCACGTCTCCATCGCCCACGATGCGCGAGGGCCGAACAACACGATCCACCAGGGCGATGTCTCCGGGTTGCTGGCGGTGATCGAGGCCGCCCGGGTGATCCAGCGGGGGGCGGCCGACGTGGTGATTGCCGGGGGGGCCAGTTCGCAGATGCAGCCTTACGATTGGGTACGCCACTGTCTGATCGGGCGGCTTTCGCCCGGCGGCGACGATCCGGCGGCCGTCTCGCGCCCGTTCGATGCTGATCGCGATGGCCAGGTACGGGGCGAGGGGGCCGCCGTCTACGTGCTGGAGCGCCGCGACCACGCCCAGCGACGCGGGGCCGTGGTGCGGGGACGGCTGCTGGGATGGTCGGCCACCTACCAGCGGCAGAATGGGCAGCCGGCCGCCGAGGCCAGTCTGGCCCGGGCCATGGCGGCCTCGCTGGAGCAGGCCGGACTGGGGCCGGACGAACTGGGCCACCTCAACGCGCACGGCCTCAGCACGGTGGCCGACGATCGGATCGAAGCCCGCGCCATCCGCCGCGTTTTGGGCCGGGTTCCGGTGACCGCGCCGAAGAGCTTTTTCGGCAATCTGGGTGCCGCCGGCGGGGCCGCGGAGATGTTCGTCAGCTTGCAGGCGTTTGCCGACGGGATGATTCCGCCCACGTTGAACTATCGGCGGGCCGACCCCCTCTGCCGCCTCCGCGTGGTCCGCGAGCCGCTGTTGGCCGGCGGCCCGGCCACGGCGATGACGGTGAATTTCAACGAGGCCGGTCAGGCCGTGGCGGTGGTACTGGCCGCCGCTTGAACGGCCGGCGACGGGGCGGGCAGCAGAACCGTGGCGTGAACGTTGCCGCCGTAGGAGACCAGTTCCAGCAGCAACAGCGCCAGCGCCACGAGGATGCCGGCCAGGGAGAGTGCCAGCATCACCTCGAAGAAGTTGAGCGTCTTTCGACCCATCCAGAGCAAGAAGGGAATCAAGGTGCCGACCAACCAGAAGAGGTTCATCAGGCCCATCAGCAGCAGGCCCCATTTCCTCATCACGGTGACGTCGAGAACCAGCAGCAGCAGGATCGACAGGCCGCAGATGCCGTAAACGGCGAAACCGACCCACCCCAGGCTCGCCTTCTCTTTTCTCTCCCTCTTTTTCTTTTCTTTCTTCTTGCCCTTTTTCCTTCCCTTCTTCGCCGCCGCTGGTTCCTCGGCCGGCTCTTCGAGCGGCTCGGTCTGGTCGGACGCCGCGCCGAGATCGGTCAGGCCGGCCTCGCCTGCCAACGCCGCCAAGGAGGAATCCTCCGCGGCCGCCGCGGCGTCCAAGTCGGCCAGCGGCTGGGGACCCTCGGGCAACTGGTCGACTGGCTGGCCCAGATCGGCAAGCGGTTCCGGTGAGGCCTGGTCCGGACCGCCAAGGTCCGCCAGCGCGTCGGCCGGGAACTCCTCCGGCTGGCCCAACTCGGCCAGGGGGTCCGTCTGATCGGCGTCGGACGTCTCCTCGCCGGGCAATTCGAAGTCGCCGCCGGGCGTCTGCAACTCGTTGGGATCGAAGTCTTTGCCGTCTTCGCCTGACACGGTTGAACCTCCCACAGCCGTTGGACGCTTGCCGCGAAACCAGGAGTGACTGGCGACCGCGGGCATTCCCCTTTCCGGGTGCAAGACAAGGCACCGCCCCCACGCGGGTGGAACCATGCCGCGGCTTGGACGGGTGCGGCGCGCGGGCCGCCCGGGCAGCGCCGGTCGAGCGGTCTCTTTGCGTCCATTATAGTTGCCCGCCAGGGGGCGTGCCACGAAAAAACCCGACCTCGCCGGCAACCGGCCGGCACAGCCCGGCCCTACGGCAACTTGCTACTCGACGGCAAGCCCGTCGAGAGCCGATTCCAGCGAAGCGTCGACGGCGGCTTCCAACGCGGCGGCCGCGGACATCTCGTCGAGGTCCGGGGGCGGATCGTCGGGCTCCGCGTCGAATTCGTCGCCGACGGCGGCCGGGGGGCCTGCGGCGTCGATCTCGGGCGGATCGGGCTGGTCGCCGGTTCCGCCGATGAGGGCCGCCAACTCGTTGATCGGGTTTTCGCCCACAAACGCATCGTCGACCGGCGACGTCGTTTCCAGCGGTGCTTCTGCCACCGCCGGGGGCTGCTCCAGGGGGGCCATTTCGACTATATCATTCCAGGCGTCGTAGCGGTGCTTCAGGTACACGGCCGCGCAGAACCCTACGCCCAGGTTGACGGTGGCGACTGCCAAAATGAACCAGAACACGCCAAGGTACCCCAGATGGGAGAAATGGTTGCCGCGTCGTCTTCCTCCCTCGCACGAGGCGACACGGGCCCCGGCGGGGAAAAGTCAGGCATTGAAGTGTAGATTATCGGCCCCCGCCTGAGGCGAGGCGGCGGCGCCGGCCGGTCGCTCGACGGCGGCATGGGGTGCGGTTGTGCCGACAAGAGCGATCCCGCGGGCCGCGGGTAGCCCCGATAGCTCGCCTATCTCAGGCGGCGCAGCCGCAAGAGGCACCTGTTCGGCGCGGGTCTCCCCTGTTCGGCGAGGGTCTCCCGACCCCGCCGTCCCGTGCGTGCAGCAGTCCGGCCCGCCGCAATGCTCGCCTCCCGTGCCTCACGGCACCCCGATAGCAGAGCTATCGGGGCCACCCTCGCTGCCGACTTTCCGCAACGGAAACTCACCAGTTCAACTCGGAGGCCTCTTCCCAGTGTTCGTAGAGAACGGTCAGCGCCTCTTGCTCCCGGTCGATCTGGGCCTTCAGGCGGCGGACGCGGTCGCCGTCGCGAAGGACCTGCGGATCGGCCAGCGCGGCGTGGCACTCTTCGATCCGTGATTCCTTCTGGAAGATTTCGGCCTCGATCTGTTCGACCTTGCGGTAGGGGAATCGCCGTTTGCGGGAGAGCGAGGTGCCGCCGGCCTGGGGTCGTGCCCGGGCCCGCTTGTCGGCGGCCGGCGGCCGGCCCGCGACGGCCGTGTCGGCGGCCAGCCCCCGCCGGACCAGGTGGAGATAGGTCTGGTAGTTGCCTTCGACCACGCGAAAGCGATCGGGTTCGACGACCAGCAGGTGGTCGGCGACCTGGTCGATGAAGAAGCGGTCGTGGCTGACGAAGAGCACCGTGCCGTCGAAGTCCAGCAGGGCCTTTTCCAGGGCGTCGCGTGCCCAGAGGTCGAGGTGGTTGGTGGGCTCGTCGAGGATCAGCACGTTGGCCCCGGCGGCCGCTAGCCGGGCCAGCGCGGCCCGGCAACGCTCGCCGCCGCTGAGGCTTTCCACCGGTTGCAGGGCGACGTCGCCCGAGAGGCCGAAACGGGCCAGCAGGTTGCGGCACTTTTGCCCGTCGAAGTCGATTCGGCGGGGACGAATCGCATCGACCGCCGGAGCATCGTGCCGGAGCGTGTGCAACTGCTGATCGAAATAGCCGCACTCCACGCCATGCCCCACCACCACCCGTCCGGCGTCCGGGGCCACCTCTCCCAGGAGGCAGCGCAGCAGCGTGGTCTTGCCGGAGCCGTTGGGGCCCAGCACGGCCCACCGCTGGCCCCGGGTGACCTCGAAGGTGAGGTTCTCGAACAACGGACGGTGGTAGGACTTGGACAGGCCCTCGGCCCGAAAGACGATATCCCCACTCCGCTCGGCCGCCGGAAAGGCCATTGCCGGGGCGGCGATCTCGCGGGGTGGATCGACCGGCTCGATGCGCTCCAGTTTCTTCCGCCGGTCCTCGGCCTGGGCGTGCTTCTGGCCGTAGGCGTTGCGGCGGATGAACTCCTTCATCTTCTCCATTTCGGCCCGCTGCTTCTGGTAGGTCCTCCGCTGGATCAGCAGCCGCTCGGCCTTTTGCCGCCAGTAGGCGGAGAAATTGCCCGCGTACGAGTCGACCGTGCCGTGAAACAGCTCCAGCGTGTGGTTGGTGACCGTGTCGAGAAAATACCGGTCGTGACTGACCACGATCATCGCCGCCCGGCTGGCGGCCAGAAACTCCTCCAGCCACGCGGTGGCCTCGATGTCGAGGTGATTGGACGGCTCGTCGAGGAGCATCAGGTCGGGATCGGCCAAGAGCAGCTTGGCCAGCATCAGCCGGTTTTGCTCCCCGCCGCTGAGCGAGTCGACCGCCTGGTGAAACATCTGCTTGGCCACTCCCAACCCCAGCAGCACCCGCTCGATCTTGTGGTCCAGTTGGTAAGCGTCGCGACGGTGCAGCTCCTGTTGCAGATGATCGTAGCGGTCGGCCAGCCGCCGGTGCTCACGCTGGTCGCCGCAGGTGGCCAGCCGGTCGGCCGTTTCCACTGCTTCTCGCTGGAGCCTCAAAAGCGGTTCCAGCGCGGACCGGGCTTCCTCCCAAAGCGTTCGCCCGGGGGTGATCTGGGACTGCTGTCGCAGGTAGCCCACGCAGACCGAGGCATGGGCCGCCAGCGAGCCGCCATCCGCCTCTTCCTCACCGGCGAGAATCCTCAACAGCGTGGTCTTGCCGGTTCCGTTGGGGCCCACCAGCCCGATCCGCTGGCGGGGGCGCACGTCGAAGCTCACGCCCGCCAGCACCGGCTCCGGGCCGTAGTGTTTGCGTAGCTGTTTGACGGAAAGGAGAATCATCCCAGCGGAGAGAAGCCCCGGCGGCGCTGGATGGCCGCGAAGCCGCCCTGTTTCGAGTGGCGTGAGAAACGGGTTCGTTCCCGTTGCGGAAAGGGGATATTCGTCCTCCCCACTTTCCGTCACGGAAACTCGTTATTCGTTCTCGTTCCCAAGCTCCGGCTTGGGAACGCATTTTATCGTAGCTCCGCTTCCAATGACGCTGCCGACAGGCCAAGCAGAGCTTGGCGACAGTCGCGCATGCCAAGCTGGAGCTTGGGAACGAGTAGGTTTCGTAAGGACTTACGGAGAATCGCAACGGCCAACCCTACGCAGTAATAATTCGTCCTCCCCACTTTCCGTCACGGAAACTTGCTATTCTATCGTTTCTCAACAGGGTCGCAATTGCACCCGGCGGTCGACCGAGTCGCTCTTGGCCACGGCACCTTCGGCGGAGGCTGGCAACCGCTGGTGGGTTGTCGGTACAATGAGGTCGCTGGAGCCCGATCCATCGAAACACCCGCCCCTCCCAACGACCACGAGGACCAGCCATGACCACTCGAACCATCCACCGACGCCAGGCACTGCGGACGCTGGGCGCGGCGATTGCGCTTTCTCCGGCCCTGAAGGTTTTCGCCGGCGACCGGTCGCCACGGTTGAAGATCGGCGCGTGCGATTGGTCGATTCAGGCGCGGGGCGACGTGGCCGCCGTGGAAAAGGCCGCCAAGCTCGGCCTGGACGGCGTGCAGGTCTCCTTCGGGCGGCCCGGCGAGAAGTTCGACCTCCGCCGGCCCGAGGTGCGAGCACAATACCAGGCGGCCTGCAAGGAGCACGGCATGGAGATTGCGTCCTTGGCCATGGGCGTGCTCAACCAGGTCCCCTACGCCACGGAGGAATCGGCCGAGCAATGGGTCGAGGATTGCGTCGAGCTGATGCCCAAGCTGGATCAGAAGATCGTCCTCTTGGCCTTTTTCAGCAAGGGCGACATCAAGGGCCGGCCGGACCTTCAAGCGGAGGTCGTCCGCCGGCTGAAACGTGTTGCCCCCAAGGCGGAGAAGGCCGGCGTGGTGCTGGGGATCGAGTCCTGGCTCAGCGCCGACGAGCACCTCCGCATCCTCGACGCCGTGGGCTCGCCCGCCGTGCGGGTCTACTACGACGTGGCCAACATGGAAAAGATGGGCTACGACATTTACGCGGAAATCGGCCGCCTGGGGCGCGAGCGGATCTGCCAGATTCACTGCAAGGAGAACGGCTTTCTGCTGGGCCAGGGCCGCGTCGACTTCCGCAAGGTGAAGCACGCCCTGGATGAGATCGGCTGGCGAGGTTGGCTGATTATCGAAGGCGCCGTGCCCCCGGGCGGCGATCCCTTCGCCAGCTACGTGAAGAACCGGAAGTTCTTGCGCCACGTGTTCGCAAGCTGAGGCGGCGCTCGGCGCGGGTCTGCCGACCCCGCCGAAAACGCCACGGGCTGCGGACGGCCATCGTAACCCGAAGCGTAAGCGAGGGAGAATCACCAGCCTGGAATCCCTCGCTTACGCTTCGGGTTACAATTGACGAGCGTCCAGCGGCGCTTGAACAAGTTCGCGGGGGGTGCAGGAACGGACTTTTTTTGCAGGGCGGCAGCTAACGATGGGGGAAAT
>CAYZWG010000279.1:0-5158 GCA_964481605.1 uncultured Planctomycetaceae bacterium
AATTTCGGCTCTGCGGCCACCCTTGGCGGAACCGCGGCCAGCACCGACCAACTCACTTGGGGATGGGGAGGAAACGTGCAGTATAGTTGCTGTTGCGAAAAGATGGCAGCGGGAGGCTGGCCTGCACGCGCGAAACGTGGCGAAGCCCCGTCCTCGCCCACGTCACTGGCGAAGAACGCGGCCGGTGAAGCGGCAGCCGATCAGCCGCATGGGGAGTCCACCGCCCGCCGGAGGCACCTCGGTGGCCCGGCCTTTCGCCTCGCCGGTCAGCGTGTACCACACGTACCGGCAACCGACCACGGTAGCCTCAGCGTATTGCACGTCCGGGGGCGTCCCCAGTTCGATGATAATCTTCGAGTAGTCGATCTTGTCGGGCAACAAGAAAGAGATGCCGCCGCGAGAGATGTCTCTGCACCAGACGGGAAAGAACGCCAACTGGGCCAGTGAGAGTTCTTGATCGAACGACGCAATCCGTTGAATCGTCGAAAACGGATGCCGGGGAAAGGCGCGGCGTTCGCGTCGTGCCGCCGCCGCAGCCGACTCGAGCACTTCGCGAGCCGTTTCGTAGACCCTGATGTCATGGTTCTGGCCGGTGCTCGACATGTTGCCGCTCAGAAACGCGCAACCGGGGGTGCGGAGTCCTATCCCGAGGCAATCCCAGCAGTCGCGCCCTGGCGATCACTTCGGGCTTGCCAAGCAAGGATAGCACGCTGGCACCGGCCCCGGGAGATTCCAGCGGCGGGGCGACAATGCAACGCAAGGGTGATAAACCCATTCGACCGGATCAATCCGGATAGCCGATCCAATCGTTCGACCCGGTGGAGGGGAGCGCCACGGCGTCATTCCTTGACCACACGTTCGGTGAAGCGGCAACTGACCAATCGCATGGGAATTCCATCGGCCGGCGGCGGCGTCTCGTCGTCGGCAAATTCCATCCCGGAAGTAGGGCTGTACCACACCTCACGGCCATTGACCACCTCGGCCTCGACCCACTTCACCTCGGGCGGCGTGCCCAACTCGACGATCAGCGTGGAAAAGTCGATTCTGTCGGGCAACAAGAGGGAAACACCCCCGCGAGAAACGTCACGGCACCAGACCGGAAAGAACGGCAATTCGCTCAACGGGAGCTTGTCGATGCAGGGTGCGATTCGCTGAACCACCGAGAAAGCGAATCGCGGAGAGGAACGACGCTCGAACTGGGCCGCCGCGTCCGCATCAAGAATGTCGCAAGCGGTCTTGTAGGCGGACAGGTCGGGACTTTTGCAGGTGCTCGACATCTTGCTCTCGAGTTCGCATCAGAGATACGGAGTCCTGGCCCCAGGCAATCCGACAAATCGCCCGCCGGCGATTGCACAGACCCGCCAAAAGAAGGATAGCACACCGGTCGCGCGCCGAGAGAATTCGCCCCAGAGCGGCATCGCCGCCCCAAAAATCGCGGCCAACCCGCACAACCCCACCAACCCGACAACCAGCTCGGTTTCCAAGGCCCATACCGGGGGTGCGCGGGCCGCCACCCGCTCAGCCACGCCGCGACGCCGGCAGCGTGACCACGAAGCGAGAACCTTGCCCGGGCGTGCTCTCGGCCGCGATCCGGCCACCGTGGCGTTGGACGATTTTGCGACAAATCGCCAATCCCATGCCGATGCCGGGGTAGACGTCGCGGGGATGGAGCCGCTGAAACACGGAAAAAATCCGCTCGCCGTATTTCTCTTCGAACCCGATCCCGTTGTCCTCCACCACGATTTCGTATCCTCTGCGGCACCGCGGTGCCGGCGGGGAGAACACCCGAACCTCGGGCGGAACGCCCGGGCGGCGAAACTTCAAGGCGTTGTCCACCAGGTGGCCCATCAGCATTCGCATCTGCGGCGGATCGCCCTCGATTTGGGGCAGCGGCTGGACGCTCAACCGAGCGCCCAGCGCGGCCAGCCGCTGGGCAAATTCCGCCGCGATGCTTTCCGCCGTGGCGTTGAGGTCGACCGCCACGAAATCGCCGCCATGGCTGGTCACGCGGGAAAGCTGCAAGAGTCCCTCCAACAGCGCTTGCCCTCGCTCGGCGGCGGCGAGCATTCGGGCCAGGTAGTCGCGGCCTTGCGAGTCCAGGTTCGCGCCCCACTTCGCCTCTAGTCGCCGGCCGAAAGCGAGAATCTTGCGTAGCGGTTCCTGCAAGTCGTGGGACGCGGCAAAGGTGAATTCCTGCATCTCTTGCCGGAGCCTAGCCGCGTCCTCGCCCGGCGAATCGGGGGCGGTGTCTGCGGCCGCCGCCACGTTCGACGCCGTGGCGTTTTCCACCTGGCCGGAATCCAGAAACGCGCAGACGGCCCGCAGCACGGCCCGAACGGTCTCCGGCCGGTCCGCCCCGGCGGGCACACGCGCCGCTTCCGCCGCCGCGGCGACCGCCGAGGCAACGATTCGGTCCTCGTTTTGCCGTATGATCTCGCTCAGTCGGCTCATGGTTTGGGCTCGCTGGTGGGGTCGCCTCGAGCGGTGGCGGCGTCCTCGTCGTCGCGACCGGTCAATTCGGCCGCACGGGGATTGGCCGGCAGTTGCGAGGGATCGATCGCGGAGACGACCGCGCCGAAAGAGAAACCGCCGCCGCGCTGCGATTCCGCCGCGTAGCGATAATAGACCTCGAGTGTCAATACGGCCAGGGCCGTGGTATAGATTCGGCCGCCTTCGTTTCCCCATCGCGAACTCGGGTCCCAGCTTCCCCTAGCGCACCCGTGGTGGCACTGGAGCCCCACGATCATGTCGCGGACGACGTCGTTCCACCGCCGCCAGGGTTCGCCGCCGGCCTGAAACATGGCCAGCGCACAGTTGTACCAGAGATAGTAATTGCGATCGTTGCGGCGGGGCGCGCGGTCCCCACTCCAGCGGCTCTCCGCCCGGCCGGCCAGAAACCGGGCGGCGTCGCCGACCAACGCGGCGTGGGGCTCGTCCAGCAGAAATTGCCTGGCCAACATGCCCACCCCCGTGGTGGCCTCGGTCGACCGCTTGCGATTGTTGTAGCCGGTACGGCCGTCCCGGCCCATTTTGCGGGCCTCGAAATAGCGGCGGACGCCCTCGATGCAGGGCCCGGAGACCGGCACGCCGGCTTGCCTGGCCGTCTTCAGCGCCAATACCTGCCAGCCGGTCACCGAGGTGTCCCCCTTGCGGTTGACGTCGGCCCAATAGCGCCAGCCGCCATCCTTGTATTGCATTCGCTCGATGAACCCCTCCGCCTTGCGCAAGGCCGAGATATAGCGCGGGTTCTGCGGGCGCCCCATCGCCCGGGCCAGGGCGCACGCCTCGCCCAGGGCAAAGGTGGCGATGCCCTGCTCGTACATGAAGTAATTGTGGAAGTTCGAGTCGTCGGGCTTGGTCTTGGTGCCGATCAGGCCACCGTCGTCGCGCTGGTGCTCGACCATCCAATCGAGGCCCCGGCGGACCTGGCGGGAATACGTGTTGTCGTTGAAGTCGTAGTGTCCCCCGGCCTGAAACGCCAACAGCGCCAGCCCGGTATGCGCCATTTCGTAGGCGCCGCCGGCTCCCGTGCAGGGTGCGTCCGATTCGCACTGCGACTGCGGCTTGCCCGCGCCCAGGTAGCGCGACGACCAGCAACCGTCCGGCCCCTGGTGCCGGGCCAGCCACGCCAGCCCTTCCGCCACGGCCCCTTCACTCTCCGCCGTGCCGCCGAATTGCCCGATCCACTCCTCCCGGTTGGCCATCGTCCGCTTGGCGTAGAGGCCCAGCGACTGGCTCCGGGTTTGCTCCCAGGTGTCGACTTCCTCCACCACGGCGCCGCCCGGCGTGACCTCGATCGTGCAGACGTTCCAAATGTTGCCCGCCCGGCCGTGATGGGGACGAAAGCGATAGGTCTGCCCCCCCTGGTAGACTCGCACTTCGGCCCCGCAATCGGCCAGGGCGGTGCTGGCGGGGACATCGCGGTGGGTGTAGTCGTGGACGAAATACCGGTACGCCCCGGGCAACACGCCCAGCACGGTGATCGTCTCCGGGCCCTCGCCGTCGCGATCGTCGACGTCGAGCCGGACGAATTGATCGCTCGCCAGGTTCCCCTTTTCGTGGAAGTTGACGTGAAAGCGCTTCCCGCCGGGCAGGGGGCCTTGCAGATGGGCGTCCAGGTCGGTCGGTTGCTCGTTCCAGGTGAGCACGATCCGCATCTGGCCGGCTTCCATCCCGGGGCTCAATACCACGCGGATCGCATCCTCTCCGCCGGGCGCCAACCGCCGCTCAAACTGCTCGGCCGTGAAACCCTCGGCCGAGACGGCCAGCGGGACCGCGCCGGCCGGAACCGACTCCAACCGGAACCAGCCCGCAGCGTCGGCCGCGGTTTCCAGGTTGGTGCCCACGGCGCGGACCACGGCCCCGGGCACGGGCCGGTTGTCGACGGCGTTAACGACCTGGCCGAGCAAGGTCCCCCGGGTCAAACCGGCCGCCGATGCCTCCGGCACGGCGAGATCCCGGCGGCAAAGCGACAGTCCCCGCCGATAGGTCACCTGGATCGTCTCCCCGGCCGCGACCCCGGGCAGCCGCCACTGGAAACGCTGGGCCGATCCGGTCGACCCCCCCAGAACGCGGTCCAGCAGTTCCGTGTCGCGGTCGCGCCCCGCCCGCCGAAACGCCACCCGACCGGTGCCGGTGGGCACGTACTCCAGCACGATTCGATCGGGGTCGGCCGGGTCGCGCGAGATCTTGGGAACACCCTCCAACGGTGCGAAGGGAAGAATCGACGTGGCGTAGTATCCGGCCAGGCAAACCAGGCCGACCAACAGCGCGGCACCGGTGGCCCGGGCCAACCGCCGGCCCACGCGCCGCGCCGCCCGAATCCGCGCCCGCAGCCGGTCGACCTCCGCCTCGACGCCGTTGGCCCCCCCGCCCACCGACTGGCCGGCCCCCGGCGGTAGCGTCGGCGGCGTCGGCGGCACCGGCGGCCGTGGCCCTTTCACGGGGCCGGCCGCGTGATCGCTCGCCCCCGGTGGGGGCGGTAGTGGCGGCGGCGGCGGGGGGGGAATTTTCCCCCCGGCCGCAACCGGTGGCGGTGGCGTTGTTGGCGGCGTTGGTGGCCCTCCGTTCCGCGCGGGTCTTCCCCCGTTCGGCGCGGGTCTCCCCCCGTTCGGCGCGGGTCTCCCGACCCCGCCGCCCGGCGCCGGCATGTTGCCTC
>CAYZWG010000279.1:5258-7452 GCA_964481605.1 uncultured Planctomycetaceae bacterium
CCCCCGTTCGGCGCGGGTCTCCCGACCCCGCCGCCCGGCGCCGGCATGTTGCCTCCGGCGTCGAGTTGCCCTCGGCACGTGGGGTGCGGACAGACGGTCGCGTCCTCCGGCACCTCGCGATCACACCAACGACAACGTTTCACGTGCGGCCCTCGCTTGCCGTTTCCTCGGCCAAACCCCTCAGTCCTCCAAAACCCGCCCTTCGCTCAACACCTTGCCGAAATTCTCGATCTCCTGGAACCGGCCCGTGCTGCCCAGCAGCGTGCGATAAGCCGCCGCGAATTGCGGCCGCGAAAAGACTTCCAGGTGGACGCGGCCCTCTGCCAGGCGGCGGGCAATCTCCGCGGCGGTGGCCCCGCTTTGGGCCGGTTCGTGAAAGCCGGCGTCGGTCACCAGGTAGAACCGCCGCATCGCGGCCGGCTCCAACGGAAGCGACAGGCCGGCCTCCAGCGCGTCCAAGGCCGACTCGTCCAGGTCGCCGCCGTCGAACCGCCGCACCGCGGCGACCGCCCGGCGAAAGGCTTCCGGGTCGGACGTAAACTCGTGCCGGTCGAGCCACTCGCCTTCGGCCACGTCGCCAAACCCAACCAGCGCAAACCGATGGGCCAGCGCCTGCCGGGTCAACTGGCGGGAAAAGAGCACGCACTTCTGCTTCAGCTCGTCGATGCTGGGGTCCATCGACCCGGTGGTATCGATCAGCACCACGATGTCGGCCGTGGCGGCCGTGGGGAAACGCTCGCGCAGCCGCCGGCGAAAAAACCGCCCCCGCCAGGTCATCGCCACGTTGATATCCCGGCCCGGCTGATAAACCCACGACCACGAACGCCGCACCGGGCCGGTGGCATGGAAATAGTCGACCAGTTCCGTCTCCTGGCTGCCCGAGGTGCGACGGTAAAAGACCTTGCCCGGGGTTCGCACGCGAAACGCAAGGTCCAGCCGCCCTTGCGAGGCCGGCCGCCGCGTGATTGCCACCCGGTCCAGCACGGCGTAGGCGCCCACCGTGGCGTGGTGCACACCCGCCAGGATCGCCACCAGCAGGATCACCCCGGCCGCCAACGCCACGGTCAGCACCCGGTTGCGCCGGCCCAGCTTCCGCTCATCCCGCTTGAGCTTGGCGATCCACGCCTGCATTTCCTCGCTGCTGTCGACATCGATCCTGGGCGGGGCCGAGACGGCCGGCAATGCCGGCGGTGCGTCGCCGGCGGCTGGAGGCGTTCGCGCTGGCGGGTCGGGCTGGCTCATCAAACGGGGGCACGGCAAGAGCAGGCTTTCCACGGGTTCATTGTCGCACCACCCCACCATGCCCGCAACCGCGCCCGATCACCACACCACGCGCCGCGGGCGTCCGGCGCGCACCCAGAGAAGACTTACGGAGTGCTCCTCGCCACGGCAAAATTGCTCAGCGGATCGAGTTGGGCGAGAATCCGCTGCTTCAACTCGCCCTGGGCCCGTCGTGCCGCCTGCCGGTAATAGATCTTGGCAACGCCCGGCTTGCCGGCGGCCTCGGCATGCTTGCCCCGCTGGAAGAACTGCTCCGCCTCGGTCTGTCGAGCGACGGCGTCGCGCTGGTGCTTCGCGCGAAGCTCCGCCACGCCCATCGCCGCCGGCCCGGCTGTTGCCCGCTGGAAGCGATCCGCTCGCGATTGCCAGGTGTCGGCGGCCAGCGCCCGGGCACGGGTGGGCAAGGCGGCCGGCCGCCGGGTGTCGACCAGCGAGCCCCGGGCTGCGTATCCGCCCGGAAACGCCCGCGTGGGCCGGCTCAGCAGGTATTCGTCCATCGCCTGGAAGTCGTGAATGTAGACCGACACCCGCGCGCTCGTGGCACTGCGGTCGAGACCGATCGAACGGTTTCCAAACGGCAACAGCGGTGCGCCGAACTCGTTGCGTCCACTGCGGGCACGGTTCACCCCGCCCAGATACACGCTCCCCCGGTCGGGAACGCTCACCGTGGTGCGGGTGCCAAAGACCGAGTAGCTGGGAAGCTGAACGGCCTGTCCTCGCACGGTCGCGGGGAATGTCCCCACTCCGACCAGCAGCACCAACACGGATGCGATTCTACCACCGCTCATGCCTCGACCTCTCCGCCAGCCGGCGGCGTTCGTTCGGCGCGGGTCTTCGTTCGGCGCGGGTCTCCCGCCTCGTTCGGCGCGGGTCTCCCGACCCCGCCGCCGGCCCGACCAAAGGTCTCCCTGAA
>CAYZWG010000280.1:0-3897 GCA_964481605.1 uncultured Planctomycetaceae bacterium
ACGAAGGAATGCGTTCCCAAGCCGGAGCTTGGGAACGAGAGGGAGCCGGAGCTTGGGAACGAGAGGGAGTCGGAGCTTGGGAACGAGAGGGAAACTCGTTACGAAGCTCCGGCTTCGCGTGCGCAACTGGCGCCAAGCTCTGCTTGGCCTGTTGGCAGCGTCACGGGAAGCGGAGCTACGATAAAATGCGTTCCCAAGCCGGAGCTTGGGAACGAGAGTCCCACGCGCCGGACTACCTTGGTCAGGCCGTCGGCGGGGTCGGGAGACCCTCGCCGAACACGGGCGGGGCCGGGAGACCCTCGCCGAGCGCTGCTGGGGGGCCGCTCACTGGGGCTGGCATTGCCTGGAGAGTTGCTCGAACTTGGCCTTCATGGCGGGGCCGCCCATCTCCGGCTGGAGGGCTTCCAGCAGGCGGATGATCTTCTCCGCCTGCCGTGGGTTTCCCAGGCGATGGTGGAGCCAGGCGACCGAATACTTGGCACGGAAATAGCGTTCGGTTCCGGGGTGGGAGTGTTTCTCGATCTGCCGCCACTGGGCCAGCGCGGCCTCCAGGCCGGCGCGATCCTCCGACTCCAACAGTACCCGGCCGTAGGCTTCCTGAATCGCCCCGTCCTGCGGATACGCCTCGGCCAGGCGGCGATAGGCGGCCAGTGCCTGGGACCTCCGCCCGGCGTCTTCCAGGGCTCCGGCGGCCAGCCGATCGAGCGTCCGCTGCTCGTGCGGCGAGAGTTGATCGCGGCGGGGCTTGAGCAGGTCGATGGTGCGAAGCTGGAGTTCGGCCAGTTCGGCCCGCACGTTGGACTGCTTCTCGGCGGTGATTGCGGCCAGGCCCTCCAGCACGGTGAGCAATTGCGAGGTGGGGCCTTGGGAGACCCGCTCCAGTAGCCGGGCGGCCTCGCCGAGCCGCCCTTGGCCGGCCAGGGCATAGACGGAGAGCACCTCCGCCGCCGAGGTCCAGCGAGGCGACGCGTGGCCGTTCCCGGCCAGGGCGATGGAGAGGATTCGCTCCGCCCGGTCGAATCCGGTCTTGGTGTCATGGGACCAAAACTCGGCGGCCGCCAGCACCGCCTCGCGGGCCACCGGGCTCCATTGCTCGGGGGGTCGGCCGTCGGCATCGAACACCAGCGATTCAAACCATCGGGCCGCCTCGGCCGCCGTCGACTCGGTCGGCCGGCCGGTGGCCTGGAGAGCGGCCAGCCGGGCGCGATAGCAGCGGACCAGGGCTTCCACAACCTTGCCGTAGTCGGCAAAGTCCGAGGTGATCGCCCCATAGGCAGCCAGGGCCTCGGCCCACTCTTGCTGGTGCTGGCGAAGCCGGCCCAACTGCCAGCGGACCTGGTTGGCGGTGTCGGCGGTGGGCCAGTGTCGGAGGTGCTCGCCCAGCAGTTCCGCGTAGCCGGCCAGGTGGCCGTCGGGGTCGGCCAGGGCGAGCCGGCCGGCGTGGTAAATCGCCAACTGATGGGCCGCCGCAGCCCGGGGGTCCTGGGGCATGGCCAGGGCCAACTGGCGATACCGCTCGAGCGCCTCCGCGTCGTGGTGGCGATCGTGCTCGATCGTGGCGGCGGCCAGCCCCAAGGCGAACGCCTGCTCGGGCTGGCCCTCCTCGGCGGCCATCGCTCGGGCACGATCGTAGGCGGCCAGGGCCTGCTCCGGATGGCCGCTGCGGTAGGCGTTCTCGGCGGCGTGGACCTGCATCGGGAGGCTGGCTCCGGCGGGGGCCAGGTCGACGTAGCGGGCCAGCAGCATTTGGGCCCGGCGTCCCCAATAGGGCCCACTGCGGCGCTCGATCCGCTCGACCTGGCGGGTGGCGGCCTTCTGCCAGCCGGCGGCGACTTGGGCGTCGCCCGACTTGACGGCGGCCTGCCATGCGGCCAGCGAGGCTTCCAGCCAGGCGTAGTCCAACTCGCCCGACGAGACGCCGCCGATCTGGCCGCCCTCGGACAACAAGGCCACCGCCGCCGAAAGCTGACCCGTGGCCAGGGCCAGGCGAATCTCCTCGGCCCGGGCCCGCAGCAGAATCGCCGCCGAGGGCTTTTGGGCCAAGAGGGCCGCCAGCTTTTGCCGAGCGGTGTCGAAGTCTTGCAGGAGGCGGTAGCAGGCGATCTGGTCGACCCGGCTGGGGTAGGCCAGGGGGCGGTCGGGGTCGAGCCGGGCCAGCACGTCCAGCAGCTTGACCGCCTGGGTCAGGGAGTTGGCCCGATCGGGGCTTTCGGCCGGGTAGCAAAGTGCCTGGTTCCTGAGCGCGCGGGCCAACTGGTATTGGATTTTTTCCCCCAGCGTGGACCATTGATGGGGTGAGAGTTCTCCTTGTGCGGGGGTGCCGCGGCCCGGCGGGCTCGACTGGCGGAGTTGCTCCCGGGCCTCGTCGGCCAACTCTTCCAGCAGGCGAATCGCCCGGCGGAGGTGGGTGAGGGCCTCTTGCCGGAGCGGCTCGGCGGGGGAAACGACCTCCGCCTCCTGCCGGGCCAGCTCTCCCCGGGTCACCAGGGCGATCGCCCCCTGAACACGGACGAGAACCCGGCGGGGATGTTGCGGATGAGCGGCGGCGAACTGCTCGGTCACCTGCCAGGCCTGCTGCCACAGCGGCTCCCGCTGGGCGGGGGCCGTATAGACCGCCTGGTCGGCCAGCGTGGCCGATAGCTCGACGACCAGGCTCGCCTGGCGAAGGGGCGTCAGGTCGGGCCGGTCCAACTCTCGCCGGCAATAGTTTTCGGCCAACTCGAAGAGCCGCCGCTGGCGAAGCCCGGCCAGAAATCGCCCGTCGTCGTCGCTCTCGGCGGCAGCCGCCGAGAGCACGGCCGCCAAGGCGATAAGCACGACCAAGATGGGCCAGCCACGGTTCGTCATCCCTGCTTTATCTCTTCTCTACGAGTCTTCGACCAGGGCGGCGAATTGCACTTTCTCAAGCCCGATCCGCCGGCACAGGTCGCAGACGTCGATCACGTTTTCGATGGGCACCGCGGCCTCGACGTCGAGAATTACCGGCAAATCGGCCTGCACGCCGGCGGCCGCCGAGAGCACGGCCGCCACCTCGTCCAGCCGGGCGTAGTCCCGCCGGTTGATCCGCCAGTGGGCAAACCCATCGCGCCAGAGGATTTCCACCACGATCTGGTCCAGGTCTTCTTGCAGCGGGTCGACCTCGGCCGTTTCGCCCAGGCTGCCCGGCAGCGACATGTTGGTGGGAAGAATCTCCTCCGGCTGCTGAAAGCTGGCGGTGCAGACGAAAAAGATCAAGAGGAGGAAAATGACGTCGATCATCGGCGTCATCTTCACTTCCAGGCGGTCGCGGTCGTTTTCGTGGTGGTGGGGAAGACGCATGGGTTAGGGCATGGCAAGGGCAGCCGGGCCTACGGGCCGGCGACCACGGCGAAGGTGACGTTCCAGATTCCGCCCCGGGCGCAGGCGACCATGATCGGCTCGACCGCGCCGTAGGGCACCCGGCGGTCGGCGCGAATTCGCACCTCGATCGGTTTCTCCGCTTGCCGGGCTCGCCGGCCCTCGTAGCGAATCATATCGGCCAGCCGCTGGGAGTCGACGATCTCCGTGCCCACGCGAATCTCCGACGCGGAGACCACGTTGACCACGATCCGGCGGATCGGCTCTTCGTTGGGCCGGTCGCCGCTGGCCGCCTCGGGCAGGTCGAGGTCGAGCTGCACTTCGCTCTGAGCCAGGTGGCTGGAGACGAGGAAGAAGATAATCAGCAGGAACACAACGTCGATCATGGGCGTCATGTTGAAGCCGACGCTTCCGCGACCGAAATGCGTGGAGAGCCGCATCAGTGTCCCCTTTCCACCGGCGGCGGGGCCGGCGAGGGACCGGCCGGGCGAGCGGGGCTGCTGGTCCGAAGCCGTTTCAAGGGGGCCATCGTGTGTTGGGCCACGTAGGCCACCTCGGCCA
>CAYZWG010000280.1:3997-7426 GCA_964481605.1 uncultured Planctomycetaceae bacterium
GTGTTCAATTTCGCGATCCTTCCCGGTCCTTTATCCATGCGGCCGATCGGCCTGTTGTTGCAGCCGCGTCTTGGCCTCCCGCAGCGAGGGCGAGTCGGCAAAGTCGGTCAACACCTCCCGGTACAAAAGGGCACTCTGCCCGGGGCGATCCAGCTTTTCCAAGGCCACCCCCGCGTCGACCAGGGCCCGGGCGGCCAGCGTGCGATGATGGCGATAAAGGATGGGAATCCGCATCCAGCAGAGGGCCGCCCGGGCCCACTTTTCGCGTCGCCCCCAGCCGAATCCGACCACGTAATAGGGCCCGGCTCGCAAGGACCGGGGCATCCGCTCGACGGCCGCCTGCCACCGTTGGAGCGTCTTCTCGTCGGCGGAGACCACCGACGCCCGCCACGACTGGGCCAGCGCCAAGGGGGCCAGGTTCGCATCGGCCGAGGTCGATAGTTGCTTCAGCCGAGCCAGCGCCGTGGCGCCGGAGGCCGTGGTAAGCAGGTGGCTTGCGCCCAACAGCACGGCGGCCGGAATCTCGCCGCGGGCCATCCACGCCCGGGCCGCACGCTCCACGGCGCTCGACGGCGGCCCGCCGTACCAGGCCAGCGGGATGCTGTCGAAGTCGACCGTTTCCGGATCGCTTTGCACCAGGAGGAGGAAATTCTCCCCCGCCGAGCGCGGGTCGCCCAGGGCCCGATAGCACCACACCGTGCGGGCGACGATCTCGCGGCGGACCCAGCGGCGCCGCTCCTCGTCGCGGGCCTGCCGGTAGAGGGCCAACGCCGAGGAGAAATCGCCCTGTTCGAACAACTCGTCGGCCTGGACCTGGCGGTCGGTTCGCGGTGTGTCGATCCGCACAACCTGCTCCGACGGCAGGCTGCGGCGGGCCCCGCCGGCCATCTCCAGCAGCAGTTCCCGCCCGGTGTAGTCGACCACCGTGCCGGTCAGCTTGGTATAGCCGGCGGAGTCCGACGAGCCGGCCAGGTAGACGGTATCCTGGGCACGGGCCGGCAGGGCCCAAGCGCCGAGGATCGCGGCCAGCACGAGGGGAATGTAGTAAGTAGGGCCGGCTGTGCCGGCCGAAACGCGGCTGGCACGGCGAACTCGGCAACCGGCCGGCACAGCCGGCCCTACCTGACTTGGGACCGAGGCAAAGCGTTCCATGGGCAATCCGCGTGCTCCCTCAGTTCCGATTGGCCGCCGCCATCTTGGTGATATCGCGATAGGCGTATTGTCCGCCGTTCTGGCGTGCCAGCCGGACGAGGAAACTGCCGCCGCCCGGCCGCGGTCCGACGCCGAACTCCACGGCGTTGATGGTGATGCCATTGGCCCAATGTTGGATTTCGTCCAACTGGCGGGCGGAAAGCCGCGGCTGGTCGCCGTCGGTGAGGAAGAAGATCACGTCCGGCTGAAGTTTGATGGCCGCCTTCAGCGCCGTCTCGTGGCGGGTCGAGCCGTAGGCCGTGATCCCGCCGACAAACCGCCGCGCCGCTTCCTTGTTTCGCTCGGTGGCAAAGGCCAGCCGTCCCCGGCCGCCGGCCGGATTAAACACCTCGGGCTGTTCGTTGTAGAAGACGATTTGGAACTGGTGCGTCTTGTCCAGGCTGTCCAGGCTGGCGATCAACTCGGCCTTGGCGGCGGCCAGGGGGCTGCGGCCCGAGCCCTGCATACTGACCGAGCGGTCGAGCACGTAAACAAACTTGTAGCCGGTGCCCTGGACGCCGAAGAAGCGAACGGTCGCCTTGCCGCCGATGCGGTCGCCACTGCCGGGATGCCCTCCGGCCGCCGGTCCGGCCTGGATGGGGCCGCCGGAATCGATCACCGAGGGGCCGATCAGGTTGGGCATCTCCGGCAACACGCCGGCCAGGTCGACCGCCGGCTGGTCGCCCAGTAGTTGCTCCAAGGTGGTGCGGGAGTCGGCTTGGGCGGCCGCGTTCCGGGCATGGTCGCCGCCGCTTTCGGCGGTCTCGTAGTAAGCCTCCTCGCCCTGCTGGTGCTTCAGCGCAATCCCCACTTCCGCGGTACGCTCGCGGGCGGCGCCCTGGCGGGGAGCCATCCGAAAGGCCAGCGCCAAAAGCAGAAAAACCGTGCCGTGAAACAGCAGCGACAAGAGCCACGGCGGCACCGCCGGACGATACGGCTGGGCCATCGCGGTTTCGCCGGCTGCCGGCTTGGTCGGGCGGCGTGCGAGCATCCGGCAACACCTCGAAAGATCAGTCTGGAAAAGCAGTTACGCCCATGCGCTGGAATTCTAGGTGCCGCCGCCGGCGGTGTCAACGCGAGTCGCCCCGAGGGTGAAAAAGGGGTGCAGCAGCGGACTTCCGGAGGTGGTTCGAGTTGGAGGTTTCAGATGGGAGATTCTGAGAGCTGTAGGCCGGGTCGCGCTGCCGGCATCGTGGAACCAGCTCTTCGTGTGCTTCGCGGGCTTCGTGGTGAAATGGTCCAGAACCCGCCATGACCGCGGGCAGTGTTCACCACGAAGCCCGCAAAGAACACGAAGGAAGTAGCGTGGGCAGCGCGGCGTTTGAGTTTTTCCAAGCCGTGGAGGCATGGGGAGAATGCGAGGCGCGTGGGCCGGGCCGCCATCTCCGCAGCCGCTTTGGGCAACCCATTCCCCCCCATCGCTAGCTACCACCTTGTAAAAAAAGTCCGCTGCTGCACCCGTGAAAAAGTCCGAGAGCGTCCAAACCGCCACGTTGATTTTTCGCCCTCAACCGCCGACAATGATGAAGTGATGAAATGAAGATGCCAGCGGAGACGCAGGCCGCAATGGGAGACAATGTTCATGCTTGGACTGGCCAACGACGTGGACCGCTATCTGACGCGATTGAAGGAGGAGATCGACCGGCTCGACGAGCAGCAGATTCGCCGATTCTCCGATCGTGTTTTCGAGGCCTGGGAGGCCGGCCGTTTCCTCTTCGTTTTCGGCAACGGCGGCTCGGGGGCCTTTGCCTCCCACTTTGCCGAGGACCTGGGCAAGAACGCCCTCAAGCCGGGGGACCTCCACGACGACACGAAGAAACGGCCCCGCGTGTTGAGCCTCACCGACAACACGAGCTGGATCACCGCCCTGGGCAACGACGTCGGCTTCGACCAGATCTTCGTCCAGCAACTCAAGCAATACGCCTCACCCGGCGACCTGGCCATCGCGGTCAGCGGCTCCGGCAACAGCCCCAACATCCTCGCCGCCGTGGAATGGGCCAATGCCAACGGCTTGAAGACCTTCGGGCTGACCGGCTACGACGGCGGCCGGCTGAAACAGATTCAGCAGGATGGGCTGCACGTCGCGCTGGACGACATGGGCATGGTGGAAAGCATCCACGTCTGCGTCAGCCACTGGGTAGTGGAAGATATCCACGGCCGGGTCAACCGCGCGGGGCGCTACGCCTGAGGCAATGCGAACCAGCGCGGAGTGCTCCGGTGTTTTGGCGGGGACAGACC
>CAYZWG010000281.1:0-7408 GCA_964481605.1 uncultured Planctomycetaceae bacterium
CCGCGAGGGGGGCTGGGCAGGAGACCACCAAACGGTGACCCGGTGGAAGGACCCGCGGGCCGAACCCCCGCCACTCGGCCTCGGGAAACGCGGTGTCGCACGACGCCCTGGTGGGGCCGCCGCGTCGAGTCCGCTGGGTGGCCGGCGCGAAGTCCGAGGTCCGCGGCATGGTCACCTCGGGCGGCCGCAATTTCTATGCCGACGTGCTGGCCCGCGACGCCTTCAACGGCCTGCGGCTCTGGAATCGCGATCTGCTCAGCCCCTCTCCGGGCAACCCTTTCACCATGAAGAACCTGGGCTCGGGCAACGCGGCCCCGATTGCCGGCGGTGATTGCCTCTACGTGGTCCAGGCCAAGGAGCTGGTGGCCCTGGACGCCGCCACCGGCGAAACGATTCGCCACTACCCGGAAGCCGGAGCGCCCAAGGCCATTCTGCTGGACAAGGGGACCCTGATTGCGGTCGACGGCGACTCGGTGCGGGCGTTGGACGCGGAGTCGGCCCAACGGAAGTGGACGTTTGCGGCGTCGGCCCCCCGCTACGTCGTGGCGGGCGACGATACGGTCGCACTCCTCCAAGGGCAGGGCCAGCGGGGCGAGGCGATCGAGGCCGTGGTGCTGGAGATGGCCACCGGCAAGGTCCGTTGGCGACGCCACGACTTCCCCTGGCTCTCCAAGGTCACTCGGTCCGTCTACTACGGGGGACTGGTCACCTACGAGGTCTCCTCCCTCAACAACGAGGGCCCCGACAACGCCATCCACCTTGTCTCGGCGGCCGACGGAACGATCCAACTCGACTACCCGTTCCTGCCGGGCATGAACCACCGAAGACAAGCCCGGGCGATGTTCCTGGGCGACCGCCTCTGGCTCGTCCACGGGGGCAAGGGTGCCGACGACAAGCAATTCCCCATCAAGGTCTCCGCCGTCAATTATCAGACCGGCCAGACCCTGGCCACGTATCCCGCCGGCAAGACCCACTGCTTCCCGCCCGTGATGACCAGCCGCTACATGATTTCGGGCGAGTTCGACCTGACGGACCTGCAAACGGGAAAGGTGGACGCGCGACAGATCACCAAGGCGGCCTGCGGGCCGGACAGCGGCTGGGTGCCCGCCAACGGCCTGATCTACGTCACCCCCAAGCACTGCGTCTGCTGGCCGATGCTGCGGGGATACGTGGCCTTGGCGCCCCAGCGCCGGGCGGGCAGCGTGGCGGAAATGGACCTCGACCAGATCGACTTCCCCCTGGAAACCGGGGTTGCCCCGCCGGAGAAAGCGTCTCCGCCGAACGACCAGGCCGACTGGCCCTGCTACCGTCACGACGGCTGGCGAAGCGGCAGCACGCCATCGGCCGCCCCCTCGAAGTTCGAGGCCCAATGGTCGGTCGATCTGGGCGGCCAGGGCCTTTTGGGCCCGATCGTCCAAGACTGGCGGGAGAATCCTTTCATCAAGGGCCCCATCACCCCGCCGGCCGTGGTGGGCGACCGCGTGGTGGTTGCCCGGCCCGACGCCCACGAGGTGGTCGCCCTGGACGCCAAGAGCGGCTCGGTGGCGTGGCGATTCACGGCCAACGGCCGTGTCGACACCACGCCCACGATCCATCGCGGGCTCTGCCTCTTCGGCACCAAGAGTGGCTGGGTCTATTGTCTCAGGGCCGACGACGGGCGGATGGTTTGGCGGCTGCGGGCGGCCCCGCTGGAGGAGCGGATCGTGGCCTACGGGCAGTTGGAATCTCCCTGGCCCGTTCCCGGCAGCGTGCTGGTGGTCGACGACGTGGCCTACTTTGCGGCGGGGCGACAATCGTTGGCCGACGGCGGCATCCTGATCTTCGCCGTGGAGCCGGCCGGCGGCAAGATTCGCTGGGTCCACCGGCTGGACAGCGTGCCCCAGAAGGGGTTTTACGAGAGTTCCGCGCTGGAGTTCGACAACTTCGATCTCTTGCAGCGCGAGGGCGACGGGGTGGGCATGTCGCGGTGGGTTTTTGATCGGGCCACGGGCAAGATGTCGCTGGATCGTTGGGCCGCCTTTGCCAAGCTCAACACGGGCGGCGGGGCGGCCATGGTGCCGCGGGGGTGCTGGTCGTACGCCCCCCGCCATCAGCGGCGGATTCCTTCCTACACGCCGCTGCGGCCGTTGACCGTGTTTCGCGACAACGTCCTGCTGGGCGGCCTGCAAGGCGCCTCCACGGTCTATCGGCGTGACTTCGACCTGGCCGGCGGCGAACCGTTCGACACGAAATGGATGACCGGTTGGGCCGCTGGCGGTCTCAGCCAGAAAGGCAAGATGCCCTACCGGAGCTACCGGCTGGCCGAGAAAGCCGCCTGGCAAGTGGACGTCTTCGGTGGGGGCAAGGATGTTCCCTCGATCAACGCCTTGGTGCTGGCCGGCGACCGGTTGCTGGTGGCCGGGGCCAACGGCGACCTGCGGGTGCTTTCCACCGCCGACGGCAAGCAGATCGCCCGGCAATCGCTCCCCGCTCCCCTTTGGGACGGCATGGCCGTGGCCGGCGGCCGCCTCTACTACGCCACCCGCCAGGGGCAACTCCTCTGCCTGGGGCAGTGAGCGATCGCGCCGGCCGGTACCCTCTCACTTGTGCCCGTCGAGCGACTCGAAGACGAGGGGGTGCTCCGAGGCGGGATCGGCAATGCGGATCACCTTGTCCCCGGCCAGCAACTCGTCGAACAGGCCCCCGATCACCTCGGCACGCCATCCGCTGGCCAAGCGGGGCAAGTCGCTTCGGCCGCCGTGCCCCGTGCGATAGGCGATCAACTCCCGCACGTCGCTGGGCGAGCCGACCAGCCCGGGCGCCAAAGCGGTCTGGCGACATACGCTGCCCAGGGCGGCAAAGAGGAACTGGCCCAGCACCGACATTTGCGGCGCCTGATCACGACGGGACTTGGCCGGCCACTGGTCCTCAGGCAATTGCAGTGCCTGAGCAATGGCTTGGGAGATCTCGGGAACCAGGCGCCGCGTGTCGCGTCGTTCCATTCCGCGGACCGCCTTGATGTGTTTCGGGTCGGCACTCTGCCGTCGGGCCAACTCGACCAGCAGGTCGTCGCGGATGACGCGGCGGGGCGGGCGGTCGCGCCGCTGGGCCTCCGATTCGCGCCAACGCCAAAGCTCGCGGACGATCGCCAGCATTTTCCGGTCCAGGCTCGAACTGCCCGGCAGACGTCGCCAGCGCTCCCGGCGAAACGACTGCTCCGTCTCCTCCATCCAGCGATCCATCTCCTGGCGAAACCAGGCGATCCGATCGAGCCGCTCAAGTTGGCGGCAAAAGGTATCGCGAAGCGTTTTCAGGTAGCGGACGTCGTCCAGGGCATATTCGACTTGCCGATCACTCAGCGGGCGGCGGCGCCAATCGGTTCGGGTTTCGTGTCGCTTGGGCCGCTCGTGGAGAATCCGGGTGATCAAGTTGCGAAACCCCGCCGGGTATTCGATGCCCACCAGTCCAGCGGCGATCTGGGTGTCAAACAATCTGGCCGGATGTGCGTCGACCGAGTAGTGGCAAAACTCCAGTTCACCCCGGCCAGCATGGACGATCGTCTCCTGGTCCCCCTCCACCACGGCTCGCCAGAACGGCGTCATGTCCTCCACGGCCAACGCATCGATCAACACGAGTTGATCCTCGGCGGCCACCTGAACCAGGCAGAGTTGCGGACGGTAGGTGTGCTCGGCGACAAATTCCGTGTCGAACCCGAGCCACGCACACTGCGAAAGTCGGTCACAGAACGCCAGCAATTCGGCCTGGTCGGTGATGGTCTGGTGGGACACGCGTCGCTCAAGAAAGCGGGGCAAGCGAGAGGGGGGGATGGTTTGGCGGGGAGTAACTCGCAGGCGGTTGGGCACCGCTGGAACTGATGATACTCGGTCCAGCCGCCCCCGGCCAGTCCTTTTCCGCACACCCCTCGCACAGGGGTGCAGGAACGGACTTCCTGTCAGCTTTGGGCTGGCTGGGTTGGGATCGGGGATTTTGGCTGCGGCTGGTATAATTCTGGCCTTCCCCAGGGATCGTGGACGCCCGGAAAAGGGTTAGGCGTCCACGATCCCTGGGGAAGGCCAATTGCAAAAGTCCGGTTCAGAGCGGAATGTGCGGAAAGCAGGGATTACGGTTTCGGCGCCACACAAACGACGGTTCCGTTCTTTGTCGACATATACAGGCAATCTCGTGCGACGGCCATGCCATCAAACACAGGCGGACTCGACAACGCATGATCGGCCATGATCTTGCCGTCCGTGGTGGACAACGCGAGCAAACGTCCACCGCGGTGGGACTCGATGGCGGCGGCTAGCGCGTCGACCGTGGCCGGGTGATGAGGGATCTGGCGCAGCGTGTCAACGGGACCGGCGACTAACAGCGTGTTACGGGCCAGGGCCATTGCCTGTACGAGAACGGAAATGCGTTGCGACCAATCCGAGTCGGTCGTAGGCGACCTGGTTGAGTTACCACCGGAGGGCGCACGCGAGTCGCCGTTGAGGCTCTTCTTGAACAGCCGATAATAGGTCCAGCGTCCTTGTTTCGGGCCGATGGGGCCCCAAACACCTTCGGCATCGATACCGACATGTGCGCCCGGGGTGTCGTATTGGTTGCGTCCGAATCCGAAGATACGCGTGCCGTCGGTCACCAGCAGACGTCCCGCCGGCACGCGCTGACCCGCCTTGGGCCAGCCCCCCCAGCCGCTTCCCATCGACGTACCGAACTGCCAGTAGGTACGGTGCCACCAGGTGTCGTCCAAGAAACCGACCGAGCTCCATAGGTGGGCCACATTGTTCTTTTGTTTGACCAGGTCCAAATCGAATCGGGCGCCTCGCATGAAGATCGAGCTACCGTCGGTGGAAAGAACGTCGGGCAAGTAACCCGTGCCGACACGGCCCCGATCGCGCTGGCTGGGCGCGACCACGAGCTTCTGGACCTTCAGCGTTTTCCCGCTAGCCGCATCCAGTTTGCAAAGGTACATGCCACCGTCGACATAACTGTCGCGCCCGGCCGCAAAATATGCGGCATCGTTGACAACGAGCACGCTTCCCGACACGGGCCATGCCGATTCTAGCTGTCCATTGACCACAAAGAATCGATCTCGCCGAGCCATACGGAACTTCCAGATCAATGCCCCGTCCTTCAGTCGCAAGCAATAGACGTGTCCATCAGCCGAGCCGAACAGAACGCGGTCACGGTGGATTGTGGGGGGCGAGTCGATCCGCGCGCCTGCTACATACGTCCACAACGTATTGCCGTTCGTGGCATCGAGCGCAACCACGCGATGTGCAGCGGTTTCCGCTACCAGAAGGCGATTGTCGGCAATCACCGGAGCCGTCAGCTTGCCACTCAACTCGGTTGTCCAGGCAGTTCGCAGGTCGCGCGAGACGCTGACCGGCGTGGCACCGCTTCTACGCGAATCGTGACGGTAAGTCGGCCAGGAACCCGCATCGACTTCGGCCCCGACCCTGGATGCCGCATCGTAAGCCGGGCCCTTCTCGATCGTTGCCGCCATCACGGGTGGATCCTGTGCGTCGTGCGGGCTGGCCGGCGCCAGCGCCACGAAACCGCTCTTGACCATGTCGCCAACCGAACAGGCACAGGAATGAGGAGGAATGTACAACAGTCCGTTCGCGGGCATGACGCCATATTGACACATGCCGCGAATCCAGCGATGGGCGATCGTGTTGCCGGTCTGGAGGTCAAGGAACTCGACGCCGATTCGTCCCAGGATCAGATACTTCGCGGTTCCCTTGGCCCGATGGCATCGGGCATGGCCGCCCATCGGATGCGCGGGCCACTGTTGCCGCACTTCGCCGGTTCGTGGATCGCGGGCTTCGGTAATGCCGGGGTCTCGGCCCCATGTATACCGGCCCGTCCACAGCAGGCCGTCGGCGATCATCACGTCGACCGGTGCGTCGAAGCCTTCGTACGCGGGGCAGCTCCACAACCGCTTTCCCGTCTGGCCGTCCAGCGCAATCAACTCGCCCTTGATTCCGGGCCCGCGAATGTACTCGTGGTATCCGCCGCTGGGAATCCACAGTAGTTGGCCACTGGTTGTCATGGCCTTACGATCCGCGGAAAAGACCACGCCATCGTGAACGACCAGCGTTGGCGTGGACCAGGCGAGTCGCCGTCGTTCGACGGGTCGAGGCGTTTGCCACTGCAGCCGGCCGGTGGTCACATCCAAGCAAACGACGGCGTCCGCATTTTGAAAATAGACATGGTCTGCAGAAGCCGCCAGGGTCGATGGCATCAGCGTGCGGGTGAGCGGGCCGGAGTGAGTCCAGATGAGCGCGCCGGTATCCGCGCGGACGGCCACCAGTTGTTTGTCGTGGGCCGGGGGCGTGTCGTTTTTAAACGGCGGTTTGTAGCCCGGCTGGCTGACAATCTGTTTTGCCTCCTGCGCCGGCCACGCGCGGTTCGGCTTGCCGAGTACCACCAGAAGCACGTCTCGGTAGTGTATGATTTCGCGCGCTGCTTCCGTGCCGGCGTAGGTCCGAATGGTCTGGCCGGTGGCTGCATCCAGCGCGGTCACCGGCTGCCCATACCCGAGTGTGACGTAGACACGATCTTCGTCGGCCACCAGCCGCCGGGCGATATCCGCCGGACCACTGCGGAAATCGCGCAAGTGATATTCCCAGGTGGCGATCTCGCGTGTCCACAATCGGACGCCGCTAAAGGCATCGCGCGCGACCAACCGCCATCGCGGACTTGCCGCGGCGAACGCCACGGAACCCATGTCGACAATGTAAAACACGCGCCCGCCGGCCGATACCAAGGCACTGACACTTGCCAAGTGGTCATGGCTGCGCGAGAACCGCGGGCCGCTGATCCACTGGAAGTGGCGTGGCGGACCCACCACGCGATCTTCGGCTACTGCGTTGTTGTCCGCACCGTGAAGGTAATGTGTCCACTGGTCGATGTCCTCTGGCCACGGCTTGACCAGCTTCGTCCATCCGTCCAAGCCATCCAGGTCGGATTCCTTGAGTGAGGGTACACCCGTGTCGAGACGGCCACGGATCATTACCACGCCGCCGGGAGCCAGCACCCGCGCTAGTTCCGCCGCCCAAGACTGCCCATTGCCGGCAGTCACGACCAGGAGATTGACGATCTTGTCCGCATACGGCAACGTGCTGCCAGCCACGCGTTCGATCGAGACCGGACCGTAGAGCTTCCGCGACCGGACGTAGTCCCGGGCCCGCTCGACGTTCTGCCGATCCTGATCGAGTCCTTGTACCAGGTAGCCATCGTTGGTACGCAGCGCGGCGGTAAGTTGTCCATCGCCACATCCCAAGTGAACAATCAAGCCGCCCCGAACGCCGGCCGCCAGCACGATCTTCTCAGCCGTTGCTTGCCTATCCGAATTTGCTTCAGCTTGACTGATCGATGCGAACCATCCGACCAGGCAAAGCAAGGCGACCGGGACGATTGACGT
>CAYZWG010000282.1:0-7378 GCA_964481605.1 uncultured Planctomycetaceae bacterium
CGCCTTCATCCTTCCGCCTTCCGCCTTCATCCTTCATCCTTCCGCCTTCATCCTTCTGAAGCAGCACGTTGGCCGGCTTCAGGTCGCGGTGGATCACGCCGTGGTCGTGGGCGTACTGCACCGCTTCGGCGACCTGGCGGACCAGTTCGGCCGCCTGGCGTGGTGCCAGCGGGCCGTCGCGCAGTCGTTCGGCCAGGCTTTGGCCCTCGACGTAGCCCATGGAGAAATAATGCTGGCCCTCGTGGCAGCCCACCTCGAAGATCGGCACGATGCCCGGGTGGTCCAGATTGGCGGCCGCTTCCGCCTCGGCGTGAAACCGCTTCACGTCGTCCTCGCCGGCCAACTGCCCGGCCAGGATCATCTTCAGGGCGACGATCCGGTTCAGGCTCACCTGCCGCGCCTTGTAGACCACGCCCATCCCGCCGCGGGCGATCTCCTCCAATAGCTCGTAGTCGCCGAAGTAGCGGACCTTGGTGCCGGGCGGCGGAACGATCTCGGCGTTGTCACCCGCATCGGCTGCTTCGCTGGGCTCGCGGCCCAACGCTTGCGTGCATGGCAGCGCGGATGCGTCGGCCGGTTGCGGCGCCATGGTGGGCGGCAGCGTGGGGGCGTCAGCGCCCGCTGCGGCCTCCGCCGAACGGATCGGCTGGGCCAACTCGTTCATCCGGTCGTGATCGGCGAAGAACTGCTCCAGTTCGCCGGCCAGGTCCGGGTTTTGGGCGACCATCTGGTGCCGGTCCAGTGGCTTGCCCCGGTCGGCAGCCTCCAGATACTGGGCGATCAACCGATTCAACCGCTCCTGCCGAGGCGAATGGCTGCTGTCTTGCTCGGGCATGGCTTCCAACCCTCGCCGGTGCCGTGGGACGAGTCTGTTTACGCCAAATCATCACTCCAGGAGGTGAAGTGCCGGGTCGTGGTTCCCGCCTACCGGGTCGGGATCGGGTGCCCCGCCGCAAGCGGTATCTTCCCCCTTGGCCGCGAGGCGACAGCGCGGCCATCATTCATTCCGAGCCGCTCAGTTGAGCTCGGAGTTTTTTCAACCCGCGTTGCAACAGCCCGGCCACGGCGGGACGGGAGCGGCCCACCTGCCGGCCGATCTCGGCCAGCGACTGGCCCTGCCAGTAGTGCAGCACGATGGCCTGGCGCTGGGCGTCCGGCAGGGCGGCCACGGCGTCGGCCAACTGCAGCAGTTGCTCGTCCCGCTGGAGCTTCTGGCTGGGCGACGACTGGTCCGCCGCCAGCCAAGAGGCCAGGCGTGCCGAGGAGGCGTCCAACGCCGCGTTCAGTGACTGCTCGCGCCGCACGTCCCGCTTGGCCGTTCTCAGCTTGCGTATCTGATCGGTCAGGTTGTTGGCCAGAATCCGGCGCAGCCACGCCGCCAAGTGGTCGGTCTCGTCCGTCCCGGACGCCGGCAGCGCCTGGTGGGCCTCCAATAATGTCTGCTGCACAATGCCCGAAACATCCAGTTTGCCCTGAAGCACGGGATCGAGTTGGGCCTGGGCGAGCAAACGGAGGTAATGACGATACCGTTCCAGATCGCAGCCTCGGCCAGCGTTTTCGCTGCTCACGACCGTTTCCTATGGGAATAAGCGTGAACGAGCCGCCCATGAAACGCGCAAAGAGAGATATTTCGCCGATTGGCTCACACGATAGACAGGGCCGCCATTATACCAAGTTCCCGCGCCCAGCACCCCTTCGGCCGGTCCCTCCTTCGCGGCAGCCCCCGAGGTGACCATCCGTGCCGCAGAATCGATCAACCGACGCCTGCTGCAGACCCTCGCTACTCTCGGCAGGGCCGGTCGGCAGCAGAGCTGGGGTCCACCAGCGCGTGTCCCACATCTTGACCGTACTAGGGGCACTTGGCTTCTGAAAGTTGTTGCAAAGGAGTCAAGTTTCCCGGGAACCCTCCGCACGGTCCGAGGTGACAACCTCGCTGGGCTCTTCCGCAAAAGGCAGCGCGAGGCTGGCACGGGAGCTTCGCGCTGTCCACGAAAGCGAAACGGCTGATTGGTAAAACGGTTGCGGGAATTCTTGAAAAACCACGAAGCCCGCGAAGCACACGAAGACAAGAAAGGGGGAAAGAGGTCCATCCATCCGCCTCTGCCGTGTGTTCCTTCTCCTCCTTCGTGTCCTTCGCGCACTTCGTGGTTTTTCAAAAGCCTGCTGGTATGCCCCAAGTTGCCCCCAAGGAGTCGAATTTCTGCGTTGGGCGCGGGGCTGCCGACCCCGCCGCAGTCGGGAACCCTCTGCACGGTCCGAGGCAAAGCCTCGCTAGAAACGTACGTCGATCGTTTTCTGCTCGCCGGGGTCCAGCGCCGGCAGATCGCTCAGCGTGGTTACCATGCCGGTGGCCGGCTCGCCCACCTTGATGGTGTATTTGCCCTTGGCAAAAACCTTCGGCCGAAAACTCGTGCCGTGGATTCGCAGGGGGGGTCAGTGGGGCCTGCTCCTCAGCTTGTCGCCGAAGACCTTTTGAAACTTCTTCACCTTCGGCCGCACAACCAACACGCAGTATCGCCGGTCGGGATGGTTGCGGAAGTAGTCCTGGTGGTAGTCCTCGGCCCGGTAGAACTCGGTGGCGGGGACGATCTGGGTGACGATCGGGGCCGACCAAGCGCCCGAGGCGTCCAGCTCGCGTTTCGTCTTCTCGGCCAGTTCCTTCTGCCGCGGGTTGTGGTAGAAAATGACCGAGCGATACTGCGTGCCCACGTCGGGGCCCTGCCGGTTGAGCGTGGTGGGGTCGTGTGTCTTCCAAAACACCTCCAGCAACTCGGCGTAATCGATCTTGCCGGGATCGAATCGAATCCGGCAGACCTCGGCGTGGCCGGTGGTGCCGGTGGAGACCTGCTCGTAGGTCGGATGGGGGACCGATCCGCCGCTGTAGCCGGAATCGACCGAAAGGACGCCGTCGAGTTGCTCGAAAACCGCCTCCACGCACCAGAAACAGCCCTCGCCCAAGGTGGCCACTTCGACGGTCTCCGATGCACGGGAGTGAGATTCGTTGCCCACGGGTTGTTGCTCCTCGGAGTCGAGTGTCTGCGCCGGGCAGCCCGTGCCCAGACATACCAGCACCGCGCCGCCGGCGAGGATTCGCAGAGAGCCTGTCATGTCGGTTTTCCTCCCCAGCAAGGGGTTTTCATCCTGTAGGCAGCCGGATGCCTTCGAGTTGGAGCAGTCGCCGCTTCATTCGGATTCCGCCGGGGGCCGAGTAGCCACCCAGGCGGCCGTCCGCGCCGATCACCCGGTGGCAGGGAACAATCAACGGGATGGGGTTTCCGGCCATGCAACGGCCCACCGCGCGGGCCGCCCCCGGCGAGCCGGCCCGGGCGGCAAGCTGCCCGTAAGTGAGAACGGAACCCGGGGGGATTTGCCGGCAAACATGAATCACCCGGCAATAAAAACCGCTTCGACCGAGGAGCTCGACGGGAACGTCGCCGAAGTCGATGGGTTGGCCCTGGGCATAGCGTTGCAATCGCCGCCGCAGCGGTTCGCACCAGTTTTCCCGCCGGGCGTCCTGGAGCAGGCGTTTTTCCAGCGCGGCGACCGCGGCCCGGCTGGTGCGATGCCCAAAGACCAAACGCTCCAAGCGACCGGCCCGGCCGGCCAGCGCGATCCAGCCCAATTGGGTGAAGACGGTCGTGTAGGAGGTGATGATGGGCGTATCGGGCATCTGGCGAACCGGCAAAAATGGGAGAATCCCCGCCTCCGCACCAGGCACTGTTGGGGGGTTGCTTTGACAGTATTATGGCACAAGTCCTATACTGCAAGAAGGGGACACGCGGCTCGGTCGTGGGTAGAGCGCACCCCTGGCTCGCGATGGTCGACCGGCCAAACAGCATTCACACGAGGAACGTCCTGGATGAACCCCTACGGCGTGCTTTGCGACGACTTCTACGTCAATGTGAACCTCGGCACGGAGATGGAGCTGCCCAACAACCGCGAGACCGTCCTCCACTTTTTCGAGCGGGTGCAAAAGAAGTTCCCCACGATGCGAAACTTCTACTGTCGCGAGCGGGGCGATTTCGTGCTGGAAGAAGACAAGGACCGCGGCAACTACCGCTGGTGCACGATCGAGTCCCGCCGGGTCTGCTCCGGGCAAGTCAACCCGGAGACAATTGAAGAGGCGATGGAGCAGCACCGGCTCGTGCTGGAGCTTGCCCCTTACAATCTCTCCGTCAGCCCGCTGGACTGCGAGGCCCTGGACCTGCTGTTCGGCTTCGATTTCACTTACCGCGGCAACCACAACCAGGTGGTCGCCGAGGCGCTGGGAGTCGGTCCCGCCTTCGAGCGGTTGCTCGATACGGAAGGGACCACGGTCGTCAACCACGAACCTTCCTTGACGATCGCCCTGGACGACCAGTGCCGGCTCCAGTGCCGGGTGAGCGTGGAGAGCCGCACCAGTGCCTACCACATTCGCACCGGGGAGTATCCCGAGGAGCAGTTGAGCGTCTACGTCACGGCTCGGCAGTATGGCAGCCTGGCAGCGGACGTCACCTTTGCCGAAACCCTGGTGGAGCTCGAGCGCATCTGTCACGACGTGCTCGACAAGCACGTGATCGAAAACGTCCTCCAACCCCTGGCCCGAACGATCTCCTTGAGGTAGCTACGGCTCGACCAGCTCCCCGCTTCCCGGCCGAAAATACGGCAGCCGGCCCGTGTAAACGACCGGGCTGTCGCGCGCCTGGCGGGCAGCGATCTTCTCCAGCAGTTGGCGGGCCAGCCGTTTCTCCACTTTTTCGCGCACCTCGTCCAGGGAACGTGTTCCCGGCGCGATCTCGTCGCAGCGGATCAGGTGGACCCCGAACGGCGAGACCACCGGCTGGCTGATCTGGCCGACGTCGAGTTGGTAAGCTGCCCGGGCAAACGATTCGGCCATCGGACCGTCGCGGCCAATCCACCCCAGTCGGCCGCCCCGGGCCGCGCTGGGACCGGCGGACCGTTGCCGCGCCGCCTCTTCAAACGTGGTTTCGCCGGAGACGATCCGCCGCCGGATCGACTGGGCCCGGGCGACGAGCCGGGCCACTTCGGCCGCGTCGCCCTCTCCTTCGCCGCGGAGCAGGATGTGGCTGACCGAGAGCTTCGTGCCGTCGAACTCCCGGCGATGCGCGGCGAAACAGGCCTCCACCCGAGCGTCGGTCGCATAGCGGGTCCAAAGGCGTTGCCAGACGCACTCATAGGCGACTCGCGGCCGCAACTCGGAGCGGGCCAGCGACCTTTGGGCAAGCCAATCCTCCAGGGTTCGACCCGACGCCTTCAACCGCGACTGGAGCGAGGCCAGCCGCGACTGGATTTCGTCCTCCGAGGCGGCCTCGCCGGTCCGCTCCGCATAGGCCAGCACCAGCCGCCGGGCCACGATCTCCCCAAGCGCTTGCGCCTGAAGCACCGGCAGGGCCCGTGCGCCGACCGGCCGGTCGCCGGTGGCCCGCCGGAGCGTTCGCTCGACTTCGCCGACGGTGACCGGCCGGCCGCCCACGGTGGCGGCCACCGCGAGTCGATCCGGTTCGGCCGCCGTGCCCGGCGCGGCCCAGGCCGTGGCCAGGCAAATCGCCAGGCAGAACGCCGGAACCCCGGCTGGTTTTCTTGGAAAAGGGTCCCCACCCAGACGGTCCTCCGGCCATGTTCGTCCGGTCGCCATCTCAGTCCCACCACCAGCAATCGGCGTCGCGTTTTTTGGGGGCGGTGGCCAGCCGCCGTTGGTCGAGCGCGCCGTCCGACTCGACCTCGATCGCCCCGTGCGAGACCAGTTGGGCCGGATCGATGCGGACCCCACCGCTGACGCCCACCACGATCTCACCCCGCCGCAACCGCCGGTGGTTGACCACGCTGTCGACCCGGGTGGGGGCCGGGCCCAGCGGGACGGTGTAGGCACCCGAGCGGCCGAAGCAGGTCATGTGCCAGCCGACCCGCTGGGCCAGACCGCCCGCCCGAATCAACGCGCAGACCAGCGCCAGGTCGCAGATGTTTCGCAGTTCGCCGTAGACGGGATACTTTTCCGCCAACTCGCCGAAATGCTCGGTGAAACTCGCGGCGAATTGCCGATTCAGTTCGTCCGAGGCGCCGGTGTGCACGCGGCGGCCCTCGGCGGTCAACAGCTCGTTTTCGCTGAGCACCTTCACGCCCTGGCCCCGCAGGGCAAACGCCTGGCGGTCCCGCGAGGCCAGCAAGGCGTCGTAATCCAACGTGAACCACCACCGCAGCACGTCCATCGGCGGGGCCTGGTCGCGGGACTTGCGGACCAGGTCGAGATAACACTCCACGCCCGGCACGCCCTCTTCCAATCCCATCCCCACCAGCTTCATCCGGTAGTCGGCCTCCACCAGCACGGCGGCCGGCCGCGTTCGCGGGTCGAGCCCGTAGACCTGGATATCCTGCTTGCCCAGCTTCGAGCGGAGGGTTTCCAGCCACCGGCCGCGCTGGCCCGGCTTGAGCGGCCGCCGGCCCGACTCCTCGGCAAAGGCTTTCACCCGGGCCAGCCCTTGGGGGGTGGGCGTGATCATGCAGCCGAACCGCACGTCCTCGCCCGTCGTCATCCGTCGCAGCAGAACGACCAGATCGTCGAGCAGCACGATGGGCCGGCCCGTTTCCACGCTGAGCATGCGGTTTTCCGGTCCCGGGTGCCAATCGCCGGCCGGTCCGGCCAGCACGAGGTCGCCGGTGCGGGGATAGAGAAAGACGTATTCGATTCGCGTCAACCCGGCCAGCATCCGCATCGCCTCGGTCGGTTCACCGCCGGCGGCGATCCGCAACTGGACCAGCCTTTCCAGCTTCGGCAGCGACACCTTGCGCAGCGGCGACGCCCGGCGGACCGTCGCTCGACGCAGCGGCCCGGCACTGCTCTGGCGCAAGGCGGCCAGGTTTTCGCCGGTCTCTTCCCGCAGGATCGGCCGCAAGGTTCCCTCGGGGTCGATGTAGACCCCGGTGGCAAAGGGGGCGATCGAGCCGGGCCCACCCACGTCGTCCCACGTCTCCGGCTGAATGGTGGAGGTGATCAGTTGGATGAGGCTGTCGAAGTCGGCCAGCGCGGCCCCGCCGCGGCCGCCGATGGGTACCGAGCCCACCTCCGAGAGGGCGTCGGTCCGGGTGCGATCGTCGTAGATGTCGGCCGCCGAGCGGAGCGCGGCCCGGGGCGTGCCGGCGCGGGCCTGGGCCACGGCAATCTGGGCCATCAGCGCGTCGCGGGCTTCGACCGACTCCGCCCGATTGGCGTCGGCCACGGCGGGGGCAAACTCGCCGGCCTCGAGGCGAGCCTGGAAGAGTGCTTCGTCCCCGCCGGGCGGCTCGCCCCGGCCGACCCCCGCGAGCAGTCCGACCGCCGCCGCGGCCATCAAGCCCCATCCCCAGCCGTGTCCCCGCCGCGATTGCCGCATGGCCGGACTCC
>CAYZWG010000283.1:0-7377 GCA_964481605.1 uncultured Planctomycetaceae bacterium
CGGCTGTTAATATTCTAGGCAGCCGGGTCCCGGGGGCAAGTCGCCGAGTGTCGGGCGGCACCGGTTCTTGAACCGGTGTGGCTCCGTCACAAGAGGTCGGGGCAAATCACTCCGCCCATCGAATAGGAACACCGCCCGGGCGTTGCCACCCGCTGGCCTGACCTCTTGCCGGCTGCCGCCGGGTGCAGGTTCAAGAACCTGGGCCACCCGTCGACGGCGGGGTCGGGAGACCCGCGCCGAACGGTGGGAGACCCGCGCCGAACGCCGAGACGCCTTTTCCCCTCCACTCGCCTCACTCCGGGATGGAATCGTCCCTCGACTTGCCTCACTCCGAGGTGGAATCGTCCGGCGGCGAGCTTCTCTCGGCGATGACCGGATTGGTCAACACACCGATCCGCTCGATCTCCACTTCGAGCGTGTCGCCCGGCTTGAGATAGACGGGCGGGCGACGTGCCATGCCGACCCCGGGCGGGGTCCCCGTAAAGATCAGATCACCCGGCTCCAGCGTGCACACGTCCGAGATGTAGGCGATCAACTCGGCAACGGAGAAAATCAGTTGGTCGGTATTGGAGTCCTGCATCGTTTGCCCGTTGAGCCGGCAGCGGATGGCCAGCTTGCCCGGGTCGGGAATTTCGTCGGCGGTGACCAGGACCGGGCCGGTGGGTGCGAAGCTATCGAACGATTTGCCCAACAGCCACTGGCCGCCCGGCTTCTCCAGTTGCCAGTCGCGGGCGGAGATGTCGTTTCCACAGGTGTATCCGGCCACGTGGCGGAGGGCCCGATCGGGGGCGATATGGCGGCCGCCCGCGGCCATCACCACCACCAACTCGGCCTCGTAGTCGACCGCCCGGCTCGCCCGCGGCAGAGCCACCGGGTCGCCATGTCCCCGAAGCGTGGTAGGGAACTTGTTGAAAATGACCGGCTCGGCGGGTGGTTCCATGCCGCTTTCGCGGGCATGGTCGGCGTAGTTGAGGCCCACGCAAATGACTTTTCCAGGGCAGCGGATGGGCGGCAGCAGCTTGAGGGGATCGTCCAGCGGGCTGGCGTTTTGCAGCGCCTGCTCCGCTTGGCGCAAGCCTTGTTTTCCCCGTGAGAGGAGTGTCTTCATGCAGGTCGGCAGGGCCGGGTCGGCCGCGTTCAGATCGACGTATTGCCCGTTGCGAAGGCCGCCGATTCGGGGGCCGGTGGGAGTCTCAAAACGGACGAGTTTCATGGCCACTCCTGGTTCGGTAGGACTGCGGCCGTGGGGCCTTTCAACACGTGGTCGGCCCTGCGGACGGCGACCTCCACAAAACATGAACACTGCTACGTTAGCCGATGCCCGCGCCGGCGGCAAGCGGTACCCCGGCCGCGCCCGCACCCCGCAGGCCGCCAGAGCCGGCCTGCGAGGAACACGGCGGTGGCGACGAATATGCGGGATGAACGTCTGCCGGCGCGGCGGAGAGATGGCCGGCTCGCCCGGCACGCTCGCGCCGGGCGGACGCCGGCGGACGCGCTGCCGGTGACGGCGTTTGACCGAAGTCCTGACGTGAACTAGGGTTTCATTGAGGGCGCGCTGGGTTTTCTGCGGTCAGGTTGTTTACCCCATTGATTCCCGCACGGCCAGCCGGCGGCGTGTTTGTGGTAAAAGGCCGGGGTTTTCGGGTGGAACCCGATTCCGTGGACGATCCGCCACGCGGCGATCCCCGGGTGCATTGACCTTGTCGGGGGTTCCCCCAAGGCGGGGCGGGCCAGGTTCGTTCGAGGGGGCGCCCGCCGGGCGGCCGAAGGGCGTTTTGCCGCGGCCGCGACGGCCCAGCCGCGTGTCACGATGCCCGGCAACGTGCGAAGACCGCCGGGCGTCTTTGGGCGCGGCACGACAACAGCAGGAACATCATGGCTGACACCTCGGATGTCTTTGCCCACACGGAAGGGTTCGGTCTGGAGAGCACGCCGGCGGCGGTGGCGGGAGACTCCTCCGCGCCACCAGTAGGCAAGACGGTTCCGTCCTCGCAGGAATCCACGGATACCAAGCTGGCCCAGGCTCGGCTGGGGATGGCCGGCAGCCTTTACCAGGCGTTGCGTTGCAAGTCGTCGCAGGCGGCCGGGCACGCGCTTCGCGTTTCCCTCATCAGTTCCGCCTGGTCGTTGCGGATGGAATTGCCGGAGGACGCGCGCGAGGCGATCGAGTTGGCGGCCCTGCTGCACGACGTGGGGTTGATCGGCGTCCCCGACCGGGTGCTGTTGAAACCGGGACCGCTGGACGCCGACGAATTGCGGGTGATCGAGGAAGCACGCCGGATGAGCGTGGAGATTCTTCAGCCGGCGTGTTCCAACCCGCTCGTACTGGAGATCGTGGAGAACCTGGCCGCCTGGTACGACGGCTCGCGGAGCGGGTATTGCCGGCGGGGAAGAGACATCCCCCAGGGCGCGCGGATGATCGCCATCGTGGAAGCCTTCGACTCGATGACCACCGATCAGGTGTTCCGCCCGGCGATGTCGCTGGAACGCGCGGCAATCGAGTTGTTCAACTTTGCCGGAACCCAGTTCGATCCCCAGTTGGTTCACGAATTCGGCAAGTTCTATACGGGCAACCTGGAAAAGATTCGCCGGGAGGTGGCCGGCCGTTGGCTCCGCTGGATGAATCCGGAGATCGTCAATTCCTGCTGGGAGCTTTCCCGCAATCCGGCCCGGTTGACGTCCCAGCAGGTCCAAACGCCCTTCCAGAACCGCCTCCTCGACAACATGCACGACGCGGTCGTATTTATCGACGCCGACTTCCGCGTGGTCCAATGGAATCACGGCGCCGAGCGGCTGACCGGAATCTCGGAGTCTAGTGTACGCGACCGACATTGGTCGTCCATGCTGGTGCAAATGTGCAGCGAGAAAGGGACCCTGGTCACCGACGAAGAGTGTCCCGTGCGCTGCGCGATCGAGTCCGGAGTGCAATCGTTGCGAAGGATGACCATCGTGGGGCGTTCGGGCAGGCGGGTGGCGGTCGACACCCATGCCATTCCCGTGGTGGCGGCCGACGGCAGGCAACTGGGGGCCGTGCTCTTGATGCACGACGCCAGCAGCGAAACCTCGCTGGAACGTCGCTGCCAGAGTCTGCACGAAAAGGCCACCAAGGACGCCCTCACCCAGGTGGCCAACCGGGCCGAGTTCGACCGGGTTCTCGAATTGTTCATCAATACCCATCGCCAGCAGCAAGTGCCCTGTAGCATGACGATCTGCGATCTGGACCATTTCAAGCAGGTCAACGACAACTTTGGCCACCAGGCGGGCGACGAAGCGATCAAGAGTCTTGCCACCCTGCTGAAGAGCGCGGCCCGGCCGGGCGACCTGGTGGCCCGCTACGGGGGAGAGGAATTCGTGATCTTGTTTGCCGACTGCGACAATGCCACCGCGGCTCGCAGGGCAAACGAGATTCGCAAGCAGCTCAGCGAAACGCCCCTCGAAGTGCTCCGCGGCCGGCCGATCACCGCCAGCTTCGGCGTCACCGAAATCCAGCCCGGCGACACGGCGGAAACCATGCTTCGCCGTGCGGACCGCGGCCTCCTGATGGCCAAGGAAAAAGGCCGCAATACGGTGATCCAGTTGGGAGCCGGATCGTCCCTGCCGGAGGCCGAGGGCCGCGCCTTCTGGCAGCGTTTTCGGCCACCCAAGGAATTCTCCATCTCCAGGGATCTCTACACCCCCGTGCCCCTTTCCGTGGCAATCGAAAAGCTGCGAGGCTTCGTGGCCGATCATCAGGCCAAGATTTCCTGGGTCGAGGAAGACCGCGTGAAAATCGACCTCGACGGCCAATCTCGCTCCAAGCGGCGTTACGGCGACCGGCCGATCGCCTTCCGGCTCGAACTCAAGCTCGAAGAGCAGTGGCCCCATGGAAAAGATAAGGAAAGCGAGGAAACGCCCCAAATCTGTCGCACCCATGTCCACGTCACCGCCCGGCCCTTGCGAATCCGAGACCGCCGCGAGGCGAACGCCGAACATCGTGCCCGCGAGGTGCTCACCAGCCTCCGCTCCTACCTGATCGCCTCGGAAGAAAGCCCGGCGCCGCCGGAAAAATCCGCACCACCGGCCAGGCGACCTCTCTTGTCCTGGCGGGCCGGCCGCCGTGAGCCGGGCCAGTGATGGTCCGGGTATCCTCTCTTGCCCCGGCCAGCCGGTGACGTCTTCGCGGGCACGAACCGCGACCTATATTTGGATAGCCGGGCCGATTCTTTTCGTCCCGGACCAAGGGATGCTTCCCGCTGAGGCCTGCGCGGCGAAGCGGCGGAGGGCCTGCCGCGGATGGTCCGGCCCGCAACCCTTCCCTCGCGCCCACCCCGCAGAGAGACTGCCGCCATGGCCCGAATCGGAGCGACGCTCACCGGCACGGAGCGCAGGCTGTTGAACCGGCTGGCCGACGCCAATGCCGCGGCCACCCTCAATAATTTGCGGATCGCCGCCGGCCAGCGGGTTCTCTCTCCCCGCGACGACGTCTCGGCCTTCGTCACCCTGAGCCGATTCCAGGCTCGCCTCTCCACTGCCACGTCCACCATGGCCAGCGTGACTTCGACCAGCAGCATGGTCACCCAGGCCCAGAGCACGATCGACCAAATCCACACCCAGTTGGACCTCATTCGGACCGAGTTGCTCACGGACGAGACCCAGGGGCTGACCAGTTCCCAGCGGACCGCCTCGCAGCAAACCATCGACACGGCAATCGCCCAAATCAACACCCTGGCCTCGACCTCGATCAACGGCCGGCGGCTGCTGGACGGGTCGGCCGCGTTTCACGCCTCCGGCAAGAACTCCAGCCAGGTCCGCGACCTGGTCGTTCGTTCCACCGGCCAGGGCCAGCACGAAATCGTGGGAAAGCAGGCCAAGGCGACCTACACCGGCACCAATCGCTACGCGGTGGCCACCGCCTCGGTCAAATTGACCGGGAACCTGGGCAACACAACGATTTCCGTCTCCACCAGCGACACCCTGGAACAGATCGCCCAGAACGTGAACGACCAGTCCACTACGACGGGGGTGATCGCCTCGGTGGAAGGAAACACACTGACCCTGGCCAGTGCCCAGATCGGGGCCAGCCAGAAGGTGGTGGTGGAAGTCCTCTCGGGAACCTTCAGCGTCAGCGGTGTCGATGCCGGCGGGGCGGCCTACGGGGTCGACCCCGTGGCCACCTCGACCGCGGCGATCTCGGGATCGGTATCGCGGGCGGCAACCCAGGGGCAACTGACCTACACCGGCTCCACCTCTCAGATCGCCGTCGGCGACGGCGGGAACCTCACCATCACCGGCAAGCTGGGAAGCGCCGTGGTCGCCGTCAGCGACGGGGAACTGCTCAGCGCCGTGGCCACCAAGATCAACAACGTCAGCCACCAGACGGGCATCACGGCCGCCGCCGCCAGCGATACCTTGACCTTCCAGACCGTCGACTTTGGGGCCGCCGCCACGCTGGCCGTCAGCACCGATTCCTCCTTTTCGGTCACCGGTGGCAATCACGACGGCACCGCGGCCGGCACCGACATGATCGCCCAGATCAACGGCATCAGCTACGCGCCGGCCGAACCGGCCCAACTCCGCCACCGGGAAAAGACCGGGCTTTTCGCCGCCGACGCCTCGATTCGCGTGACGGGGTACCTGGGATATGCCGATATCACCATCACCAACGGCGATACGCTGGCCCAGATCGCCGACGCAATCAACGCGCAAAAGGCTTCCACCGGAGTGGTGGCCAACGTCGACAGCGTCGATCTCGTGCTGCAAAGCGTGCTCACCGGCAGCACCAGCCAGGTCACCGTCGCGGTCAACAGCGGCTCGTTCGATACGGTCAGCGGCCTGACCACCGCCGCCGGCAGCGACGCAACCGTGCCCCACGCCCAGTTGGACGGAAACCGGTTGGCGGTCAACCGCAACGGCTTCCAATTCGAAATCAAGTTTGCCGCGGGTTTCAGCGGCGATTTCGACCCCATGACCATCGACGGCCAGGCGCTGACCTTTGCCCTTACGGACAACCTCCAGCGCCGCAGCACCTTGGCGATTTCCAGCCTTCAGGCCGACCAGGCTGGCGGCCCCAGCGGGCGGCTGACCGATCTGCTCACCGGCGGCACCGCGGCCGGATTGAACAACAACACGTCGCAGGCGATTCGGATTGTCGACGAGACGCTGGGGCGGCTGACCGAGGTGGAGGGGGCCGTCGACGGCTTCTACAATGCCACCGTCACGACCTCTTCGACCTACCTCACCAATCTCCAAACCGACCTGGCCAACTCCATCACCGCAACCGACGGCTACGACGCCACGGAAGAGAGCCTCCTGTTGACGAAAAACCAGCAGCTCGCCACCAACGCGCTGGCCGGCCTGAACATTCTCAGCCAGCAGCGACAAGACATCGTCAACATGATTAAGGTGATCGCCGGATTGCCCACCTCTTAATATTACTGCGCAGGGTTGTTCGTTGCGATTCTCCGTAAGGCCTTACGAAACCTACTCGTTCCCAAGCTCCGGCTTGGCATGCGCGACTGTCGCCAAGCTCTGCTTGGCCTGTTGGCAGCGTCACTGGAAGCGGAGCTACGATAAAATGCGTTCCCAAGCCGGAGCTTGGGAACGAGAACGAGCCAGTTACTACGGCCGACCCTGCGCAGTAATATTAAAATGCACCCGGCCGTATCTCTTTCCCAAGCCTGTAGGCCGGGTCGCGACCCGGCATGGTGGAACGGCGTTCGGCGCGGGGCTGGCGACCCCGCCTACAGACGACAGGCTGCGGCAGCCGCCCCGGATGGCCGGTGTCCCAACGCTATGCCTGCCAGCCCGGCGAAAACAAGCTCAAGCAGCGGCAGGTCGATCAAGGTAGCCAGCAGATAGAGGTAGCGCGGCAGCAGGTCCGCGGCGCCGAGGTGTTGGATTGGGTGGGCAAGCTGCCAGCAGGCGATGCCCAAAAGGCCCACGGTGCCGCCGGCGGTCATCACCACGCCGAGCCGGAAAACCCAGGCCGGCGAAAGACCCCCACGCGCCAGCCCCACGCCACCCAAAAGCAGCACCAGCCAAAAGCCGTGCCAGGCCACCAGGGCCTGGGTGGGAGGGGCGCATCCCCAAGGGCCGCAAAGATGAGGCCAGTGGCCCGGAGCACTGCCGATCTGGAGCGTGCCGAATGCACAGCCACCCCAAAGCAGAAGGAAGCTTGCCGTCTTCCAACAACGCGACATCCGGAAATGCCCCCATCCACGATTCGGCAGAGATAAAGAATGATCCGCCTCCGAGCCACGGCCTCTTCCGCATAGTACGTCCATTGTAGGTGCCCGGGCGGCCGGCGGTCTGTGAGATGACTCACGCCGGCAACGGAATCACGTGGCGGCCTCGCCCGTCTGGAGCCTGGCCGCCGTGAGCGTGTTTTTCAACAGCATG
>CAYZWG010000284.1:0-7349 GCA_964481605.1 uncultured Planctomycetaceae bacterium
TTTGCGCTGACCTCTTGTGGCACCAGCCACACCGGTTCAAGAACCGGTGCTACCCACGAGGCGGGCCCAGCCTGCCTGGAGCCGGCTATAGACCCCGCCGCCAGAAATGGTAAGATGCGTGGGGATTTGGGTTCTCAAGGGGGTGTTTGCGAGCGTCTTGATTTGGAGCGGAGTATGCCAAAAGAGAAAGCGTTGGAAGTTGGCGGCGTGGTCACCGAGGCCCTGGCCAACACGCGATTTCGCGTCCAACTGGAAACCGGACACAAGGTCATCGCCCACGTCGCCGGGCGGATGCGGAAACACTTCATCCGCATCGTACCCGGCGACAAGGTCCGCGTCGAACTGTCTCCCTACGATCTGACCAAGGGACGCATCACCTACCGCGAGCGGTAGCGGCCCCCCCGCCAGTTTCCCTCCCAGGGCTCTCTCCTGCGCTCTGCTGCGCACCGGCGGCTTCCAGCGGATTTCGCCGCCAGCCCCGGAATCGTTCCGCCAACACGGGGGAACGGCGTATTCTTCGAGAAAACGGAAGCGGGCATCTCACCCGGCCCCCGCTGAAGTCGCCAGAATGCCCAGACTTGCTCGGACGGCTGTCCCCGATCCGCTCCATTCCACGATTTCCACCCCCAACGGGGTGCACAGGCCCGGACCGGGTCACTATAATTCGCTTTTGTCGCGGAAGGGCGGCAGCGTGAGGCTCCCAGCGAACCGCGTTCGGCGAGGGTCTCGCCGAACGCTGGGCGGGGTCGGGAGACCCTCGCCGAATGGGAGCCTTGCGCTGCCAAACGCCGTGAATTGCCATCCGACCGTAACACCTTGCCTTCAAGACTTTTAGGACCATGCCGATAATCAACTTGCCGATTTGCCGGGCCGCGTTCCACGGCGGCCCTCCGTTTTTGAAATGGAAACCGGTAAGTTGTTTTTCGGCCGCCCTTTAGGACCATGCCCGTCCCCCCAGAATCCGCAGGAGGCTTTGTCGTGAAGAAGTTCTTTTTCAGCGCGCTGTTGGCGGCCACCGCGATGGGCACATGGCTTGCCGGCGCGGCCCGTGCCCAGGTTTCTCCCAGCGACACGTCCCAGCCGGTCGTCGTGGTCGCCTTCTCCGGCTACGACGAGGTGATCGGCGACATCGGCTACGTCGGCAAGCTGGCCGGCAATCCCGGCCTGGCCCGGATGGCGGAAATGAGCCTGCAAATGGCCGCCGGCGGCAAGGAAATCACCGGCCTGGACAAGTCGAAACCTTGGGGATTCTTCGTCCGCACCGACGGAACCAAGTTGACCACCTTCGGCTGCCTGCCGGTGACCAATCTGGATCAGGTCCTCGAGATTCTGGAGCCCCTGGTCGGCAAGCCCCAAAAGGCCGACGGCGGCCTGATCAAGTTGAGCGTCAAGGAGCAGCCCCTCTTTGTCAAGAAGGCCGACGGCTGGGCATTTGTCGCCAACACGCCCGAGGCCCTGGCCCACACCCCGGACGATCCGGTCGCCGCCCTGGGCGGGCTGCACAAGGCCTACGACCTGGCCATCCAGGTGCACGTGCAGAACGTCCCCGACTTTTTCCGCCAGATGGTGGTCGGCATGATCCGGATGGGCGTTCAGTCCGGCGCACAGCAAATGCCCGGCGAAAGCAGCGATGACTTCGCCATGCGGACGAAGATGACCCAGCGGGCGATGGAGCAGATGCAAACCGCGATCAACGAACTCGACACGCTCACCGTCGGCCTGGCCATCGACCAGGAGAGGTCCTCAGTCCACCTCGACTACACCATCACGGCCGTGGAAGGCTCGAAGATCGCCGAGCAAATGGCCGCCTCCCAGGGGCTAAGCACGAACTTCGCCGGCTTTATCGTCCCCGACGCCGCCATGTCGCTCAACGTGGTCGGCAAGATCCCCCCATCCCAAATCGACCAGGCCGTCGACACGATCGAGACGGTAAGGGCCAGCGCGGTCAAGGACCTGGGCAGCCAAGGCCTCAGCGATGACGAACTCAAAGTTGCCAAGGGGCTGGTCGACAACCTGATCGACGTGCTCGTGGCCACCGTGCGAGGTGGGCGGCTCGACGGCGGCGCCCTGCTCTTGTTGGACGAAAGCAAGGCCGCCTTCGTGGCCGGCCTGCAAGTCGCCGAAAGCGCCAAGCTGGAGGATGCTCTCAAGCAGCTTGCCGCCCAGATCATCAAGGACGAGCCCGACGCCGCCGATGCGATCAAGCTCGACGCACTGGTCCACCAGGGCGTCCGCTTCCACACGATCACCATCCCCACCGAAGACATCCCCGACGAGAAAATCGTGCAAATCCTGGGCGACGCCCCCGAGGTCGCCCTCGGCTTCGGCGACAACAGCGCCTATCTGGCCGTCGGTCGGGACGCCATCAAGACGCTGCAGAAAGTGATCGACGATTGCCGGGCCAAGGCCGGAAAAGCCGCCCCGCCGGTCTCGCTGTCCATTGCCGCCGGGCCGATTGCCAGGTTCGTCGCCCAAATGGCCGAGAAACCCCTGGTCAAGCAAGCCGCCACGGCGGTCGCCGGCAAGTTGGCCGAGAGCGCGGGCAAGGACCGGCTGACCATAACCGCCACGATCATCCCCAACGGCCAGAAGGTGCGAATCGAGCTGGAAGAGGGCTTGCTGAAAGCAATCCCCGCACTCGTCCCCGTGGTGATGCAGGCCCGCGCCGCGCCATGAACCCCGCGGGGCCGGCCCCGCCGACCGGCATCGGACGTGGTGGAACCATAACCCCCGGTGGGCCCTACGGCAACTCGGCTTTCGAAATGGAAACCGGTAAGTTGTCTTTCGGCCGCCCCATAGTACATTGAAAGTCAGGAGAATTGGGCTACTCATTTGCTCGAGGCGAACTGATGCAAGTTGTAAAAATTGTCGTTTGGCAGGACGGTGACGCATGGCTGGGTTACCTGCAGGAATATCCAGACTATTGGACGCAAGGCGAAAACCTCGATGACGTGAAGGAGCACCTCAAGGATCTTTACGCGGATCTTTCGGGTGGTGCAATCCCCGGAGCTCGACGCGTCGAAGACCTGATTGTGTCATGAAACGCGTCGATCTGGTCAAGACCATGGAAGGCTTCGGATGCGTGCTCATCCGACATGGAGCAAAGCACGATTGGTATCGCAATCCAAGCACCGGCATCTCCCAGCCCGTTCCACGTCATCGCGAAATCAAGGAACATCTAGCACGTCACATCATTCGCATGCTTCGCACCGACGATGCCCATGACGCCGAATGAAGATACACGACACAACGGCCGAATAAATCGGTGAACCGGACCCAAGTGGTCATACGGGAGTGGATCGAAACAGCCAAGGAACTTGGGCGGGCCGTCCCTCGGCCAAAAGGCCGATTGCGTTTCGCATGATTCCCGAATATTCGGGGGCCGTGAAAGACGATCGCGCCACAAGGTGCGGCTTCGCCTCGGAATCGTGACCATGCTCACCACGCCCCGTTTTTCCAACCGCCGCGGCGACATTGCCGGTGTCCCGGTGACCGAGCTGGCCGCCCGATTCGGCACGCCCTGTTACGTCTACGATGCCGCCAGGATGGTCCAGCGGCTTGCCGACCTGGAAGCCTTCGACCACGTCCGCTACGCCCAGAAGGCCTGTTCCAACCTGGCCATCGTCGACCTGCTTCGCCGTCACGGGGCCCTGGTCGACACGGTCAGCGCGGCCGAGATTCGGCGGGCCCTGGCGGCCGGCTACCAGCCGCGAGGCGATCCGCCGCCGGTTGTCTACACGGCCGACGTCTTCGACGCCGACGCCCTCAAACTGTGCATCGACGAGAACATCCACGTCAACTGCGGTTCGCCCCAGATGATCGACCAGTACGGCCACCGGGCGCCCGGCCGGTCGATCACCCTGCGAATCAATCCCGGCTTCGGCCACGGCCACAGCCAAAAAACCAATACCGGCGGCGACCAGTCGAAGCACGGCATCTGGCACGAGCAACTCAACGACTGCCTGGTCAACGCCGACAACTACGGCCTGGGCGTGACCGGGCTGCACATGCACATCGGCTCCGGCACCGACCTGGAACATCTCGCCCGAGTCTGCTCGGCGATGGAAAAGGCCGCCCTGGTGGTGGGACGAAACCTCCGCTCGATCAGCGCCGGCGGCGGCCTGCCGGTTCCCTACCGTGAGGGCCAGTCCTATATCGACCTGGACGCGTATTACCGCCTCTGGGACGAAACCCGGCGGCGGCTGGAAAACCGCTTCGGCCACCCGCTGGCACTGGAGATCGAGCCGGGCCGCTACCTCACCGCCGAGAGCGGCTACTTGGTTGCCGAAGTCCGCGCCGTCAAGCGGCAGGCCGACAACACCTTCTACCTGGTCGATGCGGGCTTCAACAACCTCGCCCGGCCGATCCTCTACGGCGCTTACCACCCCATCTCCATCGTCCCCGCCGACGGCGACATGAAGCGGCCCGAGCAGGAGGTCATCGTGGGCGGCCCCCTCTGCGAGTCGGGCGACATCTTCACCCAGCAAGAGGGCGGCTACGTGGCCAAACGCCGACTGCCCCTGGCCGCCGTGGGTGACTTCCTGGTGATTGAGTGCGCCGGGGCCTACGGCGCCGTGATGGGCTCCAACTACAACTCGAAGCCCCTGGCCGCGGAAGTCCTCCTCCAGGACGGCCGGGCATACCTTATCCGCCGTCGCCAGACGTTCGAGGAGATGGTGGCCCTGGAATCGATCCCGAAAGAGTAAGGAGACGCCCGCCGTGGGTAGCACCGGTTCTTGAACCGGTGTGGCTGGTGCCACAAGAGGTCATTGGGTAGCACCGGTTCTTGAACCGGTGTGGCTCTGCCACAAGAGGTCAGCGCAAACCACTTCACCCATCAGAATAGGAACACCGCCCGGGCGTCGCCACCCGCCAGTCTGCTTGTCGTTGTCCAACCCGCAATCCACCGGGGCAAGCCCGGTGGAGATTCTCCTTGGCCACTCTCCCATGCCCGATCTCCACACGGCTGCCCGCAAGAAGCTCCCCAAGCAGTTGGCCGCCATCGACGCCGACTACTGCACCGGCTGCGAGGCGTGTGTCGAGGTCTGCCCGGTCGACTGCATTCGCAAGATCGATCTCCGTGCCGACGCGCCGGGCCTGCAAGGCTGGTGCGAAATCGGTTGGGACCGCTGCATCGGTTGCCGGCTTTGCATCCGCGTGCCGTCCAGAAAGTCGCGTGCCTACACGCTCACGGTTTGCCCTTGGGACGCGATTCGCATGGTGCCCGTCGAAAAGATCGTCGAGGCGGTCGACCACGCGGGCGGCCCGCCGCCGATGGCCGCCGGGAGTCGGCCCCGGCTGGCGGCCATGGCCCGCCGCCAGGTGGAGGCCCTCCGCGGCAAGTGAGCCGGTCCGCGCCGGCGTGCCGCGCGCGGAGCTGTGCCTGTTGCGGTGCTGGCCCCAAGCTGAAAAAGTCGTTATCCTGACAGTCAAGGCAACTCCGCCGACAATACCCAACACGCCTACGTGAGGAGATCACCCATGGCGATATCGCACTTTGTCCAAGGCTTCCCGCGGGGGAGATGGTGGAAGGCCGCCGCTGCCGGTTTCGTGGTTTCGGCGGTGCTGGTCGGTTGGTTTCAAGCGAAAGGGGAGGAGATGTCGTACCGCCAAGCACGCGAGTTTCTGGCCGCCCACACCAAGCTGGTCGAGTTGACCGACGGGCACGGGGCCCGCGTGGCGATCTGCCCCGACTGGCAAGGACGGGTAATGACCTCCACCTGCGGGGGAATGGACGGGCCCAGCTTCGGCTTCATCCATGCCGAATTCATCAAGGCCGGCAAGCTCGACAAGCATTTCAACAACTACGGCGGCGAGGATCGGCTCTGGCTTTCGCCCGAGGGAGGGCGGTTCAGCCTCTGGTTCGCCCCCGGCGCCCGGCAGGACCTCGACCACTGGTTCACCGCGCCGGCGCTGAACGAAGGCGGCTACCAGGTCACCAGCGGCCCCCACGATCCCTACTACCGGATGGTCCGGTTGATGCAGCTCCGAAACGCCTCGGCCACCAACTTCGAGTTGTCCGTCACCCGCACGGTACGCCTGCTGGGCGAAGCCGATCTCCGCCAGGTCTTCGGCCCGGCGGCCCAACTGATGCTCGCCGACGGCGTCGAGAGGGTCGCCTACGAGACGGCCAACACGCTCAGCAACGAAGGCCCCGCCATGTCGAAGGAGAAGGGTCTGGTCTCGATTTGGGTGTTGGGCATGATGAACGCCGCGCCCAAGACCGTGGTGATTGTGCCCTATCGGCCGGGCGACGAAGCCCAACTCGGCCCGGTGGTCAAGTCGGACTATTTCGGCGCCATCCCGCCCCAGCGGCTGAAGATTCTGCCCCAGGCGATCCTCTTCCGCGCCGACGGCAACTACCGCTCCAAGATCGGCACCTCGCAGCGGAGGGCCCGCAACGTGGCCGGCTCGATCGATTTCGCCGGCGGTGTGTTGACCCTCATCCAGTTCACCATGCCCGACGACCCCACCAAGTGCGATTACATGAACAACATGTGGGGTGCCGACGCGGCCAACCCCTACACCGGCGCGGTGGCCAATTCCTACAACGACGGCCCCCCCGCCCCCGGCAAGAAAGGCCTGGGCGCGTTCTACGAAATCGAATCGCTCTCCCCGGCCAAGGCGCTCGAGACGGGCGGGTTGCTGACCCATCACCATCGCACCGTTCACATTCGCGCCGACCAGGCCACGCTGGCAAAAATCGCCCAGCAGGTCCTAGGCGTCGACTTGGATACGGTCCGCAAGGAAATGCTGGGCCCCTGACTGCGATCCCCCGGGGCAAGCCCCCCATGCCGGATCGCGATCCGGCTGGTTCACCGCGGCGACTGGTTATGCACCGTCGCTGGGTTTCGCGCGTTTTCTTTTCGTTCCAGGCAACACGCCAGACCACGTTCCCACCGCAGCCAGCGCCGCCGATCCGAGGATGATCGCCGAGCGGTACGAGGCAACCGCTGCCGCCCCGGCCTGCGCGCCTGCCACGGACGCATTCTCCGGGTCCCGTGCACCGGCGATAGCACCTGCAACGGCGCCGACCAGAAAACACGCGACGAAGTACAGGACAAACCACCACACAACCCCAAAGCTGATGCGCTTGACCATGTCAGCCCCCTGGATGCCAAAGGATCAAGATAGCCGGGCACAGGGCCCGACGGAAATAAGGGTAAAGAAGTCAAACACCGTCACCGAAGCGGACAGCGCCGAAAAACCCAAGGCGAGTGTGCTCCGGTTCATCGCCTTAGGGGCGGCCGATAAATAACTTCCCGGTTTTCAGCCCCGTAGGGCCGGCTGTGCAGAGCCGAAACGTGGCTGGCGCTGCGAAGTGCGGCAACCGGCCGGCACAGCCGGCC
>CAYZWG010000285.1:0-7336 GCA_964481605.1 uncultured Planctomycetaceae bacterium
GTTGCCTTCGACCACCCGCTGGGCGAATCCTTCCACGATCGCCGTTTTGCCCACGCCGGCCTCACCCAGCAGCACGGGGTTGTTCTTGGTGCGGCGGCTGAGGATTTGCATCGTCCGCTCGATCTCGTTTTCCCGGCCGATGACCGGATCGAGCTTGCCCTGCCGGGCCAATTCGGTGAGGTCGCGGCCGAAGCTGTCCAGGGCCGGTGTTTTCGACTTGCCGCCGCGGGGCGACTCGCCCGCTCCCGGAGCCCCGCTGGATCGCTCGCCCCCCTCGCCGCCTTCCACGCCGTGGCCCAGCAGGTTGAGCACCTCCTCGCGAACATCCTCCAGCTTCAGCCCCAGGTTCATCAGCACCTGCGCGGCAACCCCTTCCTGCTCCCGCAACAGGCCCAGCAGGATATGCTCCGTGCCCACGTAGTTGTGGTTCAGGTTGCGCGCCTCCTCCATCGAGTACTCGATCACTTTTTTCGCCCGCGGCGTCTGCGGCAGCTTGCCCATGGTGACCATATCCGGCCCGCTTTGGACCAGCTTCTCCACCTCCAGGCGAATCTTCCGCAGATCGACGTCGAGGTTCTTCAGCACGTTGGCGGCAACCCCGCTCCCCTCCTTGATCAGTCCCAGCAGGATGTGCTCCGTGCCGATGTATTCGTGGTTGAACCGCTGCGCCTCCTGGTTGGCCAGTTGCATCACTTTACGCGCACGGTCGGTGAATCGCTCGTACATTTCTCTCACACCTTCGATTACGTCAGGCCGAGAACCCGTTGGGGGAGACGTTTTCCCGCTCCGGGCCGAGGCACCCGGTGGGATGCCTCGGGAACTCAGCGTTTGCCGTCTGTTCCCATTTTTGTTTGCAGTACCGTGCGAGACGGCGCGCGTGGATGGGCGCCCGCCCACTTCTTCCCGGGCCGGCCCTACGCCGCCTCGGCCGCTGCCGACTCGTCGGGCCCACCGCCGGCGACCGGCTCGCGGCGAGCCCGCTCAATCAACTCTCGTTCTTTCTGAATCTCCAGCTCCCACTTGCTCGACTCGTCCAATCGCCCCAGCCGATCCAGTTGCGCGGCCGATTCGTCCAGCCGGCCCGCTCGCCGCCAAACGGTGGCCAGCATCAATCCGGCATCGACGTCGCGAGGATTCCCGCCGATCAAGTCGACCAGGAGTCGTTCCGTCTCCACCCAGTCGCCCTTCAAATAGTAGGCCACGGCTTGTTCCAAGGTGGGTCCCTCGTGCGGATTCCTCCGTCGCGAACCTTGGCCCCGGCTGGACACCACCTCCAGCAGTAGAGAACCGATCCAAAAGCCGACGATGGCCACCCAGGCCGCCTTCCGAGCGCTGCCCGGGATCACCTCGCTCCACCACAGGCTGGCCAGCAGCAACAGGTTCAGCCCCGCGGCGAACCCAATCGCCCATGCCAGGCCGGACCAACTGCCCGTGGCGGCCACCTGCGGCAATCCGGGCCAAAGACAAGCCCATCCAGGCCTCCTGCCCATGAGATTTCGCTCCCTCTCCGCACCAGCGACCCTCTGGTCAACGTCCGCAGCCACGGAATTGTAACTCTTGGAATGGCTGGGATCAAGGCAACTGAAGATACCGCTTTGGGTTAGGGTCAAGCGGCCTCCGCCCGGGAGCGGGCCCCTGCCGGGCCGATCGAGCTATCCTGGCAAATAGACCACCCGGCGTGGCCGTGCAAAACAGCCACAACTTTCATGGCCGATACCCCGCGGATTCCGACCGGGGTCGGCGGCGTGCACCGGCCGGGGTCGCCCGGGCTCGATCGGCGTCCCGCCTTTTGCTCGCCGGCCTCCACGGGGCCGTTGAACATGGTCGTGTTTTTTGTCAACATGACCGGGATGAACCTTACCTTTACCCAAGCGGCTCGCCGGGCGCTGCGGAAAGCCGCGCGCTGGTCGAGCCGTGCCGAATCTGTCGATATTGAGGCCCCGGCCTTGCTGCTGGCGCTGTTGGACGAGGCGGAATGCCGGGCCGCCGCGATTCTCCAGCGTCATCGCATCGACACGGCCTCGGTCCGCCGCCGCTGGAGCGACTTGGGGCCGATGGAGCCCGGTGGCGGCGGCCAGGCCCCGGCCTCCGTCCACGAGGAGTCCCCACCCGAGGCGTGGGGTCCCCGATTCGTGCCCGAATTGGCCGATTCGCTGGCCGTCGCCGCGGATCATCTGGCCGATCTGCCTCAACCGTTCGATTTTGCCACCGAGCACCTGCTGCTGGCGCTGGCCGTGGGGAAAAACCCGGTCGGCGATTGGCTGGCGGAACGGGGTCTTCGGGCAGGGTTGCTAAAGACGGAACTCCTTGCGGTTTACGGGCTTAGCACCGAACCTCTCCCGCTCGACGCCGACCTCGTGGGGGAACGGCCGGAGGCAGCCCCCGAAGCCGCTTCCCCTGGCGTCTCTGAGCAGCCAGCCCGCGGAGGAGATTCTGGCCGTCCCACTTTGGTTTCCCAAACACCGCATAATTTGCAATCGACGGACGCGGGCCATATTGCCCATACATCCCAACATCCTTTATTACCCAGGACGAGCAGCGTTCCCCTCCTGCGGCTGATCGACGCGGCCACCAACCGTGCTCGCGAGGGTCTGCGGACGATCGAGGATTATGTCCGCTTTGTCTTGGACGACGGACACTTGACCAACCAATTGAAAGCTCTTCGCCACGATCTGGTCGAGGCGCTGTCGGCGGTTCCGCTGGAGCATCGTCTGGCCGCGCGCGACACGCGGGGCGATGTGGGCACGGGGATCGAGACGGCCTCCGAACGAGAGCGGCCCGACACGTCCGCGGTGGTAACCGCCGGTTTCACCCGACTTGAGGAGGCCCTGCGAAGTCTGGAGGAATACGGCAAGATCGCCTACCCCGAGATTTCCGCCCGGATCGAGCGTCTTCGCTATCGGGCCTACACGCTGCAAAAGGCCCTGGCGGCCACATGTGCCGGGCTGGACCGTTTGGGTGGCGCTCGGCTCTGCGTGCTGGTCGACGGCCGAGCCTCCGTGGGGCAATTCGAGAAGCTGGTGGGCACGCTGGTGGCGGCGGGCGTGGACATGATCCAACTTCGCGACAAGACGCTGAGTGATCGCGAGCTGCTGGATCGGGCCCGGCGACTCCGCCGGCTGACCCGTGGCGCCGGTGGACAGCCGACGGGGGGGACACTTTTTCTGCTCAACGACCGGGCAGACGTGGCCGCGCTGGCCCAAGCGGACGGGGTCCACCTGGGCCAGCAGGATCTCACGGTGAAAGAGGCACGGAGGATCGTGGGTCCCCAATCGCTGGTGGGCGTCTCTACCCACTCGATCGAAGAGGCGCGGGAGGCGGTATTGGAGGGGGCCGACTATCTTGGTGCCGGTCCCACCTTCGCTTCCGGCACGAAGTCGTTCGCCACCTTGGCCGGGCTGGGCTACCTCCGCCAGGTGGCCGCCGAGATTCGCCTGCCTGTTTTTGCTATTGGGGGAATCGCCCCTGACAACGTTGCTCAGGTGTGGGAGACCGGCGTGGGGCGGGTGGCGGTCAGCGGGGCGGTGGTCGGTGCCCACGATCCGGCCGCCGTGGTAAGGGCCTTGCTCGCCCCGCGGGGTGACTGAGCCCGGGGCGGGCGCCCGGGCGGTGGCGATTTCCGCCTCCGGAGGGGAGCCGGCTACGGGTTGGTCCGCCCGATTGCCGTGGGCAGCCCCACCACGATTCGGGTTCCCTCGCCGGGGCTGCTGTCGATGTTTACCGTTCCTCCCAACAAGCGGGCGCGCTCTCGAATGCCGGCCAGGCCGTACCGCTTCTGGTCGACCTGCTGGGGATCAAAACCGATTCCCCAATCGCGAACGTCAACTCGCACGCGCTGGCCTTCTTGAACCAGCTCCACCCTCACCTTTTCACTCTGGCTGTGCCGGCAGGCGTTGGACAGGCTCTCTTGGGCAATGCGGTAGATGGCGTTTTCCAGCACCGGTTCCAGCCGATCGAACTGGACCTTGCTGTGAAACTGGATTTCAACCCCGGTGCGGTTCGTGGTCTCGCAGATGAGGTCCTGCACGGCCCGGACCACGCCCGACTCGTCCAGGATGGGAGGGCGCACGCCGGCGATCAGGCGCCGCGTTTCGTTGAGACATCGGTTGAGCAACCGGCCGAGGGCGCGGCAGATTTTCAACGTTTCCTGGGGAGGCCGGGGTTCCAGATGCTCGATCGCCTGGAACTGCATGATCGCCGCCGCCAGGTGCTGGGCCAGGCCGTCGTGGATTTCGTAGGCCAGAAGCTGCCGCTCGCGGTCGTAGGACTCGAGCAGGAGGTTGAGCGTGTGGTGTTCGTGCCGCAGCGCCGCCTCGGCCTCCTTTCGTTCGGTGATGTCTCTGACCACGGCAACCGCGCACCATTGATCCTCGGTCTTGATCGGCGAGACGGAAAGTTCAATGGGAAATTCCAAGCCGTCCTTGCCGACGGCTTCGAATTCGAGGATGCGACCAACCACCCTTCCCTGGCCGGAGTCGGAGAACCGCGAGAGACCTCGTGTCGCTTCCTGCCGGTGGCGGGGAGGTGCCAGGATACTGTGCAGATCGCGGCCGACGATCTCTTCCGCGTCATAGCCGAACATCCGCTCGGCGGCGGGATTCCAGTAGACGGCCTTGCCGGAACTGTCCATCATGATTACGGCGTCGAGCGTGGATTCGTTGATAATCCGCAGCTTTTCTTCGTTGGCCCACAGTTTTTCCTCGGCTTCTTTTCGCTCCGTGACGTCGCGTACGACCGCCAGCACGTGGGGCTTGCCCTTGAAAAGGAAAGGGGCCGCACGGACTTCAATCGGGAGAGCCGAGCCGTCCTTTCGAACATCGACCGATTCGCCCTGGTACTGGCCGGTGGTGCCCACCCGCGTATGAAAATCATCCAACAGGCCGCGGCAGTCGGGATGCACCAACTGCTGGGCCGTGAGTTGGGTGATTTCGTCGCGAGTGTATCCGTAGGTTCGGCAGGCGGCTGGATTGGCTTCCACGATCCTCCCTTCCAAGTCGGCCACGAACAGGCTGTCGGCCACCGACTCGAAGATCTGCCGATACTGCTGCTCGCTCTGCCGCAATGCCTCCTCGATCTTCTCCCGCTGGGTGATATCGCGGCTGATGCCGCGAAAGCCGCGGCACTTTCCCTGGGCATCCAGGATGGGCACGGCGCTGGCCTCATGCACCACGCGCTGCCCGCTGCGATGAATCTTTTCCAGCCGCAGCCCTTCGGCTGCCTCGCCCTGGGCGAGCGTCTCCTTGAATATCTGGGCGGCGCGGCGGCCCGCTTCCGGCGGCATGAACTCGAAGGGGGTCTTGCCGAGCAATTCCCCCGATTCGTACCCCAGCAAGTCCATTGCCTTCGGGCTCATGTAGGTGTAGCACCCCTTCTCGTCCATTTCCCAAATCAGATCGCTGGTTTGCTCCACCAGCGATCGATACTTCTGCTCGCTCTTTCGGCGGGCCTCGATCTCCCGGTTCAATCGCTGGTTGGCTTCCAGCAGCGCGGCGGTGCGCTCTTTCACACGCTGCTCAAGCTCGGCGTTCGCCCGCCGGAGCAGTTCTTCGGCGCGTTTTCGCGCCGTGATCTCGGTGGAGATGAGAGTCACGGCGACGATCTGGTCGCCATGATGGATCGGCCCCAATCGGGTTTCGTACCACACCATCTCGCCGTGTGGCCCGGCCGCCAGGGTCTCGTAAGACGCCGTCTGTCCGCTGCGGAAGACGCGTTCCACGCACTCCTTCGCCCGCTGGCGATAGTCCGGGTGGAGAAAGTCGTAGATCCGCTTGCCGATCGACTCCTCCAGGGTGAACCCGGGTTGGGTGTGGTTGAGAAACTGGATCACTCCCTGGCGATCGACGATGGCGATGAAATTGGGGGCGTTTTCCACCAGGGAACGCCACTTCGCCTCGGTCTCTTTTAACTGGGCCAGTTCTTCCAGAAGCCGGCCGCTGCTCTTGCCCCGAGCGTCCATCTGATCGATCCCACGGAGAAAGGCATCCGAGGGCGGCGGTCGGAGAAGGACCCACGGAAAAACGCATTCCGCACGGCTCCCCCCGGCATCGGGCTGGGAGGGTCGTGCGGAAGCGATCTTTCGGTCCATCCGATGCCACGCCGAGTCGGTGATCCACCGTTCCCATTATTGCGTCCTCTGGAGCGGTCGGTCCACCCCCCCGCCTTGTTGCCCGGCGGCGGCCAAGCCGGATGGTGGCCGGGAGTTTCCCCTTCGTGCGGCTCTCGAAGACGGCTACGGTGTGGGTACTGCGGGGACCTGCCCGCCGCAAGAACCATCCCGCAGGCGCTGCTGCTGCATGGTGCCGCGGCCGGTGGATCCCGACCGGCGGCTTCCGCCTCGGCCCTGCACGGCCCGCCGCTGCGCGGTTCCGCCTTGGGCCGCGTAGCCGGTTTGCCCGCCGCAAGAACCGTCCCGCAGACGCTGCTGTTGCATGGTGCCTGGCTGGCCACCGCGACCGGACTGCATCCAGCGATACCGGTTTTGCATCATTTGCCGCCGCATTTGCTGCTGCATTTGTCGTTGCATGGCACCGGTCTGGGTACCGTAGCCGTAGCCATAACTGGAAGGGCTGAACCCGGTACGACCCCGCGCCGATTGCTGACCTCCGCCTCGGCTGCCGCCGCCACCACGGCCGGCAACGGCTTCCGAGGCGAGCAGACCTACCACGGCCGACAACACCAGACTGATTCCCAGGAGCTTTTTCATCGGACCTGAACCTCCTCTTCATCGGTTACGGAATGGAAAAACCGTCTTCGCCGAACGACGGCGATAGACCCTGCAAGGGAGACCCCGAGCAGGGCAAATCGGCGTCGTTTTTCCGCGCGATCCAAAACGGAGTTTGGAAGAGTTTGCACACCGTCGAAGCCGTGGACCCACGCAACGGCCCCGTCCGCCCGTGGGATCCGCCCGCCGTTTCCGGCTGTGCCCAGTCGAGTTGCTGGCTGTCGAGTTGCCCGAACCGCGTGGCCGCCGACGGAGGATCAACCAAGACCGCCGAGCGTGCGGAGACCACTCGTTTTGCCCTGCAAAAGTTGCACACCCCTCGGCGGGCAAGGAGGACGGTTTTGCACTCTTTCCACGTCTCTCGCGGGGAGACGGCACGCCCACCAGACGCGCGGAAGAATCGTTCCGTTCTGTTTTGCGCACCGTACATGGGAGTACCTTTTGGCGATCCTGCCGCCGCTTGTTCCCGGTGGTTCGTCGGGGGGCCGCAGCACACGGGGGTGGTTTGATGCAATTGGGATGCCAAACGCGGGCCGGGCCGCTCGGTGGTGCAGTATCTTCCTACTCGTTCCCAAGCTCCAGCTTGGGAACGCGACTGTCGCCAAGCTCTGCTTG
>CAYZWG010000286.1:0-7309 GCA_964481605.1 uncultured Planctomycetaceae bacterium
GTCGGCGGCCACGCTGGACCCGTTCTTCGGCTCCGTCGGTGATTTTCGCCGGCACCTGAGCGGTCGCCAGGGTGTGCTGGCGTGGCGCTATCTGCTCTTGGCCCCGGTCGACTTCACCCAATCGCTGGTGCTGAAGACCGACGGCCACCAGCTTGGCCGGCGGCTGGTGCTCTACTATCTGAAGAAATAGGCCGGGCGCTTGCCTAGTGGAGGCGGGTGCGTGCTCTCGACGCACGCGTCGCACAATACTTCGGCCATTGGACTTGCGTGCGACGAGAACCCGCCCTGCCTGCCTTACGGCACTCCCTCAGATGAGCATTTCACGCACCAGACTCCGGCGTCCTCCCCAACGGCTGTGGGCCGGCCTGGTGCTCTGGCTGGTGCTGAGCGTACTCGTCGCCGGGGCGGAAACGGCCGAGCGGCCGGCGGCCGTGCGGGTGCTCAATCGGGGCGTCGGCGGCAACACCTCCAGCGACGGCCTGGCCCGATTCCAACGCGACGTTGTCCAGGCCCGGCCCGACCATCTCATTCTCTACTTCGGGATTAACGATGCCCTCAATTCGGGCAAGCTGGTGCCGCCGGCCCGCTTCGTGGAGAACATGCAGGCGATGATCGATCGATCACCCACGCGAAGCATCATCCTGGTCACGCCCAATCCGATCATCGCCGACTATCTCGTGCTGCGGCATCCCCAGCACCCGCGCAAAGATGATCTTGTCTCGCACCTGAACAGGTACGACGCGGCCATCCGGCAACTGGCAAAAAAGAACCGTCTCCCCCTGGCCGACCTGCGGAAACTGGTGGACGAACAGGGAGGCGCCACCCGGGACCGCGGGTGCCTCGTTCGCAACACGAAAAACAGCGGCGCCAAGGATGGGGTCCACCTCACGCCCGAGGGCTACCGGCGAATGGCGGAGTTGTTCGGGCCGCTGCTGGAGGATCGGATCAAGCCGGGCCAGGTGGTGGTCTGCCTGGGAGACAGCATCACCTACGGTGCCCACGTGGAGGGCGCCGGCACGAGCACGGGCCAAACCTATCCGGCACGGCTGGCCACCCTGCTGGATCGCATCGTCGGCGCGTCGCCTCCGAAGGAAGACTGAAGCCTGTAGGCCGGCCTTCAATGCGGGTTGCTTTTTCCGTGCGCGGCCTGCGCGGGCGGATTCTCACCGGGTCTAGGGCACTTGGCTTTTGAAAGTTGTTGCAAAGGAGTCAAGTTTCCCGGGAACCATCTGCACGGTCCGAGGCGACAACCTCGCTTGGCGCTCCCGCAAAAGGGAGCTTCACGCTACCCACGAAAGTGAAACGGCTGGTTGGTAAAACGGTTGCGGGAATTCTTGAAAACCACGAAGCCCGCGAAGCCCACGAAGACAAGAAAGGGGAAAGAGGCCCATCAATCCGCCTCTGCCGTGTGTTCCTTTTCCCCCTTCGTGTCTTCGTGCACTTCGTGGTTTCGTGATTTCCCAAAAGCCTACTGGTATGCCCCAAATTGTCCCCAAAGGAGTCGAGTTTCTGCGTTCGGCGCGGGGCTGCCGGCTCCGCCGCAGTCGGGAACCATCTGCACGGTCCGAGGCAAAGCCTCGCTAGCTTTGGCTGTTCTCTTCGGCTTGCCGCAGGTGCGGAAACGTGCTGATGAGGAAGTACAGCAGGGGGAATGCCCCCAGTACGATGATGATCAAATCGGGCACGGCACGCCAATTGCCCAGCGTTTGCACCAGGGGGGTGTTGTAGAACTCGGCGCTGCGGGCGGCCCACAGGCCCTGCCCGTAGCTTTGCCAGACCTGCATCACGCCAATGGGAAACAAGCCCGTACTGAACATCAGGAACAGCCCCCCGTTGAGGCCCCAGAAGCTGAGGCAGAGGATGCGGTCGTTCCAGTGTTTGTTTTCCACCAGGCCCCGCCAGGAGAAAAGGATCAGGGCGATGGCCAGCATGCCGTAAACGCCGAACAGGGCCGTGTGCGCGTGGTTGCTAGTGAGGTAGGTTGAGTGCTCGTAGTAGTTGATGATGGGCAGGTTGATGATGAAGCCGAAGATCGACGCGCCGACGAAATTCCAGACGCTGCTGGCGGTGAGGAAATAGAGCGGCCAGCGATAAGGGAACTCCTTGCCCTCGGCACGGATCGATTTGTACTCCATCCAGGCGCGAACCACCAGCAAGATCAGGGGGATCGGCTCCAGCGAACTGAATATCCCGCCCATCGCCAGCCAATAGCTCGGCCCGCCATACCAATAGAAATGATGGGCCGTGCCCGGAATGCCGGCAATAAAGACCAGGATCGCCGTCAAGTAGGCCACCCGCAGCGCCGAGCGGGCGGTCACCAACCCCAAGGTCACCAGGAACAGCGAGATCACGGCCACGCCGAAAAACTCAAAGATGCTTTCCACCCAAATATGCACCACGAACCATCGCCAGTAGTCGGCGATCGTCAGATGCGTCTGGGGGCTGTAGAGCAGGCCGAAGCCGAAGAACAAAACCACGAAAACCGCGCTGCAAACGTAGAACAGGATCAGCGATCGGCGGTCCGGATCGTCGGTTTTCCCGCGCAGCCCGGGAGCCATGGCGCGGTAGACGATCACCAGCCAATAGAGCAGGCCGCCGAACAACAGGATTTGCCACAGTCGGCCCAGTTCCAGGTATTCCCAGCCTTGATGTCCCAGCCAGAACCAGAGGTATTTGCCCTGGAAGAATCCTTTGATCCCCAGCACCTCGCCCGCCAGGCTCCCCACCGTGACGGCGACCACCGCGCCAAACAGGATGTTCACCAGCAGCCGTTGATATTTCAGTTCCCGGCCGGCCACCAGCGGGGCCAGATAGATGGCCGTTCCCAGCCAGGAGGTGGCAATCCAGAGAATGGCCAACTGGAGATGCCAACTTTTGGCCCAACTGAAAGCGTAGGTCTTGCCGATCAGTTCCACGAAGAAGGAGCCGGGGTGCACGGTGTAATGCGCCAGTAAACCCCCGTTGAAGATTTGCAGCAAGAACAGCAAGCCGGCCACCAGAAAGAACTTCGCGCTGGCCCGTTGGCTGGGGGTGATGGGAATCTCCAACAGGCGGTAGGAGGCTTCCACGGCTTTGGCATCCCCATAGAAAAACTCGTACCGATGGGTGACGTAAACCACGATCCCCAATACGGCAAACAGGGCCAGAATGGAGAGGATGCTGTAGACAAAAGCTTCCGTGCTGGCCGAGTTGCCCACCGATCGGTCCGGCGGCCAATTGTTGGTGTAGGTATAGCCAAGCTGCTCTCCGTTTTTCCCCAGTCGCTCGGTGCCCGCGGCCCAGGCCGTCCAGAAAAAGAAATCGGCCAGGTTCTCTCGTTGCTCCGCCGTGGGAACCGTTTCCTTGAGAAAGCCGTATTTCTTCTGGCCCTTTTCAAACACTCCATTCCAATAGGCGCGGTTCTTCTTCAGCGCATCGGCTTGGGCCGGGGTCAGCTTGAGGATGCCCGAGGCGGCGTCGTAGCGGTTGGTGCGGAGTTCGGCGATGTCGGGCGGAGGATTCCCCTTTCTTGCCATGTAACCCCGAATATCCTCCGTCATCCGGTGCAAGGTGGCGGCGGAGAAGTCGGGGCCTCGCAGGGCACCATGCCCCCAAACGCTGCCGTGGTCCATCAATCCGTATCGTTGATAGGTCCGCTGCCCGGCCATGATCCGATCGTGGTCGGTCAGAATCTTTTGCCCGCCGTCCTCCGAGAGAACCACGACTTGCTTGGGCACGGGCGGCATCCTCCCGTGGGTCCCATCACCGAAGTAGCCGGCAAAATACCCTCCCCCAAGCAGGATCGACATGCTCACGATAAACGAAACAATGGCCGCGTTACGAAGTCCCTTGATACCCATCCTCGCTCTCCCGGGTTTGCAAGTGGTTTCAGTACCAACCGACAAATAACTTGCCGATTTGCCGGGCCGCGTTTCACGGCGGCCCTCGGTTTTCGCGATGGAAACCGGTAAGTTGTTTTTCGGCCGCCCCTTAGTACCAGATCAGAACGACGAGTCGTGTTTCCCTGCGGGGTGGCGCGCTGGCGATCTGTTCCCAACCCAATCGACGCCTGCGTCGGTTGGGCAGGCATCAATCATGCCCACAGCCGCATCCGTGTTGGCCCCCGTTACCGACGGTTGCGCGGGGCACGCCGAAACGCTCGGCCAATTCGTTGGCGATTTGCAGGTATTTCTGATGGGTACCTGCGCCCAATTCCTCCTTCTCCACCTTTTCGAAGGCGCTGAGCAATTGTTGCTGGTCGTCTTCCGTGAACGCCTGGTTGGCCATCGAGTAGAGGCAACGATCTTCCTTTTCGATATGCTCTCGGAGCAAGTCGATGTAGCCGCGGGCGTGCTCCACGAACACCTTCCGTGCGGAGGCGTCGCCCGCCGATGCCGCCTCGATCGCCTCGTCCATGCCCCGCACCAAATGGCGAGCCTGATCATGCTCGCGCAACATCACCCCGGTGGGGCCTCCCTCGCGGGGAAAGCCCTTGGCCTCCATCGCCGGAAAAAAATGCGTCTCCTCCTTCATATGATGACAGTGATCCGCGAAATGGCGAAAGAATGCGACCATATCCTGGGCGGGCTGCGTCTGGAGCTTGCCCTCCGATTCGCACTGGTCGACCATTTTTTCCAGGCAGTTGAGCACTTGCTCAATCACCCGGTGTTCGTCGCTGAGGATATCGGTAGCCCTCATGGACGTCTCCTTTTCGGTTGGGCTAATGACGTATGGGCGCCGGCACGGCCAATCCACTCCGGCGCAACTTCGAGCACGCCAAGAACACGAATCACGCTTGGATATTCTCTTTTGCCCACAAAGAAAAACCACTCATGTCCAAGCACAGCTTCCCACAGGTCGCTGGGCGATATCGGCAACCGACGTCTCTCGCAAAAAACGGAGGTACGTTTCGCGGACGATCTTCCAACGTTGGTGAACAGCGCAAGGATTTTCGTCCGCACAACACTCTCGACCGAGGAAGCAGTTGGACCATCGATTCAGATGTTCAATCGGCTCCAGGACCTCGAACAAGGAGATGGCCGCCGGGTCACGCGCCAACCGAAAGCCACCTCCTTTGCCTCTTCGGGACTCGACCAACCCATCGTCGGCAAACGTCTTCAGCAGTTTTCCCAAGTAGTTTCGGGGGGCACCGATCTGGTCGGCGATGTCACTAGCCCCAATATACTCACCGTCAGGGGGGGGCTCCAGCACGACCATGGCGGTGACAGCGTGAATGCCGGTTTTCGAAATCATGGATAACCTCTGTAATCACATGTCATTATCTTATTATCTCTCCGATTGTCAATACCGGTTCCACTTCCCCCAACTACAGAAAACATTCATACCCTCCATACGGTGGGATGCAAATAGCCCGGCAGGGCGAGGCTCCCGCTCCAGCCGTGGCGCACGGCATTGACCGTGATTTTCCGGCTGGAGCGGGAGCCTCGCGCTGCCGCCTGCACACGAATATCCCTTTCCGCGGCGGAAATATGCGACGGTTCCACGCCGAGTCAATTCTCGAATTCCGCGTCGGGCTGAATGGCCAGGTACCAGTCCTTCCATTGGCGGAGCGCCGCCTGCAACTGTTCCGGCTGGGGATCGTCGGGCAAGCCGAACCCGTCGAACTTGCGGCTGATTCGGCGCAAGCCGTCGCGGGCGGTGCGGACGATGTCGGGCTCCGGGTCGGTCAGGGCGTAGATCAGAGTCGGCGCATCCTCCAGCCGGCCCCCCTTGGCCAGCGCCGCCACGGCGGCCAACCGCTGGTCGGCCGAAGCGCCGCCGGCCAGCTTTTGCAGCCGGGCCTCCTGCTTGCTGAGCAGGGCCTTCACCTGGCTGGGCGGTAGCTCGGCCATCGCACGGATCGCGTCGCCGTACTTGGCATCGTCGTCGTCGACCGCCTGGGAGAGCATCTTCTGGATCGACTCGACCTTGAGCATGCTGACCACCCGGCCGTCCTTGACGTGGACCACGTCGGTGTCCTTGGGCAGGCCGCGCCCGCCGACCAACGTCCCCGCTCCCAACCCGTGGACCTTCTGGATGCTCTTTTTCGAGGATCGCACCAGGAACAGCAGGCAGAAGGCCGTGGTGATCGCCTTGCTCTCGCGGCCGTCCCAGCTTCCGTCTTCGTTCTGGGTTTCCAGCAGGTAGGTGGCGGCGTCGTGATACCAGTTGGGATGGTCCGCCCGCCGCCCGCCCTCGGCCAATTCGCGAAAAGCCCAATACCGCTCCCAGGCGTAGAGGTAGTAATGGGGCCAGCGGGCCGGGTTGACCGTGTAGTGTTCTTGCAGCCAGTGATTGCCGCGAACCTCGACCGCCCGGATCAGGTTGGGATTGATGCTCGACCTGGTCTTGCCGGCTGGTTGCTGGGGAACTTCCCGCATCGCCGGCGGCAGCCCGTCGTCCTTCCTCGGCCGATCGACAAACCCCAGCAGATCGGCACAGATGTAGACGCTTCCCATGCCGGCCGCCGTGAGGCTTTCCGAAACGCTCCCTTGGCGGATGGGCGTGAAGTCCTTCGACACGTTTCCCTGGTAGCCGTAACCGCCGCTGGGGTCCTGGGTCCTCAATAGCCAGAGGCAGACCGACTCGCACGTGCCCAGGGGCACGTTGAACCCGGCCTGCTTCAGTTCCCAAAGGGACAGTACGCCGTATTGGGTCATCGAGGTGTCGCTGGTGCCCGCGTGCTTGCCCGAGGCGTATCCCCATCCCCCTTGCGGCTTTTGGGCGGAGATAATGTATTGCAGCAGGGTGTTGAGCTCGCGGGAGTAGCGTTGGGAGTCCAACTCGACGAGGAACAGCGTCATCAGTCCCGGTGTATAGAACTGGGGAAAGGCCAGCTCGGCGGCGGGTTTGTCGGCGGCCTGCCGCACGGCCGCCGCGAAAGATTGAACCTTGGCGTCCTGCCGCGAGATTCCCCCCTTGATCATGGCCAGCCCGATCAGCGCCTTGCCGCCGGGATCGTTGTGGTCCCCCATCGACTGAAGGAACTTCAGCCCGGCGGCCACCGCCTTCTTGACCTGGGGGCTGTCCGGCGTGAGGGCGGCCGCCGAGGGCAGGCCGCCGGTCCACAGCCCGAAGAAAAACGCGCCCGCCGCCACCAACCATCGTGGTAAGACCGCACTCTTCATGGAACGTTCCCCCGATGCTCGGCACTTCCCCACGCCGACGATCCTAGCGGTGCCGTGCGGGGATGTCAAGTTGGCGCGGCGTTGGCGGGAGCCTCGGGGTGCAGGAACAGACTTTCGGAGGTTGTTCGAGTTGGAGGTTTCAGAGGGAAGATTCTGAGAGCTGTAGGCCGGGTCGCGCTGCCGGCATCGTAGAACTGGCTCTT
>CAYZWG010000287.1:0-3203 GCA_964481605.1 uncultured Planctomycetaceae bacterium
GTAGTCGTCCAAACATTGACGCTCATGCTGGCCATGGCGAGCGAGGTCATACTGTTCCTTGTCGCGGGCCAGGCCCCGCCGCTCGGCGGCGGGTATGTCTTCGTTCTGGAAACGAGCGTTGCCGCCGTTGCCGGCTTGATCTGCGGCCTGGTGCTGTTGTTCCGGGCCCCGCGGATCGCCCGGTGGTTCTACCGGTCCCCGCCCGACCAGGCGGAAGCTGGTCCGCCGCTGACCATCGACACCGAGGGAGTCTACCGCATCGCCGCCTTCCTCTTGGGCGTCTATGCCTGGCTTCAGGCCGTCCGGCCGGGCGTGTGGGCCGTGGTCGCCCTGGTCCGCCAGGGTGGGGTCACTTGGCAGTCAGAGCAGATCATCGGCAACCTCCTCCAGGCCGTCCTCTTCGGGCTGATCGGGGCCGCGCTGGTGTTCGGTTCCCGCGGGCTCGCCCAATTCCTTGCCCAGCTTCGCGACGACGCTCCCGACGGTCCCACGGCCCAATTCACCCTGCGGCTGATACTGGTGATCGTGGTCGGCACGGCCATCACCCTGGGACTGATCCGCTGGCTGACGATTCCGGGGTAATCAGCCGTGGGCCGAACACGCCCACGAGCACACGGCTTGCGGCGGGGCGGCGGTTCACCCCAAAATAGAGGCCATGCCGCCGCCCCCCTCCCACAGCCCGCCCATCGGCCCCCGCTACCAGCCGCTGCTGGTCGTCCTCGCGGCGGCCTGCTCGGGCATCGTGCTCGATCGCTACCTGTCGATTCCGCCGGCGCCGGTCGTGGTGGCGGCCCTGTTGGGCTGGGCCTGTTGGTTCCGTTTTTGGCGGGCAGGCCGCGTTCGGTCGGCCGGGCTCGTGCTGTTGCTCGTGGTGGCCGCCACGGCCGCCTGCTGGCACCACCTTCGCTGGAACCTCTTCGCCGCCGGCGATCTGGGATTCCATGCCCCGCCGACAAGCGTTCCGGTCTGCCTCGAAGCCACGGTCCGGGGCGGTCTCCGCCAGATGCCAGCCCCGCCCTACGACCCCATGCGACTGGTCCCCGTGGGCCGGCGGACACGCATCGCGTTGCGGGCGGTGGCCGTGCGCCAGGGAACCCGCTGGTGCCGGGCCAGCGGGCGGACCGTGCTCACCGTGGACGGCGATCTGCTCGGCGTGCACGTGGGCGATCGGCTGCGTATCTTCGCGAAAATCCGGCGTCTGTCGCCGGCCCCCAACCCGGGCGAGTTCGACTATGCCGCCTACGCCCGCTCCGATCGCTGCCTCGTCCGCCTCTCGGCCATTTCACCGGATTGCGTGCGCGTGGTCCGCCCAGCGCCGCCGGTGACCCCCGCTCGCTGGGTCGACCGCCTTCGCTCGCGCGGCCGCTGGCTGCTCCGGCAGCACATCGATCCGGAGCGAAGTCAACTGGCCGCGGCCCTCCTGCTGGGGGCCCGAGAGGAAATCGACCGACGCCGCACCGGCGCCTTCGTGGAGACGGGCACCGCCCACCTGCTGGCGATTTCTGGACTCCACGTGGGCATTCTCGCCTGGGCCGTGTGGTGGCTGACGCGGCTGATGCTCCTTTCCCGTCGGCGGTCGCTGGCGCTGATCGTCGCCGTCACCATCACCTACACGCTCTTGACCGGTGCCCGCCCGCCCGCCGTGCGGGCGACGATCCTGGTGGCCATCCTCGCCGCCGCGCCGCTTCTGGGCCGCCGCTCGCTGCCGCTGAATTCCCTCGCCGCGGCCGGGCTGGCCGTGCTCGCACTCAATCCGGCCGACCTGTTTCGCACCGGCGTGCAACTCTCCTTTCTGGCGGTGGCCGCGCTGATGTGGTTCATACCCCGGTGGTTTGACGCGTATTTTCCAGAGCAGGATCCGCTCGACCGCTTGATCGCCGAGAGCCGCGGCTGGTGGTGGCGGGCGACACGCGGCGCGGCCCGGGCGGCAATTCAAATCGGGGTGGCCGGCGCTGTCGTCTGGCTGGTCACTTTCCCCCTGATTATGGCCACTTTCCATCTTTTCTCTCCCATCGGCCTGGTGCTCAACCTGGTGCTCTGGCTGCCCATCGGAACGGTGCTTTTGAGCGGGTTCGCCCTGCTGGCGTTGGGCACGATCGCGCCGCCTGTGGCACCGCTATTGGGCTGGTGTTGCGATCGAACGCTCTGGTTTCTGGAGGCGTGCATCGGCGCGGCCCACCGGGTGCCGGGTGGCCACTTCTGGGTGGTTGGACCACCCCGCTGGTGGCTGCTCGGCGGGTACGGCGCGCTCGCCCTGCTGGCGGCGGTTCCCGCCCTGCGGCCGGGCCGCCGCGGATGCCTCCTGCTGGCCACCGCGTGGATCGCCGCCGGCTGGATGGCTGGGCGACCCCAGCCCCCCCACGGCGTGCTCCGCTGCACCGTCCTCTCCGTGGGACACGGCGAGAGCGTGCTCTTGCAACTTCCCACCGGCGAAAACCTGCTCTACGACGCCGGCCGGCTCTCCTCGCCCGACTGGGGCGCCTCGTCGATCGCCTCCTCCCTCTGGGCCCACCGCATCACCCATCTCGACGCCCTCTTCCTTTCCCACGCCGACGCCGACCATTACAACGCGGTGCCCGAACTGTTGCGGCGGTTTTCCGTGGGCACGGTCTACGTCCCGCCCGGAATGTTCGACCGCCGGAACTCCTCGTTGGAGTACCTCCGCAACTCGATTCGCCGCCACGGTATCCCCATCGAGCAGTTGGCGGCGGGCGACCGGCTCGACGCCGGCGAGTGCCGAATCGACGTGCTGCACCCTCCCAGGGAAGGGATCAGCGGCGGGGATAACACGCGGAGCCTGGTCGTTTCGGTCGCCTACGGCGGCCGGCGGATTCTCTTGCCCGGCGATCTGGAATCCGAGGGGCTGGATCGCCTGCTGAAACTGCCTCCCCGACGGTGCGACGTGCTGCTTGCCCCCCATCATGGGAGTTGGCGGAGCGATCCGCCGGGCCTGGCCACCTGGTGCCGGCCCCGCTGGGTGGTTGTCAGCGGCCGCCGCGACCCGCGTGGCCAGCCGATGGCGGAGGCCTACCGGGCCAGTGGGGCGGAAGTGCTGTATACCGAGGATCGCGGGGCCGTCGAGGTGCTGTTGGGCGACCGAGCGGTCCGGCTGCGGACCACCCTGCCGGCATCGCCCGTGCATTTTCCGTCCCGGGAGTACCCGGACCATTACTGGTCCGGCTCGCGTTCCAGACCACCCGGAC
>CAYZWG010000287.1:3303-7285 GCA_964481605.1 uncultured Planctomycetaceae bacterium
CTCGCGTTCCAGACCACCCGGACCCGCGTTCCAGACCACCCGGACCATCACTGGTCCGGCTCGCGTTGGGAGTTGGTTCGGCCCCCCATTGCATCATCCGGCGATCGTGGTAGAATAGTCGACTTGTAAGTTGGTGAAACAACACGTTTGGACAGGGTCTGGGTGGACCCGGTGGGAGGAATGTGCTCCGCGAGAAGCAGCGGAAGCCGGCCGGACGGGAAACATTGCGATAGCAGATGACTATTACCAAAGAGCGGAAAACGGAACTGATCGACCAGTTCAAGCGCGGCGAGGATGACACCGGCTCGGCCGAGGTCCAGATCGCCATTCTCACGACGCGGATCAATGGACTGACCGGACACCTGCGCAGCCACAAGAAAGACTTCGCCGGTCGACGCGGTCTCTTGATGCTGGTCAGCCGCAGGCGGCGCCTGCTCGACTACCTGAAGCGGGTCGACCCGCAACGGTATCTCGACATCATTCGCCGGCTGGAGATCCGCAAATAGCGCTGCACCTGATCGCCCCGCCGCAGGCAACCCCGGCGCGACGTCGTCGAGGGATCGTTGGGGCGGTTCTCTCCTGCTTTTCTCGCCGCGGCAATGGCGGCGCCGGCACGCGGCCGGCACGCCGCCCGCTTTTTCCGCCCGCCGAAATCCGCCCATGCCCGCAGTGCGGGTGACGACCGAAAAGCAACTTCCCTGCTTCTCGGTCCATCCCAGATGAAGGTAGGAACGAAATTGAAAGTACATGTCGAGAAGCAGATCGGAAGTAAGACGTTTTGGATCGAAACGGGAGAATTGGCCAAGCAGGCCGGAGGGAGTTGCGTGGTCGGGTATGGCGACACCGTGGTGCTGGCCACGGCAACCACGGGTCCCCCCAGGCCCGGCATCGACTTTTTTCCGCTCACCTGCGACTATCGCGAGCGGGTGGCGGCGGCGGGAAAGTTTCCGGGCGGATTTCTCAAGCGGGAAGGTCGCCCCACGCTGAAGGAAACGCTCACCGCGCGGTTGATCGACCGGCCCATCCGGCCGCTCTTTCCCGAGGGGTTCAACGACGAGGTCCAGGTGCAGGCGTTCGTGCTGGCCAGCGACCGGCAATACGACGGCGACGTGTTGGCGATGAACGGGGCTTCGGCGGCGCTGAGCGTCTCGCCCCTGTTGTTTCAGGGCCCCATCGCCTCAGTTCGCCTGGGCTACGTGGGCGGCGAGTTCGTCCCCCTGCCCAACCAGGATGAACTGGAGGAGAGCGACCTCGACCTGATCGTTTCCGGATCGCACGACGCCATCCTCATGATCGAAGGCTTCGCTCGCGAGATGTCCGAGGAGTTGATGGCCGAGGCGATCATGACGGCCCACGGGTACGTGCGGCAGTTGTGCGAGCTTCAGACCGAACTGATCGAGAAGGTGGGGCCGGAAAAGATGGCCTTCGAGCCGCTCGATCTGGGCGGGTTGCAAGAGCGGCTCAGTTCGCAGTATTACGACGCCCTCAAGCAAGCCCGGCAAACCGAGGGCAAGCAGGCCCGCAACGAGGCCTGCCACGAGTTGAAGGAAAAGGCGCTGGCCGAAATCATCCCCGATCCGGAGGCCGAAGACGCCGTCGCCCGGGAGGATTTCCGCCGCTGCTGGCACACCCTGGAGGCCCGGGTGATTCGCGACCTGATTCGCTCCGGCCGCCGCGCCGGCGGCCGCGGAAACAAGGACCTCCGCGAGATCACCTGCAAGGTCGATCTGCTGCCCAGGGTCCACGGTTCCGCCCTCTTCCAACGCGGCGAGACCCAGTCCCTGGTGACGGTCACCCTGGGAACCACCCGCGACGAGCAGCGGGTGGATGGGCTGATGGAGGAGTACCGGAAAAAGTTCATGCTGCACTATTATTTTCCCCCGTTTTCGGTGGGAGAATGCCGTCCCATCCGCGGACCCGGCCGGCGGGAACACGGACACGGGGCGCTGGCCGAGCGAAGCGTCAAGCCGGTGCTGCCCGACGCCGAGGAGTTTCCCTACACGATCCGCATCATCTCCGACATCCTCGAATCGAACGGCTCCAGCTCGATGGCCAGCGTGTGTGCGGCGACCCTGGGGCTGATGGCCGCCGGCGTGCCCATCACCAACCCGGTGGCCGGGATTTCCGTCGGACTGGTCAAGGAGGGCGACGAGTGGGTCCTGTTGACCGACATCCTCGGCGACGAGGATCATTTCGGCGATATGGATTTCAAGATCGCCGGCACCCAAAACGGCATCACCGGAATTCAACTGGACCTGAAAATCGATGGGATCAGCGAGGAAATTCTTCGCGCCACCCTGGCCCAGTCACGCGAGGCGCGGATCGAAATCCTCCGCACCATGCTGACCACGATCTCGCGGCCCCGAGCCGAAATCTCGCCCTGGGCACCGCGGCTTTTGCGCACCAAGATCGATCCGGAAAAGATCGGCCTGTTGATTGGCCCCGGCGGCAAGACGATCCGGGCGATCCAGGAGGAAACCGGCGCGTCGCTCGACGTGGACGACGACGGCACGGTGGTGATTGCCTCCTCGGAGGCCGAGGGTGCCGAGGCCGCCTTGGCCCGGGTAGAGGCCCTCACGGCCAGCGTGGAAGTCGGCAGAATCTACGACGGCCGCGTCACCAGCATCAAGGATTTCGGCGCATTCATCGAAATCCTCCCCGGCAAGGACGGACTCTGCCACATCAGCGAGCTCTCCAACGAATACGTCTCCAACGTGCACGACGTGTGCAAGGTGGGCGACCAGTTGCAGGTCAAGGTGATTGCCGTCGACGACCAGGATCGAGTCAAGTTGAGCCGCAAGAGCGTGTTGCGTGATCAGCAGCACCAAGACGGCTCCGACGGCGACTCCGACAGCGGCTCGTAGTCGGTCAACGCGGAAGTGATCGAGGGTTCATCCGGGGATGCGGCTTTGAAACGGCGTTTCGGGCGCGGGTGGCCCCGATAGCTCTGGGGGTGGCCCCGATAGCTCTGCTATCGGGGTGCCGAAGGCACGGGAGGCGAGGATTGCGGCGTGCCGGACTGCCGGGGCCGCGCATCGGCGGGGTCGGGAGCCCCGCGCCGAACAGGGGGTAGGAGCCTCGCCCCCGGCGGAACAAACCCGGAATGAACGCCCTGCTGCCCCCCAACCGGCTCGATTTTCATCGCCCAAGGCGTCCCTGCCGGACGCTGCCCGGAGAGATGACCGACAGCCAGCAGACCCACCAGGCGAGCGTCAATCAGAAGCTGGTCGATCAGTACACGGAGATCGCCCGGCTGGCGGGGGCCCTTGCGCACGAGATCAAGAACCCGCTTTCCACCATCCGGCTTAACATGGAGTTGTTGGCCGAGGACCTTGCCGAAGGCCAGTCGCCGCAGGATCGCCGGGCGCTGGCCAAGGTGCAGGTGGTGCAGCGGGAGTGCGGCCGGCTGCAGGAGTTGCTGGACAATTTCCTCAGTTTCGCCAAGGTCCGCAATCTCAAGCTCCAGCCCAGCGATCTGAACCTTCAAGTCCGCCGCGTGCTCGATTTCTTTCGCCCCCAGGCGGAAGAGGCCGGGATCGAGATCATCGACTACCTGGCCAGCGACCTGCCCACCGTGTTGCTCGATCGGGAGGCGTTTCACGGGGCGCTGTTGAACCTCGTGCTCAATGCCGAGCAGGCGATGCCCCACGGCGGCCAACTGGTGCTCCGCACCAGCTCGACCGGCGACGGGGTGGCGCTCGACTTGATCGATACGGGCTGCGGCATGGACGACCCGACCCGGGCCCACGTGTTCGACGCCTTTTTCTCCACCAAGGGATCGGGCTCGGGCCTGGGGCTGCCCACCGCGAGGAAGATTATCGAGGCCCACGACGGTCAAATCACGCTGCAAAGCGAGCTCGGCCGTGGCACCCAATTCACGATCAAGCTGCCCACCCCGGCACGACTGGAATCGGCGGCCCCGGCCACCGCGGAATGATCGCGTTTTCGCGTTCGCGGCAAGGCGCGCCCGCAGGTGTCCCGC
>CAYZWG010000288.1:0-1702 GCA_964481605.1 uncultured Planctomycetaceae bacterium
CTAACCGCAAAACGGCTGAATGGAGCCAGGTAGGCCGGATCGCGATCCGGCGGGTGACGCCGGTTCTTGAACCGGTGTGGCTTGGCCACAAGAGGTCAGGGCAAATCACTCCGCCCAGCGAATAGCCCCGTAGGCCGGATCGCGATCCGGCACCGTGGCCCCGGCTCCCACGCGGGATATTGCCTCGGCGGCGCCGGATCACGATCCGGCCTACCGGCTGTGCCACCCGTGGGGCTCCCGCCCTACCGGTGGCACCTGCGGGGCGGATGGTGTATACCAGAGCGGGTCCGAAATCCCGCCGCGCGAAAACGGCACTCGCCGCCGCCAACCCGGCGCCTGCCGTCGCGTGCCCCCCGAAAAGGAGACGATCTTGGGCGAATTCACCGTCCCCATCCTGCTGATTCTGGTCGGCTTCGTGGTACTCATCGCGGGAGGCGAAGTGCTGGTTCGGGGTGCGTCGGGCATGGCCCGGGCGATGCACATCTCGCCGCTGGTGATCGGGCTCACCGTGGTCGCCTTTTGCACCAGCGCGCCCGAGTTGGCCGTGTCCCTCATGGCCGCCTTCCAGGACAAGACCGATCTGGCCGTGGGAAACATCGTGGGAAGTTGCACGGCCAACATCCTCTTTGTCCTCGGCCTCTCGGCGCTGGTCGGGGCGCTGGTTGTCAACGCGCGTTTGGTGCGTCGGGAAGTTCCCCTGATGATCCTGGCGGCCGTGGCCGTGCTCGCACTCGGATACGACGGCAGCATCGGCCGTCTGGACGGGGCGATCCTGGTGGCCGCCCTGGCCGTCTACATGACCTGGACCGTGCTGGCCAGCCGCAAGGAGAGCCGCGAGATCAAGGAGCAGTTGGCCCGGCGGGCCTCAACCGTGCCCGCCGACGGCGCTCTCGTCGCGCTGAGGCAGTTCGCGCTGGTCCTGGTGGGAGTGGCGATGCTGCTGGTTGCCTCCAAGTTGCTCGTCGACGGTGCCGTGCGTATCGCCCAAGTCTTCGGCGTGAGCCAGTTGATGATCGGACTGACCATCCTGGCCCTGGGCACATCGCTGCCCGAGGCCGCCACCTGCACGGTGGCCAGCTTCCGCGGCCAACGCGACATCGCCGTGGGCAACGCGGTGGGCAGCAATATCCTCAACATCCTCGCCGTGCTGGGCTTCACGGCCCTGGTTGCCCCCAGTGGGGTCCGTGTCTCCAGCGTGGCCCTCCACTTCGACATTCCCGTGATGATCGTGGTTTCGATGGCCTGCCTGCCCATCTTCTTCACCGGCCACCGGATCAATCGCTGGGATGGCGGGCTGCTGTTGGCCTACTACTTCGGCTACATCACCTATCTGGTGCTCGACGCGATCCACTCCCCGGTGGCCCACGGCTTCGCCATGGGCGTCGTCCTCGTCGTCCTGCCGCTGACGGCCGTGACGCTCTTGCTGGGGGTGGTGCGGCAGTTCCGGGCAGACGATGCGTAACTCGAGGCCCTCCCGAGGAGCCCTGCCGCATTTCGCGAGCGCCAGCCACGTTTCGGCTCCGCACAGCCGGCCCTGCGGGGCTCCGCGGGTTCCCAAGCTGGAGCTTGGGAGCCAGGTGGGGAGGCTGGGGCTTGGGAACCAGGTTATCCGGGGGGAACCAGGTTATGGTGGCCCCGGGTTTCGGCGGGGTCGGGAGACCCGCGCCAAGCGGGAGGATGAAGCCCGCGCCGAGCGGGAGGA
>CAYZWG010000288.1:1802-7279 GCA_964481605.1 uncultured Planctomycetaceae bacterium
AGCGGGAGGATGAAGCCCGCGCCGAGCGGGAGGACGAGGCTCCCGCCCGAGCCGCGCCCGCTTGCAACCCCTTCGGGGCAGATCATACTGAATGGGTTTGCATGATTCCGGGAGTTCCCCGCCGTGACCAGCCTACCGAGCGAGACCGCTGCCGCCGATCCTCCCACCGAGCAGTCCGTGGCGAGTTGCGTCCCTTCGGTTGGCGTGGTCACCGCCTGCCTGGCCGCGTTGGGCGGGGCCCTGGTGGCCTCGGGCGACTGCGGGCTGTTGGGCCCTCCGCTTCGCCACGCGCTGGCCTGGCTGGCGATGGGGGTGATGCTGCTGGGCGCCGGAACAAAGGGGTTCGGAACCTTTGGTGCGAAGCACCCGGAGGGCCTTTCAGGCAAAAGGTTCCCGACCCCTTTTCTCCTGCCTTTGTCCGTCGCTGTCGCCGTGGCGTTGAGCGTTCCGGCCGGTGCCGTCTACAACGTGGCGGCGGTCGCCCTGGTGGCCGCCGCGCTGGCCTGGCTGGCCGGCGGCGTCGATCGCCGCGCCTTGCAGGTCGTCGCCACCGCCACCGCCGTGTTGGCGCTTGAGCGGCTGGCCGTGACCGCGATCCCCCTGGCCTGGCACCTGGCCGACGCGGTGGGGTCGACGATCGGCCGAGTGGGCTCCGCCGTCTGGGGCCGGCCCCTGGTGCTCGGTGCCACGTTCGCCGGGGTCGACACCCTGGTGCTCACCGCCGCGGTCTACGCCGGATGGCTGCTGGCCACGCCTCGGCCGCGCTGTCGCCGGGCGTTCTTGGCCGCGGCCGGCATCCTCGCCGCCGGGCTGCTCTACTTGGGCATCCTCGCCCACGCGGCCGATCTGGCCCGCATCCTGCCCGTGGCTCCCGCCGTCGAGCCGAGCCAGCCCTACGTTCCGCCCCCCTGGTCCTGGTCCGACGCGGTGAGGACGCTGCTGCCGTGGAACCTCCCCGCCCTGGCCGTGGCGATGTACCTGGCCGTGGTGGGGATGATGTTTCGCTGGTCCACGTGGTCGCCACCCCGCCGGACGGACCCATCTCCGGCGGAAACCCAGCGGCGCCGGCCCCAGCCACTGCCGCCCTCCGGGGTGCCGCCGGCACGCGATCCGGCGATCCTTGCCCGGGCGCTCCACTGGGCCCCCATCGGCTTGGCCATGCTGCTGCCGCTGGCGACCGTTTTCGCCCCGGGCAAGGCCGATCTGGAAGGCAAACGGATTCTCGTGCTCGATCGCGGCGATCTCGACTGGCAGCGTCCCGTTCATGGGGCCTACGGGGCCGAGTCGGCCGGGACCTGCGGAATGCTGCCCGAGTTTGTCGAGAGTCTCGGCGGCCGGCTGGTCCGCACCCAGCAACTCACCGCCGAGCAACTGGCCGCCGCCGATGTCCTCCTCCTCTTCCATCCCAACCGGCCCTGGAGCGATGCGGAGCTTGACTTGATTTGCGACTACGTGGCCGGTGGGGGGTCGCTGTTGGTGGCGGCCGGGCCCAGGATGGTGGAAGTGGAGGAAGGCCGGGCCAGCAGTTTCAACGAGGTGCTCCGGCGGGTGGGAATGCAAGTCCGCTTCGACGTGGCCACCGGCGAAACGGCCCACTGGCGCGAGGCCTGCCAGGCAATGGCCCATCCGGTCACCGCCGGGCGGGACGGCGATCGCCATCGCTTCGGACTCTCGGCGGCGGCGTCGATCGAGACCGGCCTCCGCGGGCGGCCGCTCTTGGTGGGCCGTTTCGGATGGAGCGACCCGGGCAGCGACGCCCTGCTCACCGGGTCGTCCCGCTGGAACGCCGGCCGGCGGCTGGGCGACCTGGTGCTGGCCGCCGAGCGACGCCTGGGCCGCGGCCGGGTGGTCGTGCTGGGCGATGCGACCTGCCTGACCAACCTGGGCTCCGTGCGGGCCTTCTCCTTCACCGGACGGCTGTTGGCCTATCTCGCTTGCCGATCCCCCTCGCCCCAGGCCGCCTGGCGGCAAACCCTGGGCCTGGTGCTGCTGGGGGCCTTGGTGGGGTTGCTTTTCCGCCGGCAGCCGCCGTGGATGCCGGCCGCCACGGTACTGGCGCTGTGCCTCTCGCTGGCGTGTTGCCGGGGCCTCACTCGGGGCGCGATGCGGGTGTTGCCCGACGCGGGGCGGCACTCGCCGGCCAACGTGGCCTATCTCGACGCCTCCCACGTGGAGGCCCCCAGCGGTCTGCCCTGGGCGGACGAGGCCGTCGACGGTCTCTGCCTGACGCTGATGCGGAACGGCTTCCTGCCGCTGGTCGCTCCCGATTTGAAGGCCGACCGGCTGGAGCGTGCCGCGCTGGTGATCTCCATCGCCCCGGCGCGGGGTTTTTCTCTCGGCGAGTGTCGCCGGGTTCGCAAGTTTGTCGAGGACGGCGGTGTCTTCATTCTTACGGCGGGGGCCTGCCGTGCCGGCGGGGCCCGATCCCTGTTGGCGGAATTCGGCTTCGGCCTGCGCCCCTACTATCGGCCGCCGGGCGCGCCGGATCCCGACCCGCAGCCGATGGGGTGTTTCTATCAGAACTATCCGGACGGCTCCGAGTACCAGTCCACGATGATCTTCTTTGCCGGCTGGCCGGTGGATGTGCTCGAACCCGGCATCACTGTGATTGCCCGGGGACCCGACGATCGCCCGGTGATTGCCATGGCCCAGGCGGGAAGCGGCTGCTTTCTGGTGGTCGGCGATAGCCATTTCGCCATGAACCAGTGCCTCGAAGCGGAGGACGGCAGCTCGCTCGACGGCGGCAACGAAAACGCGCATTTCTGGCGATGGCTGTTCGGCTATCTCACCCAGCGCCCGGCTTACCTGCCGCCGCCGTTCGATATCCAAGAGCCTGGTGCGGCAGCGCGCCAGGGGCAGTCCGGGGCGGCCGAGGGGGCCGATGTCGAGCCCGCGGCAGGGCCGAAACAGCCGCGTCCGGCAGGGACCGATGCGGAGGCGACCCCATGACGCGATATTGGGTTGCCGTGGCCCTCTTGGCCCTGTCGTGGCTGCTGGGCGTCGATCTCCTCGCCCCGGCCCATCCGCTGGCCGCCGTCGTGGCGGTTTGCGGGGGCGTGCTCCTGCTGGCCGAAGCTCCCCGCCGCGATCTGTCTCGGCGGGAAGCGGCCGCCGCCGGGCTGATGCTCCTGGCGGCGGCCACGTTCTGGCCCTGGCCCTACCGCGGGGGCTTGCTGCTGGCCGGCCTGGGGCTGATTCCCGCCGCCACGGGGCTCCAGCGGCCGCGCTGGCCGCGGGCCCTGGCCGCCGGTGCCCTCCGCGCGGGGTTCGTGCTGATTGCCCAGTCGGCCGCGCTCTGGGCTTATCTCCGCCTGACCGCGCGGACCCATGATCTGCCCGGCCCGCTGGCGGCGGCCGTGGGCACCCTGGCCCGGGCCCTGGGCATCGACGCCGCCGTGGACGGCGCGACCGTCGCCCTGGGCAACTTGGCCGGCCCCCAACGTCTGGGGGCGACGTGGGAGCTGGTGCTCGACCCCGCCACCGTGGCGTTTTGGGCCGGCGGCGCCGTGTTGCTGGCGCTGGTGGCCTGGCAGGCGGCCGCGGGCCCACGCCGCTGGGCACAACGACTGGGCCTCTTGACGCTCGCCGTGGCGGCCTGGCTGCCGGTGCGGACGGCGCTCGTGATCGCCTTGTTGATGCACCGCCAACTGAGGGCCACCGACGCCTGGCAGCGGCTGTTGATGAACCAGTTCTTTTCGCCCTGGGTCCTGGGCACGCTTTTGGCCGGGGCGGTCGTGCTCGCTGCCCGCTTCACGGGCCGGCCCCTCACGGCCCTGCCGCCCCCCGACTCCCCGCCGCAACGTCCACGCCGCACGTACGGCCTGGTGCCGGCGATGATCTTTCTTGCCGCGGCGATGGTTGCCTGGGCCGTGTACTGGGACCCGATCGGTAGCGCCAAGCCCGGGCGGGTGGTGGTGGTCGAACGCCACAGCACCTGGGAGCCGACCGATCGCGCCTACGACACGGAGTCGTACGGCGAGGACCCCTCCTACAGTTACTCCGGCATCTACCGCTACCTGGGGCAGTATTTCCAGACGTCGCGGCTGGCCGAGGCGGACGCCATCGACGACGCCGCGCTGGACCGCTGCGACGTGCTCGTGGTGAAGACTCCCACCCAGCCCTACGAGGCCCCGGAGATCGCCGCCATCGAGCGGTTCGTCGAGGACGGCGGCGGGCTGCTGCTGATCGGCGAGCACACCGACGTGATGAAGACCGGCACGTACCTGAACCGCCTTGCCGATCGGTTCGGCTTCAAGTTTCGACCCGACCTGCTCTTCCGCGTCGGCTCGCCCTACGACCAGACGGTCGAGCCGGCTCGGGTTCCCCACCCGGCCGTACAGCACGTTCCGCGGATGGACTACGCCGTGTCGTGCTCGATCGATCCCGGCTGGAGCCTGGGTCGGGCCCCGGTGATCGGCACCGGTCTGTGGAATCTGCCGCCCGACTACAACGCGGACAATTTCTTCCCCCAGGCGGAATACCGGCCCTCGATGCGTTACGGCGCGTTCGTCCAACTCTGGGCCACCCGGCACGGCAAGGGCCGCGTGATGGCCTTCACCGACTCGACCATCTTTTCCAACTTCAGCACGTTTGAGCCGGGCAAGGCCGAACTGATGCGGGGGATGGTCGATTGGCTGAACCACTCCAGCGTCTTCGATCGCGGCTGGCCGCGGGGCTTCGCCCTGCTGGTGCTGCTGGGGTTGGCCGCCGGGGCCTCGGTGGCCGCGGGCGTTGTTTTCCGCCGTGGTGGAACGGGTTGGCTACCCGGGGTGGCCGCCGGGCTGCTCGGCTGGACGGTGGCCGCAGTGTGCGTGGCGGCCTATCAGCGGGCCGCCATGCCCCCGCCGCCACTCCGCCGCCCGCTGGTTCGGGTGGTGCTGGATCGCACGGTCTCCGAGGTCCCGCTCTCCCACGGTGGCTTCACCGACGACCACCCGCTGGGCTACGGCCTGGTCGAGCAGTGGATTCCCCGGCTGGGCTACTACACCGTGCGGGCGGCCGGCGAAGAGGCCTTCTCGGGCGACCTGCTGCTGGTCATCTCGCCCACCCGATCCGTGAGCAGCCGGTTCCGCCGGCGGCTTGTCGCCTACGTGGAAGGCGGCGGCCGGCTGCTGGTGTTCGACTCGCCCGACAGCGTGGGCACCACCGCCAACAGCCTGCTCTGGCCGTTTGACATGGCGGTCTATCACGCCACCTCCGCCCAAGGCAAGTTGACCGTCGGCGACGGCTGGCCGGGTCTCGACCTGGAAGCCACCTGCGAGGTCGTCGGCGGCGAGCCGATGATGTGGGTGGGCGATACGGCGGTGGCCGCCCGAAAACGGGTGGGCCGGGGCGAGGTGATAGCCGTCGGCTTCGGCTCCCTGATGAACAACGCCAACATGGGCCTGCACTGGATGCGGCAGCCCACCCAGCGGCAGCGGCAGGTGTACGACGTGCTTTTCGCCTTGGTGCGGGCGGCGGCCGAGGGCGCGCCGCTG
>CAYZWG010000289.1:0-7245 GCA_964481605.1 uncultured Planctomycetaceae bacterium
ACCGGCTCGCGACCCGGCATGGTAGCTCAATCCAGAAACAAAAACGGGATGAACGACTTTCATCAACAGCAGAGATTTTCGTCACCCTAGCCTCGCCCTCCCGTCGTGGTGCCGGAGGCAGATAAGGAGCCGAACGTGCGAGCACACCGGCGGAATGCGTTGGCGGGGTTTACTCTGCTGGAGATGCTGGTGATCATCGCCATCATCGGAATCCTGGTGGGGCTGCTGTTTCCCGCCGTGCAAATGGCCCGCGAGGCGGGCCGGCGGATCACCTGCCAGAACAACTTGAAGCAGTTGGGGCTGGCGATTCAGCAATACCACGGGGTGTATTCGAGGTTTCCGCCGTCCAGCGTGGCTCGCCCCCACCGGCACAGTTGGGTTCCCTTTCTGCTGGCGGAACTGGACCAGGCCAATCTTCAGGACCAGTACCGCTGGGACGTCGATTGGGACGATCCGGCCAACCAGGAAGCGATCAACACGCCCTTGCGGGTGTTGCAATGCCCTTCGACGCCCGCCGCGGAAGGGCGAATAGACAACCTGGGCAATGGACTCACCGCGGCGACCGGCGACTACTCGGCGCCCTCGCGGGTAGCCAGGATTCTGTTCGACCTGGGGCTGGTGCACGAGGCCAAGAACCATCGCGGGCTGTTGACCACGGGTGAGCCCGCGGTACGGGCGGCCAGCGTGGTGGACGGCCAGTCCACCACGATCGCGTTGACCGAAGACGCCGGGCGGCCGCAGTTCTGGACGAGTTTTGGCATCGGCCCGGCAAACAACACGCCCGGCGGAGGCAATCTTCCCGTGGTGGACGGGCGTGTGCTGGGGGCGGGCTGGGCCGACCACCGGATTGCCATTCCGCTGCATAGCTTTACGGTGGATGGGCTGAGCGTTCCCGGCCCGTGTGCAATCAACTGTACCAACAACAACGAGGCGTTCAGCTTTCACCCGCAGGGGATCAACGCGGTGTATGCCGACGGCAGTGTACGTTTCCTTTCGGAGACGGTGGACGTGACGGTGTACGCAATGATGATTACCTACGCCGGGGGCGAGCCTTTCGACGAAGGGGCATTGCCGTAGGGTTGTGGTGGGGGTTGGCGGCGTTGGGCGCGGGTCTCCCGACCCCGCCGAAACCGCCGACCTCTCGTGGCAGAGCCACACCGGTTCAAGAACCGGTGCCACCCCGCCGAGAGAAGACCCGCGGTTTCGGCGGGGTCGGGAGACCCGCGCCGAACGTTCAGCCACCCTCGAGGTCGAAGCGCAGCAGGGCGTAGCGTTTTTTTCCGCTGCGAAGGACGATCACCGTCTCGCTTGCCAGATCGGCCGGGGTGAGGCGGGCGTCGACGGACGGGACGCGACGGTTGTTGACGTAGGCCCCACCCTGGCCGACGACACGCCTGGCCTCGCTCTTGGTTTTCGTCAACCCGGCCCGGCAGAGCGCCTCGACGATTTCCAGGCCGTCGCCGTCGAGTTGGCGGCGGTTGAGCCGGCTGCTGGGCACGTCGGCAAAAATGGCGGTGAGTTGGGCATCGGTGAGTTGGGAGATTTCGGCGCCGAAGAAGACCGCGGTGGCCCTGCGGGCGGAGGCCAGTCCTTTCTCGCCGTGGACCAGCCGGGTCAACTCCGTGGCCAGGCGGTTCTGGGCCTCTCGCTTGGCCGGGTCGGATCGGTGACGTGTCACAAGCTCGTCGATCCGTGGCTCCGGGAGGTCGGTGAAAAAGCGGAGGCAGGTATCGACGTCGGCGTCGTCGAGGTTGATCCAATATTGGTAGAAGTGGTAGGGGGAGGTTTTTTCGGCATCCAGCCAGAGGGCGCCGGAGCTGGTCTTGCCCATTTTCGTTCCGTCGCTCTTGGTCAACAGGGGGCAGGTGATGCCGTAGAGTTGGACGGCTTGGAGTCGCCGGGCGAGATCGATTCCGGCGGTGATATTGCCCCATTGGTCGCTGCCGCCGACTTGCAGTTGGCAGCCGAAGCGGCGGTTCAAGTGGACGAAGTCGTAGCCCTGCAAGAGCATGTAGCTGAACTCGGTATAGCTGAGTCCCGCGTCGGTTCGATCGAGGCGGCTTTTGACGGAGTCCTTGGCAAGCATGACGTTGACGGGAAAGTGTTTTCCCACGTCGCGGAGAAATTCGAGATAGCCGAACTTGTGCATCCAGTCGTAATTGTTGACCAGCAGGGCGGAGTTCTTGCCGTCGTCGAAATCGAGAAATCGCGCCAGTTGGCGTTGGATTGCTTCCACGTTGGCCCGCAACACGTCGAGCGAGAGGAGGTTGCGCTCCTCGCTTTTTCCACTGGGATCGCCGATCATTCCGGTGGCTCCGCCCACCAGGGCGATGGGCCGATGGCCGGCCCGCTGGAAACGCCGCAAGATCATCACGGCCATCAGGTGGCCGAGGTGAAGGCTGTCGGCGGTGGGGTCGAAGCCGGCGTAAAGCGTTCGCGGCTTTTCCATCAACCAGGGGCCCAGCCGCTGGTCATCCGTGGTCTGGTGAATCAGGCCCCGCCAGTGGAGCTCGGCAAGAAGGTCGTGCATCGGTTCGGCTCAGTCTCCGTCTCGGTAGGCCGGGTCGCGACCCGGCCTACAGGCTTTATCGCCACCTATCGTCGGCGAAGGGATGCGGCGTGCCTTGGAGCTTGGGCTTGGGCAGGGCGCGGATCGCTTGCTCGGCCAGGCGGAGGTCGCCGCGGGTGGTGATCTTCAGGTTGACCGGCGAGCCGGGCAGGACCTTCACCTTGTGGCCCAGGCGTTCCACCAATTGGGCGTCGTCGGTGGCCGTGAGGCCCTGGCGCCTCTGGTAGGCCTCCAGCAGCAGGTCGCGACGGAAGACCTGGGGGGTTTGCGCTTCCCAGAGTCCCTGGCGGGAGACGGTTTCCTCGATGGTGCGATCGTTGCCCACCCGCTTGAGCGTTCCCGCCACGGGAAGGGCGAAGATCGCCGCGCCGGTCTTCTCGGCGGCGTGGAAGATTTCGTCGATCCAGGCGTCGCAGATGCAAGGCCGAGCGGCGTCGTGGACACAGACGAAGCGGACCTCGGGCTTGAGCCTGGCGAGGGCGTTTTGAACCGAGTCGGCCCGCTGGGGGCCACCCTCGACGACGTCGATCCCCAGGATCGCCACGTTGGAGGCGAACTTGAAGTCGAACTGCTGGCGGTCATCCGGCGCGATCACCAGGATCACCTGGCCGACGTCGTCGCGATTGATGAACCGCTCGGCCGAATGGAGCCAGACGGCGCGGTTGGCCAGGGGCACAAACGGCTTCTTGTAATGGTTGTCCTTGAAGCGGCTGCTTCGGCCGGCGGCCGGCAGGATCACGGCAAACCTGCCCATCGGCGCGGTCTCCTCTCCCCGCGAATGCAGGTAACCAGGGGGGGAACGATGGTCAAGACTTCCATTGTCCGGCTCGTTGCCACGGCGTCAAGGCGAGCGCGGGGAGGGCCACCTCTGCCGGGGGTCCTGCCGCCGAGCACCCTACCGCGGCGGCCGCAGCCAAATCAGCGTCCAGCCCTGCGAGTCCAACTTTACCGACACGCGGTCCCCTTGCAGCTTCAGCGGCTTGCCCGCGCGAGCATCCTCGGCCGTGGCGCCGTCGGCCAGGCCGAGTTTCTTTCGGGCAAGCGCCAGCTCGATCTCGGCCGGCTGGCGGGTGAAGTTGGCCACCGCCGCCAGGACGCCGTGCCGGGGATGGCGCCAGAGGCTGGCGTAGCAGCCCGCCGGGCGGACCTTCACCAGCGGATCGCTCTTCCAGTAGCCGACAAACTCCGCCCCGTCGCAGCCGAACGATTCCCGCACCCGCCAGATCGACGCCAGCACGGCGAGGTCCTTTTCGTTTTCCGAACGGACCGGCACGTCGTGCAGCAGGGCCAGCGCCGTGCAGGCGTCGTAGTCGCCCAGCCGGTAGTAGAGCAGATCGGCCGGCACGCCCAGGTTGTGGCCCATGAACTCGGTGCGGAAGCGGTCCAGCGGCAGCGCGTCCGGCTTGAAGGCTCGCTTCGGCAACTGCTCCCCGTTCCAGTAGGACGTGGCGAAGGCCAGCGCGGGCACGTTGAGACAGTCGTACACGTGGGCGTCCACGATGCCGTCCGGCTTGCGGCTTTTCACCACGGTGTAGAGCCGCTTCATCAGTTCCCGGGTGGCGAAGATCGGATAGGTCGCCCCCACCGTGCCGTCCGGCTTCACGTAGCCGCACCCGTGCAGCCGGTTCCTGCACGGCACGAGCATCACCGTGCTGTCGAGGTAGACGCCGTCCGTATCGTACTGGTCCATGCAGCGGGCCGTGCTGGCCACCACGAAGTCCTGCCAAGCCCCCTTGCGGCAGGCGAAGTAGGTCATCTGCCTTTTCATCCCCGGCAGCCGGTCGATGGGGTAGGGTTTTCGCGGCCTGACGAGCATGTCCGCCTGAAAATACTTGTACTCCGGTGCCACTTCCGAGAGCAGGAACCCGATCGCATAGGGCACGACTTTCAGGTTCCGCCGGTGGCAGGCGGCAACCAGCTTGGAAAACCGCTGCTCCTGTCCCAGCGGCAGCGTATAGGAAAAGGCGTCCCACCAGCGCAACACGAGCAGACTGCGAACACCGGCGCCGGCGTAGAACTCCAGCGAAGGTTCACCGCCGATCGTTCGCGTCAACCACTGGTACTCCTGGGCATAGGGGGGTTGACGCACCAGGCGGGTGTCCCACATGGTCGCCCTCATCGGTCGCACCGGTGTCGCCTCAAGGCCGAACGTGTAGCCCAGCTTCTCGCCCCGGTCGAGGTGAACCTTGCGGGTGACCAGGTTGAATCTGAGCACAACCTGGTCTTCGCTCCGGACCACCTCGATCGCCTTGTGCGGGTTCGCCGGGAACCAGTTCTCTTCCGACTCGGCCACCCAGCAGAGGCCGCGTTCCTCGTCGCCGATCCAGAGGATCGGTTGAAAACGAGACGCCCAATCCTTTTTCAGGGCTCCGCTCTGGATGTGCGGCCACGAGTAGAACAGCCGGGCGTGTTCGGCGCACAACGGAATCTCCAGCACCAGCCGGTCAAGGTCCAGCGCCTGTTTCGCCTCAAGGTGCCAGTCCACCTTGAGGAAACCGTCGTATTCGACCTGGGTGTTGAAAACCAGCCGGGACTTGGGACCCGCAAGCTGCTGGCGCAGCCGCACTTTCGCCGGGCCGGCCCGGCGCAGCTCGGGCGCGCCGGGGGAGTAGGGCTCCGGCTTGCCGCCGACGGCGCAATCGATCCGCACCGCTTGGGCCAGAAGCTCCGAGCCGGCACTCTCGATGCCGCCCAAAAGCGGGGAGGTGCCAAACCGGTAGCGGCGGCCCCAGGTGAAAACGTGCGTTTCCTCGCCGCGCCGCTTCACCTCGCACGGCTGGTAAGGCGGCAGGACCTTCTCGGTGATTCCCACCTTGGCGTCCAGCCAGGCGGGCCGGGCGGTGCAGGGAACCCGGGCGACGCTCTTGGCCAGAACGTGTTCGGCGTCGTCGAGCAGGTCGGCTTCCACGCGGTAGTCGCCGGGGTGGATCGGCTCGCACGGCAACGTGATGTCCTGGAGAAACCAGCGGCCCGAGCCCGGCCGCGTTGGCCCGCCGAGGGGGAAACGCCCCGCGGCCACGGCCTTTTGCCCGCCCGGCGCGGTGACGCGAAGATTGGCCGCCACCGCCTTGTTTTCGCCGCACATCCAGAAAAGATCGCCCACGAACGCATTGCGCTGAAAGCTGTACCCGGCCTGCAAATCGAGCCGCGGTTGGTCTTCACCCGGTGGGCGGCCGCCGTGGGCCCGAATCTCGCCCGAGGAGAGGGCCCGGTTGTAGATTCGCAACTCGTCGATTTCGCCCTGGAAAAAGCCGTGTCCCCAGCCGCCGATATGCACGGGCCCGCCCCCGGTCTTGGCGATGGGAACATCCACGACCTGGTGGCCAACCAGCCGGCCGTCGACGAACAGGTAGCCGTGACCGGGCGATTCGATCACCACGGCCAGGTACTTCCAGGAGCCGTCGAGGAAGGACGGATCATGGGCCACCACGCCATACTGTTGCCCGTCGCCCCACTCCAGGCGAAGCTCGTTGTGGTGGTCGATGCGGAAGTTGTAGTTTCGCATGATCGTCAGCCCGGCCGTCGAGCCGACGATCAGCCGGTGCGTCTTGGGCTTGTCGCGGCAATCCGTCTTCAGCCAGACCTCGATGGTCAAGTCGCCGTCAATCTCCAAGGTGGGGCTCCGCCCCAGGTCGACGTAGTCGTCTTGCCCGTCGAACCGCAGGGCCCGGCCCCGCGGCGCGGCGACGGAGACGGCACCGTGGATTTGGCCGTGATTGCCGTTGCCGCTGTGGTCGGTCAGCCGCGTGCCCTGCGGCTCGTCGAAGGTGTAGTAGGCGACCAGGCCGTCGGTGTTGACCGGCTTGGCGCGAGGGGAACCGCCGGGCGTGGCGGGCTCGACGGCGAAACCGGTCGCCGCGAGAAACACCCCGGCGAGAAGCCAGGCCAACCCGGCGTTTTCGAGAGTTCTTCGCATCGTGGCGGTTTCTCCTTGAGCGGGTGGGGCAAACTCGGTCCCAAGCTCCAGCTTGGGACCGCACCGGCTGGGCACTGGCGGCCCGCTCCGTTCCAGTGGGTTCCCAAGCTGGAGCTTGGGAACCAGGAGTAATGGGAACCAGGGGGTGAATGGGACCGGACCGGCGGCGCGCTCAATTTGACACGGGTTCCGCCGCCGTGTCCAATCGAATCACCGAGAATCGACGCTTGGGAAACTCGCCCACGCAGGAGGAAAACGCCATGAAACGCCTGCCTTGGTCGATGGTCTGCCTGCTGGCGCTGTTCGGTCTCCTCGCCCAGGCCCCAGGTGGGGCGTCGGCCGCCGAGGTGATGCTGGTCGTCGAGGACGCGCCCCCCGAAGGGCTGGTGGTGGCGCCGGTCGACCTCACGGCCGCCTGCCGGTGGTGCAAGCGCGGTCCGGTCGCCGCGGAGTCGATCGGCGCCGTGGACGCCGGGGACGGCTCGGCCATCCCGTTTGAGTTCGTGCCGGCGGCGGATTTCGACGCGGAGAGTCATATCGCCGGGACCGTGGTGGCCCAGCTTCCGCAAGGTGGCGACCGGCGGCTGCGACTGACCTTCGATTCGCCCGCCACGCCCCCGGCCGGTTCCTGGCAGGGCACGATCGCCACGCCGTGGTTCTCGGTCGTTCACGATCCGGCGCGGCAGGGCGGACTGCCGGCCGGCATCACTTTTTCCAAGACCGGCAAGCAATTCGATTCGTTCCGCTGGAACGACCGCGT
>CAYZWG010000290.1:0-5086 GCA_964481605.1 uncultured Planctomycetaceae bacterium
GCTCCGCCCCGGGGGGCGATTCAACCGGCGTTGTTCTGGGCGAATTCGAGCATGAAATCGCGCAGCGCCTCCACGCCCTCGACCGGCATGGCGTTGTAGATCGACGCGCGGCAGCCGCCCACCGAGCGGTGGCCCTTGAGTGCGCAGAGCCCTCGCGATTCCGCTTCCGCCAGGAAGGGCTGCTCCAGTTCCGCCCTGGGCAGCCGAAAGGTGACGTTCATCAGCGAGCGGTGCTCTGGCTCGGCATGACCGGTGTAAAACCCGCCCGATTGGTCGATCACCCCGTAGAGCATGTCCGCTTTTCGCCGGTTCTGTTGCTGCATTTTTTCCAGGCCGCCGATTTCGCCCAGCAGCCAGTCGGTCACCAGCTTGACCATGTAAATGGCAAACGTGGGCGCGGTGTTCAACAGCGACTTGGCCTCGGCCAGCTTGCGGTAGCTGAGCATCGAGGGCAGATCGGCGGCCGACCGCGAGAGCAAATCCTGGCGAATAATCACCACGGTCACCCCCGCCGGGCCGGCGTTCTTCTGCGCGCAGGCGTAGAGAATGCCGTACCGCGCCACCGGCGTGGGACGGCAGAGAAAATCGGACGAACTGTCGCACACCAGCGGCACCTCGCCGGTCTCCGGCTCCCGGCGAATCTGGATCCCCTGAATCGTCTCGTTCGAGGTGATATGGAGGTAGGCCGCGTTGGGGTTCAGGTTGAGTTCGCTCGCCTCGGGCATGCGGCGATACTCGCTGGGGGCACCGTCCCAGGCGACGCGAACCCCGCCTTGGGTCTTCGCCTCGGCCATGGCCTTTTTGCCCCAGGTTCCGGCAAGCACGTAATCGGCCGACTCGCCGCTGCCGCGAAGCAGGTTGATGGGCACCATGGCGAATTGAAGCTGGGCCCCGCCCTGGAGAAAAAGCACGCGATAGTTCTCGGGAATAGCCAACAGCTCGCGAAGGTTGGCTTCCGCCTGCTCGATGATCGCCGCGAAGGTCTTCGAGCGGTGGCTGATCTCCATGATCGAGCTGCCCACGCCGGGCAGCGCCACCAACTCGCGTTGGGCCTGTTCCAAGGCCGGCAAGGGAAGCATCGCGGGACCGGCGGAAAAATTGTAGACTCGATCTGCCATGGTTCCAATCTTCTCCTCGTACGTTGCGGCCCACCGCCAGGAAACCGCGAACTCGATTTCCGGGAGGGCGAGGCTCCTGCCGAGCCGGGGGGGGCGGCATTCACCCTGATTTCCCGGCTCGGCGGGAGCCTCGCCCTCCCGCGGGCCAAAAGGGAATCCCTCAATCTATCGAAATCGCTCGGGCTGTCCAGGGGCTCCCCGCCGGCAACGCCCGCAAGCCACGCACCGCTTGCACGCCGTGAGGCGGTTGCCTACAGTTGGACCCGGCTTCGAGTCACGCCCCCAAACGGCCACTCCTTGCCGAAGCGACCCTTCTCGCCTCCAGCCCAACCACCACGGAGAACGCCAAATGAACCGGTCCAGTCGACGCGATTTTCTGAAAACGGCCGCACAGGCGACGGCCGCGGCAGCAATCGTCACCGGTGGCAGCCCGGCCAAGGCCGCCGGCCCGGCCCAGACGACGATTCCCCGCTGGCGAGGATTCAACCTGCTCAGCTTCTTTCAGGCCAAAAGCCGTGGCGGCCGCAGCGACGGAACCGTCAGCGAGGAGGACTTGAAGTGGATTCGCGACTGGGGATTCGACTTCATCCGCATTCCCATGGACTACTGGCTGTGGGTCGATTCCGATTGGCGTACCTCCGGCAAGCTCAACCCGGACGACGTCTTCAAGATCAACGAGAAAACGCTCGAACAGATCGACCGCACGGTCGAGTTGGGCGGAAAGTACGGGCTGCACGTGAACCTCAACTTTCACCGCGCCCCCGGCTACTGCATCAACAATCCCCAGCGGGAGCCGTTCGTGCTCTGGACCGACGCGCGGGCCGAGGAAGCCTTCGTCTATCATTGGGACGTATTCGCCCGGCGATATCAGGGCGTCGCCACCAAGCAGTTGAGCTTCAACCTGGTCAACGAGGCGCCGCGGCCCCGCGCCGGCTACATGACCCGCGAGGACTACCGTCGCGTGATGACCCGCGCCACCCAGGCGATTCGCAAGCGGAGTCCCCGGCGGACGGTGATTATCGACGGGCTGAGCGTGGGCAACGAGCCGGTCGAGGCGATGATCCCCAGCGGGGTGGCCCAAAGCGTTCACGCCTACTATCCTGCCCGGATCAGCCACTACCGGGCCAGTTGGGTAGACCGCAAGGCGAGTTTTCCCACGCCCACCTGGCCGCTGAGAAAAAAAGACGGCTCGATCCTGCTCGACCGCAAGGGGCTGGAGGCCCACTATGCCCCCTGGGCCGCGTTGGCCCGCCGCCGGATCGGCGTGCACTGCGGCGAGTGCGGCTGCTACAACAAGACCCCCTACGACGTCTTTTTCGCCTGGTTTCGCGACGTGATGGAGATTCTCCACGGCCACGGGATCGGCTACGCCTTGTGGAATTTCCGCGGCTCGTTCGGCATTCTCGACTCGGGGCGAACCGACATCCAGTACGAGCCCTGGCAGGGACACAAGCTGGACCGGCGGCTGTTGGACTTGCTCCAGCGCCACTGAGGCCCTTGCCGGCGGCGAGGGCGAACGAACGGGAGGGCGAAGCTCCTGCTGAGCCGTGATGGGAGCGAGGGGACACATGGGTGATTCGCGGCTCGGCGGGATCCTCGCGCTACCGTGTGCGCACGAATATCGCCCTTCCGCAGCAGAAACTCGTCAGACAACCCCTTGCATTTTATTGGCGAAGTCGCGTCCCGATGTGGGCGGAGGCAATGGCTTGCCATCCTCGTGATACAAGCGAATGGTTTCTTCCACGATAAGGCAGAGTTGCTCGAATACCTGCCTCTCGTCGTCTCCATGACACCCACCGAAAAGCAAGCCAGGCGAACTGCCCACGTAACAATGGTCCTCATCGGACCACTCGACAATCTTCACGTAGCGAGTGCTTTCTTTCATGATTGTGATTCCTCTATCGCACGCCGGCCGATTCGCTAATCCCCGTCGACCATGTTGCCCGCCTGATGGGCCGACTCGGGCTCGATGCGGAAGCGATTTCCCAGGCGATTGTCCACGATCATGTTGCCCCGGCCGCCGCCCAGCGAGAGCGACATCGACGCCTCCTGGTCCGGCCGGTCGTCGCGAATCAGGCAGTCCGAGACGCGGCTGTCCGAAACGTCCTCCAGCAGCAGACCACAGCGGCCGTAGTCGAGGATCGTGCAGTCGGTGATATTGAAGCGGCGGCAGCGGCGCAGCGCGATCGCGGCCTCCGCGTCGCCGCCGCCCAGCACGTGGTTTCCGCTCACGCTGCCACCGTCGCAATCGCCAAACACAAGCCCACCCCGGGCGTCGGCGGCGTCGCCATAGCCGTATCGCGGGTTGCGATCGAAGACGTTGTCGCCGACCACCACGCTGGCACAATGGTCGATTCGCAGATCGTGCGTGTAACCCATCCAGATCGTGTTGCCGGTGATCGTCAGGCCGCGGGCGTTGCTCACGTCGACGTTCACTTGCACGTCGGAGAGCACGTTGTCGGCGATGGTGATGTTGCCGTGGCGGGTCTCGTCGGTGAACGGCCGGGCGGTGCTCTCGCCGTTGACGCGGATATTGGCCGAGTCGGGCGCGCCGTGGCTGTGCTGAATCGTGCAGCCGGTGATGGCCACCTCGCCGATCGAGCCGCCGGTCGAATCCAACACCACGTTGGCCGTGGCCGGCGAATCGGCACCACCCATGTTGCCCTCGATGTCGCAGGTGCCGATGTGGACGTTGCGCACGTTGCCGCCGCGAATCACGATGCCGCCGGCCGCGTTGTAGCTGACGTGGCAGCCGAGGATGTTCGACTGGTGCAGATTGACCTCGTCGTAGAAAATGCCCACGCCGCGGTTCTCGTAAATGTGGCAGTTGGCGATAATCACGTTGCGGTTTCGCTTCACCAGGTGGATGCCGTGCAGGGCTTTGCGGACCACCAGCCGGGTGACCGTCAGTTGCATCGTTCCGGTGGCCTCGATGCCGCAGGCCTGGGGGTGGGCCCCCACGATCTCCAGGCCGTCGACCATGGGGGTCCGCTGACGCTGCCAGACGTTGGGCTTGACCGATTTCGGGTCGGCGGTCCCCTCGTGCGTGCCCACAAAGCGAAACGCCGGTCCCGGGCCGGCCATCACCACGCTGGCCGTGCCGTCGCCATGGATCGAGGTCGGCCCCACGCGGTCCAGGTCGACGGTGATCGTCCGGGTGAGGCGATAGACGCCCTTGGGGAAACGGATCTCCCCGGTGCCCGAGTCGACCGCCCGTTGAATCGCCGCCGTATCGTCGGCCCGGCCGTCGCCGACCACGCCGGCCGGCCGTGCCGTACCAAGCTGCTGCCCTCCGCCGGCTTGGCCCACGGCGAACAGGCAGAAGACAACGAACCAGGCAATGTCGAGGATGTGCCGGCGCATGGGTCCCTTCCTTTCCGCGATGTTTCGATCGTTCCCGTGGCGGATTGTAGCATCTTCGTCGCGGGAATGCGAAACCCGGCCCCCCGGGGTGCCGATTCCGTCATCCTTTGCAATGGCCGCGGCGTCCCCCTATACTCTCGCTGGTGCGGAGTCTGGTAGGCCGGATACCCTGGTTCCCAAGCTCCGGCTTGGGAACGGAGAGAAGCCCGGCTCGGCGCCGAGCGATCGATTCCTCGATGGGCGAAAGTACCACCATGATTGCAAGAACTTCGCTGGCCGGCCTGGTGCTGGCCGTGTGTTGGGTCGCGACGGGCACCGCCGCGGAGACGGTCCGCGTCGACGCCTCCTCGGGGGCGCCGCGGCTGGTCGTCGACGGCAAGCCGGTCCGCGCAAGAATGTTCTGGGGAGCGCCGGGAAGCCGGCCGCTCGTGATCGGTCCTCACGGCCGCCAGATCACGTTCGACTTCTCCCCCACCGAGGACGAGCCGGCCCACGCGACAATGCACTTTCGCTTCGGCCAAGGTCCAGGCAGCGTCTACCTCGACGAAATCCACGTCGAGGCCCTTGACGCTTCGGGCGACGTGGTCCCCTTGTGCGACTTCGAG
>CAYZWG010000290.1:5186-7216 GCA_964481605.1 uncultured Planctomycetaceae bacterium
GCGGTACGTGTTTCTGGGTGGACCGCCAAGCTGCTTCGAGACCCAGATCAAGCTGGCGGCCGGAGTGGGGGTCGACTTGGTGAGTTTTCCGGTTTCCCTGCCCTGGCCGCCGCCCGGCGAGCCGGTCGACTGGTCGACCGCCGACCGGCAATGCCAAACCGTGCTGGACGCGAATCCCGAAGCGTTGCTGTTGCCGCGTATCGGCATGGGGGCGCCCCGTTGGTGGCGCGAAGCCCACCCGGACGACGTGATGGTTTGGGACCGCGGCGGGCAGAAGCACACGGGCGTCGTGGTCGCCTCGCCCGCCTACCGCCGCGACGCCGCCCGGCGGCTGGCCGCGCTGGTCGAGCACCTGGAAGAGAAATTCGGCCGCCACACGGCGGGGTATCATCCTTGCGGCCAGAATACGGGCGAGTGGTTCTATCAGGACACCTGGCTGTCGCCGCTGAGCGGCTACTCGCAAGGTTCGCTCCACGCATGGCGGCGCTGGCTGGGCGATCGCTACCAGAGCGACGCCGCGCTGGCTGCCGCGTGGCACGATCCCCAGGCCACGCTCGACGGCAGCCAGATTCCCTCGCCCCAGGCCCGCCGGGCGGCCCCCGCCGGGATGCTCCGCGATCCGGTGGCCGAGCGGCCGCTGATCGACTTTGCCGAGTTTCAGCAGGAGATGATGGCCGGCTGCGTGTGCGCGTTGGCCCGGGCCGTGCGGCAGGCGAGCCGGGGTCGCAAGCTGGTCGTTTTCTTCTACGGCTACGTGTTTGAGTTCGGGGCGATCCGCAACGGGCCGGCCGTCTCGGGCCATTACGCCTTGCGGCGCGTACTGGATTGTCCCGATGTCGACCTGCTCTGCTCGCCGATCTCCTATTTCGACCGGGGCTTGGGCCAGAGCGGGGCGGCCATGACCGCCGCCGAAAGTGTCGCCCTGGCCGGCAAGATGTGGCTCTACGAGGACGACACCCGCACCTATCTCGCCTCGGGGCGGTTTCCCGGCTGGCGCGACGGGGTCGACACGATCGAGCGGACCAACGCCCTGCTGGTTCGCAACACGGCCCAGTGCGCGCTGCGCAACTTCGGCACCTGGTGGATGGACCTGGGCGCCGGCGGCTGGTTCGACGATCCGCGGATGTGGGCCGAAATGGCCCGGCTGAAGGCCCTGGACCAACCGCTGTTGGACAACCCCCGGCCTTTCCGCCCCCAGGTGGCCGCGGTGATCGACGAGCCCAGCATGATTCGGGTGGCCGCCGGCGGCGACGCCCTCACGCGGCCCGGCGTGTATGAAGTGCGGCGACCCCTGGGCCGCATGGGCACGCCCTACGGGCAGTATCTCTTGGACGATGTGGCCGCCGGGCGGGTGCAGGCCAAGGTCTACGTCTTTCTCGACGCCTGGTGTCTTTCACCCCAACAGCGCCAAGACCTACTGAAGGCCACCCGCGGCTCGCTGAGAATCTGGTGCTACGCCCCCGCATACCACCAGGGATACCGCACCTCGCTCGACGCGATGCAGGCGCTGACCGGCTTCAAGCTGCAACCGGTCTCGCCGCCCAAGGCCCGGGCAAAACCGACCGAGGCCGGCAAACGGCTGGGATTGCGGCAAGAGTTCGGCGTGGAGAAGCCGATCAAGCCACTGTTCGCCGCCGTGGACGCCCGGCCCGACGAGATTCTGGCCGTCTACCCGGACGGTTCGGCGGCGGTCGCCCTGCGAGCCACCGACAGCGGCGATTCGCTCTTCGTGGGACCGCCGGGGTTGACCGCCGAGTTGTTGCGGGCGGCTGCCCGGCGGGCCGGCGTCCACCTGTTCACCCAGACCGACTGCAACGTCTACGCCAACGGTCCTTTCCTGGCCCTGCACGCGGCGGAAGACGGTCCGCTCGAGCTGGACACCGGCCGCACCGCGCCGGTCCGCGATTTGATGACCGGCGAAACGCTCGGCCCGGGGCCGAAGATCACCCTCAAGCTCAAGATGGGCGATACCCGCGTGCTCACGATCGGCACGACTTCGCCCCGCCCGTAGGGCCGGCTCTGCCGGCCGC
>CAYZWG010000291.1:0-7149 GCA_964481605.1 uncultured Planctomycetaceae bacterium
GGTTTGCCGACGCCTACTACGGCATCGCCTACGCCGCCAAGGAAAAAGGCCAGTACGCCACCGCCGTGGAGTTGTTCCGCAAGGTCTCCGCGCTCAGCCCCGGCGATCCGCGGATTCCCTTTCTCCTTGGCGATGCCCTGATGAAAGAAGGCAAGATGGAAGAGGCGGTCGTCGTGCTGAAGAAAAGCGTGCAGGCGCACACCGCCTCGGCCGCGACCGTCGTCTGTCTCGGACAGGCCTATCTCCAGTTGCGGCAGTACGAGCGAGCGAAGCAAGTGTTCCAGGCGGCGATCGACGCCGATCCCACTCAGAAGCAAGCCTACTACGGACTGGCCACGGCCTACGCCAGGCTGGGCCAAAAGGACCACTCCCGCCAACTGATGGAAAAGTTCAGCAGCATGGCCACCAAGGCCCTGCGAGACCACGGCCAGCGGATCAGGGCGTTCGGCGACCTGGTTTCCATCCGCCAAATCGCCACCCAAACCCTCAACGAAGCCGCCCGCGTTTACCTCCAGCACGCCAACCCCGAAAAAGCGGAGGAGATGTGGCGGCGAGCCGCCCTGCTCGACCCCAACGCTACCCCCTGCCGCACCCACCTGGCCCAACTCTACGAGCAGCACGACCGCCTCGAGGAAGCGCTCGCCGTCTGCCGGCAACTCGCCCGGATCGATCCGCAAAACGCCGACTACTGGTTCAACGTGGGTGTGCTCGCAGGCCGGCTCGACCACGCCGGCGCCGCGCTGGAAGCCATCCGACGAGCCGTCCAGTTGGACCCCCACAACACGAAATACCGCCAGGCCTATGATCTCATCCAGAAATCCAAATGACCGCGTTCCGGCCTCGATCAATCGGCGCAGCCGGCGCGGTCGAGCGGGGAGAAGGTGCGCCGCCACGGCACTGGCCTGGCTCTGCCTGCTTTGTCCCGCGCCCGCCCAGAGCCCGATCCAGCTTCGCGACGTCACCGCCGGTACGGGCATCCATTTCACCCACACCGACGGCAGTTGCGGCCGTCGCTACATCATGGAAACGGTCAGCGCCGGATTGGCCCTCTTCGACTACGATGGCGACGGCGATATCGACGTCTACTTTCTCAACGGCTCGCCCCTGCCGGGCGCCCAGCTCGACCCGCCGCCGGTGAACGCCCTCTACCGCAACGACGGCGATTTCCACTTCACCGACGTCACTCGGCAAGCCGGCGTGGGCGATCCCGGCTACGGATTGGGTGTGGCCGCCGGCGATTACGATAATGATGGCGACCTCGACCTCTACCTCAACAATTACGGTCCCAACGTCTTCTATCGCAACAACGGCGACGGCACCTTTACCGACGTCACCCGAGAGACCGGTACCGGCAACGGGGACAAAATGGGTGCCGGCACATGCTTTCTCGACATCGACGGCGACGGCGATCTGGACCTCTACGTGGCGGCCTACCTGGAGTTTTCCTACGATACGCACGTCCGGCCCACCTGGCGAGGCCTGCCGGTCTATCCCGGCCCCGAGTTCTTTCCTCCCGTACCCGACACGCTTTATCGCAACAACGGCGACGGCACCTTCACCGACGTCAGCGCCCAGTCCGGCATTGCTGCCCAGGCCGCGTGGGGTATGGGAATGGTCTCGGCCGACTACGACAACGACGGCGACACCGACATCTTCGTCGCCAACGACGTGACCTCGAACTATCTCTTCGAGAACGACGGCCACGGCAAGTTCGACCAGATCGGACTGCTCGCCGGCGTGGCCTACGATCTCCACGGCGATGCCCAGGGAAGCATGGGTGTCGACTGCGCCGACTACGACAACGACGGGCTGCTCGACTTTTATCAGACCTCCTACCAAACCCAACTGGCCACCCTTTTCAGAAACGTGGGAGGCGGCCTCTTTGAGGATGTCACCCTCCTCAGCGGAGCGGGAACGGGAACCCAGCAGTATGTCACCTGGGGCACGGGGCTGGTCGATTTCGACAACGACGGCCATCGCGACCTGTTCATCGCCTGCGGCCACCTCCTCGACAACGTGGACCTCTTCGACGACACGACCTCCTACCGCGTCAGAAACATCCTTCTTCGCAACACGGGCAAGGGAAAATTCGTCGACGTCTCCAACTCCAGCGGCGATGGAATGCTTCCCCGGTTGAGCAGCCGCGGCGCCGCCTTCGACGACCTCGACAACGATGGCGACGTCGACGCGGTGATCCTCAATTCCCGCCAGCCGCCCACCGTGTTGAGAAACGACTCGGCCCATCAAAACCACTGGCTGGAAATCCGCTTGCAAGGGACCAAAACCAATCACGACGGTGTGGGAGCGCACGTCAAGGTCGTCGCCGGCGACCTCACCCAGCTCGACGAAGTCCACAGCGGCCGTGGCTACCAGAGCCACTTCGGCATGAGACTCCACTTCGGGCTGGCCCGGCACGACCACGTCGACCGGATCGAGGTTCGCTGGATCGGCGGCGGTGTCGACCTGCTGGAACACGTCGACGTGGACCGCCTCCTCACGATCACCGAAGGAAGCGGCCAAACAGCCCAGCGATGATTCTTGACCTGGTTCCCAAGCTCCAGCTTGGGAACCCGCCAAGCGAGAGTCTTGCTCCACGGCAAACGAAGCGGAGCTTCGCGGAAATGCGGTCCCAAGCTGGAGCTTGGGACCGAGGCACAGCTCGGCAACAGCGCTCGGCGCGGGTCTCCCGACCCCGCCGAAAACGCTGCGTCGGTGAATGCCGCCGCCGCGGCTTCGCCTGGTTCCCAAGCTCCAGCTTGGGAACCCGCCAAGCGAGAGTCTTGCTCCACGGCAAACGAAGCGGAGCTTCGCGGAAATGCGGTCCCAAGCTGGAGCTTGGGACCGAGACATCGGTCGGGGACGGCGGGGTCGCCAGACCCGCGCCGAACGCCGGTTCGCGGTGCCAGCCACGTTTCGGCTTCGCACAGCCAGGCCCTACGGGGCTCCCGCTTGGGAACCCGCAAACCCTGCCGGCCAACCCCCAGCTCACCCCCCTCTCGTGGTTGTCATGACCCCGCCAGCCGGGCTGGCCGTCGAGGGCGGAAGCGGTCCGGCAGATTCCCATCGTCGCCGACAAAAACGCGATATTTTCTATTTGTCGCTTGAAATGCCCGTTCCCTTCGTTTAGAAAAGGTCGTGGGGGGTGGACTTGTCTGCCCGGAAGAGGCACTCGTGGTCGCGGCGCGTGGGGGGTTTCTTGGTCGCTGGCGCGCGGCGTGAATGTTATTGTTCCCCTCTTTCCCTCTCTTTGTTTCGAGGAGTCTTGCCTATGTTCCGGTCCCTTTTTCGACGTGGTTTCACCCTGGTGGAACTCCTGGTGGTGATCGCCATCATCGGCATCCTGATCGCCCTCTTGTTGCCCGCCGTACAGGCAGCCCGCGAGGCGGCCCGGCGGACGCAATGCACCAACAAGCTCAAGCAGCTTGGGCTGGCGTTGCACAACTATCACGACACCTACGGCTCGCTTCCCCCGGGAATGGCGGGAACCAGCGCGCCGGGTGGCTGGGGTGTGACCGACGTGCCCCCCGGCCACAACAATCGGAACCTGGGGCCCATTCCCATGATGCTGCCCTTCTTCGAGCAAGGGCCCCTTTATGACCAGGTCACTTCCTGGTACACGGACCCCGCCGGCCAAGTCTGGAGCCCGTGGGGGCCGTACCCCATGCGGGGCAACTACGGCAGCGGTGGTTATCTTTGGCGGATCCGAATCACCGATCTGTTGTGTCCCTCGGACGGCAACGCGGCGACCATTTCGACCAGCGGCGGCGCTTATGAGAACTATGTCTTCAGCCGCGGCGACTCCATCCGCAGTGCACACAGTCTCGCCAACCCGCGAGGGATTTTCGGGTACTATTCGAAGCTTTCCTTCGCCAGTATCAGGGACGGTACCAGCAACACGATCGCGCTCAGCGAGCGCGTCGTCTACTCCGGCATCCGCGACCGGCTTTTCGGCGGCATTTGCACAAGGACCGGCTTGGACATCAACCCCAGCCAGTGCTTGGCCGCGAAAGGCCCCAACGGCACGCTCCTGCCGCCGTTCGGCAGCAGCCATTGGCAGATTCTGGGACGAAGCTGGGCCGGCGGCTTCATGACGGCGACCGGCTTCAACACCGTGCTGGGACCCAACCAGCCAACCTGCATGAACGACCGTGGGGAGTGGCAGTGGGGCGTTTGTCCCCCGTCCAGTTTCCACCCCGGCGGTGTGAACGGCACCATGGCGGATGGGTCCGTCCGGTTCTTCAGCGAAACCATCGACACTGGCGATCTGACCCAGACGGAGCCCACCCGACAGAGTCCTGCGCTTGTCCAGAGCCCTTACGGTGTGTGGGGTGCTTTGGGTAGCAAGGACGGCGGCGAACCAATCACGTTCTGAGTTGCCTTCATCGACCTGGGAAAACGCGAAGAGGCGCCGGGAACCGCTTTTCAACGGCCTTCCCGGCGCCTTTTTTCGCCACTGCCCGCTGGGAACCCGCAAACTGAGAGTTTTGCTCCACGGCAAGCGAAGCAGAGCTTCGCAGAAATGCGGTCCCAAGCTGGAGCTTGGGACCAAGACAACGGTTGTTCAACCACAAAGGAGTTTTCACATGTTGCGATTCAGTCTTGCTGTTCTCGTATCCGTGGCCGTGGCGGTGAGCCTCGCCGGATGCAGCGGCCCTGCCGACAGCGGTCCCGCCCGGGTGGCCGTCTCGGGCACGGTGACCTACAACGGCTCGCCCGTCGAGGGAGCCAGCGTCACGTTCTCGCCCCAAGACAAGGGTGGGCTGGCCGCCGCCGGTACGACCGACGCCCAGGGCCACTTCAAGCTCACCACGATCAACGCCGACGACGGGGCCGTCCCCGGTTCCTACGCGGTGATGATCTCCAAGACCGAGGGAGAGGCTGCTTCCGGAGAAACGCAAACCGAAGAGGAAGCTTATAAACAGGCCTTCCCGGGGAACCAGCCGGCAGCAGAGTCCAAGGCCAAGGACCTCCTCCCCGCAAAGTACAAGGACAAGGCGACCTCCGGCCTCACGGCCACCGTGGCCGAAAGCGGTAAGAACGATTTCACGTTCGAACTCAAGGACGAGTAATCCGGTTTCGCCCCACGGCGGAATCAAGCTCCTTGAGCCGGTCCTTGGCGCTGTCGGCCCGCTGGACCTTTGAGAATGGGTTCTGGCGCGAACCCCTCTGGGAAATGAAGAAGGGGCTCGAATGCCGGGTGAAACGGCATTCGAGCCCCTCAAAGAGCGGGAGAGGGGATTCGAACCCCCGACGTCCAGCTTGGGAAGATCGCCCGCCGTATCTGCCGAAAAGCCCGAGAGTTCTTTGTGCGACAACAACAACTTACGCGATTCCTTGTCTACTGCCACCACAGTGGACTTTTAATCCGGCAGGTGTGGGTTTAATTCCCTCCGGCCCCACGCGCATGACAGGGCCCGTAAGGGCCTTCATCTCCTCTTCGGTGATTCTGCTCAGCTCCTGGTTGTCCAGGAAGCTCCGATCATTTGCCGGCGTGCAGGGCTTCCAGCGGACCGTACGGGAAAGCCTGTGCCTCCAGTTCTCTCAGTTCCTTGGACTTCCACTGACGGGGCCCGTCTGGACTGCTACGATCTTGGGGGGTATCAGGCGAGTGGTTCATCGGCACGATCCCATCGTGGCTTGCACTATCAGAAAACCCAGTCCGTGCTGCCGCCATTCTGCCCATTTCGCCGAGCGTGGGCCAGCAGGCGGTAGGGTTCCAAGCAGCCTTCGGCAGGCGGGATGCTCAGCCCGCCGCTTTTTGGGCAATTGTGGTGCCGCTCTCGTTTGGGCTATAATGCCAACGAGAAGCAGACTGTTTCGGTAGGCGCTAGAGCGCGCACGCAAGATCTTCAAGGAGATTCCGATGGCTGATTTGGCCGGTGCATTGAAAGAGGAGATTCGCCGCTTGGCGAGGAAGGAAATCAGGGCCGAAACCGGCGCGACCAAGCAGGCGGTCGCCCAGTACCGGCGAGAGATCGCCAAACTGAAGCGGCAAGTCCAGGATCAAGAGAAGAAGATCGCCTTCCTGGAGACTCAGGAACGGAAACGTCTGGAAGAGCCGCAGGCCGCCGAGGAAACGACCAAAGGCGTCCGCTTCTCTGCTCGGTCGGTGAAGTCCCAGCGGGAGCGGCTCGGTTTGTCGGCCGCGGATTACGCCAAGCTGGTGGGAGTCTCATCTCTGACGATCTACAACTGGGAACAGGGGAAGTCCCGGCCCCGCAAGGAGCCACTTGCGGCCCTGGTGGCTGTTCGCGGCATCGGGAAACGGGAGGCCTTGGCCAGGTTGGAGTTGCTCAAGGCTCGAGGAGAAGAAAGCAGCGGTCAAGCACGGTAAGCGAGGCCGAAAACGCCCCGGCAGCAGCGGCATAAAACAAACCCCGCCCGGAGTCCCCCAGTTCTGGGCCATCGCAGGCAAAAAAACGTCCCGCAGGGGGCGGACGCCGCCATCTCGGCCTTGTTCATCCCGGCTTGCGGCCGGGCGAGAGCGGGGTCACGACCACCGTGCAGGAAGGCTCTTGCCATGCAAAACGCAAGGTATTGGATCGGGAGTCTGGTCGTTGTCTTGGCCACAGCAATACCCGTGCTGTCCCAGGACGCATCACCACTGGGGCAACCGTTCGCTGGCCCGCATCTGGCCGACTACAACTCGGAACTGCGGAGGCCGGATGGGCGTGTGGATACGGATAGGATGGTGAAGCGGTTGAAAGACCTGGGCGTCACCACGTACTACTGGCTGATCTGGCACGCGGCCACGGATTGGGACGATCTGAAGATATTTCTGCCCAAGGCGGCCCAGGCGGGAATCGACGTGTGGGTCTATTTGGTGCCTCCCTCCGAAAGCCCGCCCAACTACGGCAGCCGGTATTCGGAGCCCTTCCGCCTGGATTATGTGCGATGGGGAGAAGAAATCGCTCGGCTCTCGGTCAACCACCCCAACTTGACGGCGTGGGTGATCGACGATTTCTACGCCAATCACGGCTTCTTCACTCCGGCCTATTTGCAGAAAGTCCAGGCCGGGTCGAAGGCCATCAATCCGCGGCTGGCCTTCCTGCCACTGATGTATTTTCGTGAAATCCGGCCACAATTCGTAACCGACTACCGAAACGTCATTGACGGCGTGGTGGTGGCCTATCTCCAGGATCGGGAGGA
>CAYZWG010000292.1:0-7137 GCA_964481605.1 uncultured Planctomycetaceae bacterium
CGAAACCAGCTCAGCCTGTTGACCAGCCTGCGGGCGTGGAATATTGCCCTCCGCACGCTACACCTGGCCGCCATGGGCATCCTCCTGGGTGGTCATGCCTTTGACGTGGCGAAAGATCAGCTCGCCGGGAGCCTGTGGCTGTGCGTGGCCAGTGGCGCGGGCCTGGCGGCGGTCGAGGCGGGCGGGAGCCTCGTCTGGTTCCACCAGGGTCGCGGCCTGATGACCATCGCCAAACTGGTGCTGGTGGGGCTGGTGCCGCTGGTTTGGGAACATCGCCTGGTGCTCCTCTTGGGCGTCGTGGTGCTGGCCTCGGTGGGCTCGCACATGCCGGCCCGATTCCGCTACTATTCGGTCTGGTACCGCCGGGTGATCCGCGATTCGACCGGGCCCGGGGTGTCTCGATTGAGCGTCCCGCCGGACCCCGAACCGCCCGCCTCTGGCGCCGCTTCATGTAGAATCCCTCACCGCTGCGAACAGGATTGATCCCGTGCAACACGCCCCCTACACGGTCGACGACTTCGGCCGCAATCCGCTCATGTTCTACTACGAGGTCACCCAGGCCTGCGACCTCGTTTGCAAGCACTGCCGGGCCAGCGCCCAGGAGGAGCCCCATCCGGGAGAGCTTTCGACCGAGCAGTCGATGGCCCTGGTGGACCAGGTGGCCACCTTTGAGCGGCCGCCGATGACCGTGTTCACCGGCGGCGATCCGCTCAAGCGGGCCGACCTGTTCGAGCTGGTTCGCCACGCCGTCTCCCGCGGATTGCACGTGGCGCTGACGCCGTCGGCGACCCCCCTGGCCACTCGCGAGGCCTTCGCCGGGGCCAAGCAGGCGGGTGTGCGGGCCCTGGGGATCAGCCTGGACGGGGCCGACGCCGCCACCCACGACGCCTTCCGGGGCTGGGAGGGCAGCTTTCAGCGGACCCTGCGGATGCTGGCCGACGCCCGCGACCTGGACTTCCCGGTCCAGGTCAACACCTCGATTACCCGCCGCAACTTCGACCAGATCGACGCGATTGCCGAGTTGCTCCTCGACCAGGGCATCGCCATGTGGTCGGTCTTCTTCCTGGTGCCGGTGGGCCGGGGCGTGGAGGAGACAAGGATTTCGCCCCCCGAGTACGAGATCGCCTTCGAAAAGCTCTGGCACCACGCCTGCACAAAGCCGTTCGCGGTGAAGACGACCGAGGCCCCGCACTATCGCCGCTGGGTCCTCCAGCACGGCGGCCACCCGCTGGCCCCGCCGCGGGAGGGCAAACCGGGGCACCCCGCCGGCGGCAAACCCATGCACCGCGCCCCCCTGGGCGTGACCGACGGCCGGGGCGTGATGTTCACCAGCCACATCGGCGAAATCTACCCCGCCGGCTTCCTGCCGGTCGTCTGCGGCCGATTCCCCCGGGACTCCGTGGTGGAAACCTACCAGCAGCACCCGGTCTTCAAAGCCCTGCAGGACCCCGACCGATACAAGGGCATTTGCGGCGCCTGCGAATATCGCCACGTCTGCGGCGGCAGCCGCGCCCGCGCCTACGCCGTCACCGGCGACTACCTCGAAGCCGAGCCCGACTGCACGCACGTGCCCGGCAGCGATCCCCAGCCGGACGTGTAGGGCCCGGCCGGGCCGCGGGTGGCCCTGATAGCTCGCCTATCTCAGGCGGCGTAGCCGCAAGAGGCACTTGTTCGGCGCGGGGCTGCCCTGTTCGGCGAGGGTCTCCTGACCCCGCCGTCCATGGCGGCAGTGCGGCACGCCGCAATCCTCGCCTCCTGTGCCTGCGGCACCCCGATAGCAGAGCTATCGGGGCTACCCGTGTCATTTCCCCTTTCGCCCCGCCTCCATGCGTTCTCTCCCCTCAGCCTTGACGGCGTCGAAGAACTCCCGCAACGAGCGTTCGTCTTCGAGTTCGATGCCCTCGCCTCGTTCAAGCTGCTGGAGCCCGGCGTCGAGATCCTTGCGAAGCTCGTGGAGTTTCCGTCCGCGCAGCAAACGAAGCCCATCGGCAATCACTTCCTCGGCGGACTGATACCGCCCCGTGGCGAGTTCTTGCTCCACGAACTGCCTCAGTTCAGGCGGAATCGTATCGGGATTCATTGGACCCTCCTCAACCGGCCTTTCAACATTCATGCTACTCGCCGCAGATCGGCCGGTCCAGCCTGTCCCACCCGCCCCCTCCGCCGCCTACTTGCCCAACTCCTTCAAGATCGACGCCGCCACCTGCCCGGCCAGCACCTTCGACCCCCGCGGCGTGAAATGCACGTTCCGCGGGCGCTGAATCTCCTTCAACCGCGGCAGGGCAAAGCCGTACAGGTCGTCGATCGCGATCCCCTCGGAGTGCATCATCTCGGCGGCCACCGCGTTGTAGGCCAGCACATCCTTGTTCTCCCGTGGCGGCGAGCAGCCCTCGGGCACGGGCGTGGTGCTGCACCAGATCAGCTTGGCGCCGGTCTTCTTCAGCCGACGGACCAACTCCGCCAGGTTCTTCTCGTACTGCTCGATCGGCACCTGCTGCTTGCCGTTGAAGTCCACCAGGTCGTGCAGGCCCCAATTGAAATGGATCACGTCCCACTTCGTGTCGCCCAGCCACCGGTCGAGCGACTCCAGGCCCCGCAGCGTCGGCCCGCCGTTGGTGGGGATGCGGTGCACGTTGGCCTTGCCCGCCAGGGCCTCGCGCACCGGCAACGTGTATCCGATCGAGATCGAGTCGCCGATCAGCAGCACTCGCGGTAGCGCCGGGTCGTCCTTGACGGGGGCGAAGGCCGGGTTGGGGGCCCGCCGCTTGCGCGGCTTCGGCTGTTGCGCGTCGAGCGCGGTGGTGACCGTCGCCACCAACAGCAGGCTCAAAAAACTCCTCAGCAAGAGTGGGGGTGTTCTCATGGTGTCTCTCCCAATCGGGATCGGCAAAGCCCGGGCCAGGCACGGCGGCAAAGTGGCCGCCGGCCACCGGACCATTCACGCATCAACCTACCCAGCATAGGCGGAGCCGCCGTCCATCGCAAGAAACGCCGGAAGATTGCCAAGACTCGGCAAGCGGCCGTGGCCCCCGCCGGGTCATTTTCCCACGCAAAACCGGCTGAAGATTCGATCCAGCACGTCCTCGGTGTAAACCGCCCCCACCACCTTGCCCAACTCGTCCAGGGCCAGCCGCAGCTCGGCGGCAACCAGCTCCTCGCCCCCCGCCGATGCGACGATCTCCCTTGCCCTCTGCATCGCTTCCGCCGCCCGGCGGAGCGAATCGCGGCACCGCGCCGCCGTGGCCGCCACCACCCGGGTTTCCGGGCCGGCCGACTCCAGTGCCGCTTCCCGCAACTGCCGGCGCAGCGTGCCGATTCCCTCGCCGGTGAGTGAACTGGTGCGAACGTCCCAGACGCCCGGCTCCGCCGACGCCGCCAGGTCGCTTTTGGTCAACACCACCAGGCGGCGCGGGGAGCGTTCCACCAGCCGCGCCTGTTCCCAGCGATTCAAGGGCCGGCCGCCATCGATGCAGAGGATTCGCAAGTCGGCCTGCTGGCACTGCCCCCGCGCGGCCGCCTGGGCCGCCTGGCCAATCGATCCCGGGCGGCCGCCGGCCTCGGGCTCCGCCCCCGCCGTGTCGACCAGCAGACACTCCACGCCGTCGAGATCCAACTCGGCCGTGAGGTAGTCCCGCGTGGTTCCGGGTTGGCCGGAGACCAGCGCCCGGGGTCTCGCCAGCAGCGCATTGAAGAGGCTGCTCTTGCCGCAATTGGGCCAGCCCAGCAGCACGGCCCGGATCGTGGCGGCGGCCTCCGACCGCGACTTCATTTGCCGGCGGAGCGAATCGACCCGCTCGATGGCCCCGGCCAGGTCGCCGTCGAGCTGCTCTGCGGTGAGAAAGGGCAGGTCCTCGTCGGCGAAATCGAAACCGGCCTCCAGGTGGGCCAGCAGTTCCAGCAGGGCGTCGCGGAGTTGGTGCAATGGCCCCCCAAGGCCGCCGGCCAACTGGTCCAGGGCCGCCCGGAACTGGGCATCGTCGGCCGCGTCGATCACCCCCAGCACGGCCTCGGCCTGGGTCAGGTCGATCCGTCCGGCCAGAAACGCCCGTAGGGTGAATTCCCCCGGCCGGGCCGGTCGCGCTCCCGCCCGGCAAAGTCGCGCAAGCGCCGCTTCCAACAGGGCGGTGCTGCCGAACGTGTGCAGTTCGGCGGCCGGCTGGCCGGTGTAGCTGCGCCGGTCGGGCCAGAGATAGAGTCGGCAGGGCAGAACCCGGCCGTCCTCCAGGAGCAGGTTCCCCTCCAGCGCCGCCGGCGCCCGCCGGCCGTCCAGCGACTGCCCGTGCGGGGCCTGGAAACGCCGCTTCAGACAGGCGACCACCCCCGGCCCGCTGAGGCGGAGAATGCCTCGGCCGCCGCCTCCCGGCGGCGAGGCAATGGCCGCGATCGTGTCGTCGAGCGGATCGAGCATCGGCTGGGCTGCGTTTCCGACCGTCGCCGGCGGGCGATTTCCTAGCGCCGCCCGCGGCTTTTCTTGCGTTTCTTTTTTCTGGCCGCGGCCTTCTCGCCGTCGGATCCGGCCGAGGCACCGGCGGTGCCGACGCCCAGGCGGCCGGCGATGCTCTTTCCCCGTCCGGGCGAAGTGGTCGCCGCGCCGGCGGCCGCATGGTGTTTCTGCGACTTGGGCAGCAGTTTTCGCTCGGCCACGCCCCACAGACTCGAGGCGATAAAGTACAGGCACAACCCGCTGGCCACCTTGAAAAACATCAGGCCGAAGAACAGAAACATGAAACTCATCATCTTCTGCTGCGTCGCCTGCTGCTCGTCGGCGGGGGGCGGCATGAACATCTTTTGTTGAACCACGAACAACACGATGGTAAGGATCGGCAGCAGGTTGAAGTAAGGGCCCAGGGCGAACATGCCCTGTCCCGTATTGAACCAGTCCCAGCCGACCGAGTGCCAGAACCCTCGCCACTGGAAGAGCATATCGGGGGCGGCCAGGTTGGAGCACCAGCGGATGCCGTTCCAGAGAAGCGGGGCCTGGCGTAGCTCGATGTCGACCATCAGCGAGCGATAGAGGCCGATGAAGATCGGCAGTTGGATGAAGATCGGCAGGCAGCCGCTCAAGGGATGATAGTGGTGCTTCTGGAACAATTCCTGCTGGGCCCGGGTCCGCGCCTCCATGTCCTTCTTGTATTGCTCGGCGATCCGCTTCATCTCGGGCTGAAGCTCCTGCATCTTCTGGGCCCCCAGCACCTGCTTGCGGCTCAAGGGGAACATGCACAAGCGGACCAGCACCGTGAGCATGATGATGGCCAGGCCGTAGTTGAAGACGATGTAGTCGTGAAAGAAGTGGAGGGTGTACTGCATGGGGATCGCCACCCACCAGAACCAGCCGTAAAACACGCTGTTGCGGAGGCCGTACTGCTCCAGCAGGGGCGGCCGCTTGGGTCCGGCAAAAATGTGGTACTGGTGCGAAAGCACCTCACCCGGCGCAAGCGAACGCGCGACCGTGACCACCCGGCAGGAAGTGTCCGTCTTCTTTCTCCAGCGCCGCTCGGCTCCACCCACGCGAAGCGGCTGGACCTGCGCGAACCAGTGCTCCGAGGCGTTCGCCTTTTGGGGAATCAGAATGCTGGAGAAATACTGCGCGTCGACACCCAGGTAGGTCAAGGAAGCGTGCTCGTCCACCTGGCTGGGTCCCAGCTTGTCGGTGGCGATCTCCACGCACTTGGTCACTTCCGGAATCTGGTGGTCAAACGAGAAGAGAACGTCGCGCAAGCCGTAAAGCCCCCACCCCGGGCCGACCTTGCTGGCGTACCAGGCCCCTTCGCTGGGTAAACCGGTGGGGCCGTCCAATTGGTAGGCCACGCGCCGGGCAGCCTCTCCCACGTTGCGAATCTCCACCTTGAACACGAGGTGATAGCTGGGATAGGTCAGCTCCCCGTGCGCCGCTTCGGGAACCTTGGCAAGCTGGTAGGTCTTCACCACCTCCAGCCCCCACTGGGGAAGCCGCCGGCGAAACACGGCCCGGTCCGCCTCCGCCGCGACCAACTCCCACGTCGCCCGGCGAAGCGCCACGCCGTCAAGCTCCTTGTCGATCCGCGGCAGCCGGGCACGGAATTCCTGTTTCTTCGCCTCCTCGTCAAGCTCCACCGGCTCGTCGTCCGGCAACACGGCCTTGTCGATCTGGTGGAGGGTCAACAAGAAGGAAAGCGGGTCGTCGGCCTCGGGCCGCACCACCTCCAACGGTCGCCGCCGCAGCACCGCCGTCAACTGCTGGGCCACGCCCCCGCGCAACACGCTCAGCGTGACCCGCTGCTTGGGCTTGGTCTGGCGAAGGATCCGCACCAGGTCCGCCCGGTTGTCGACTCCCTGGCGATCGACCCCCACGATCCGGTCGCCCGGCTTCAGCCCTGCCAGATCGGCCGGCGTGCCGGGCCCGACAACCTGCACCGGGCAGCCCGCCTGGGCCCCGTCCTCGGCGAGCGCGACATGGCCCAGATACCCGCTGCGGTCCTCCAATTCGCTGTACCGCGAGCTATTCAACTCGATTCGGGCGACGGCCGCCCCCCGGTTGGTGAGGGTCACCAACATGCGGTAGGGGCTGGTCGGGTCGATCGACCCCAGCGTGGTCCAGACCTCCGGCTCCTCGGGGGGTTGCTGTGGGGCAGGCTTGCCGACCCCCTCGACGGGAGGGGCTTCCGGCTGCACTTCGGCCTGATCCTCGTCGCTGGGCGGCGCCGTGGCGTCCTCACTGGGTGGCGTCGCGGCCTCCTCGTTGGGCGGTTCATTGCCCTCGGCTTCGGCCAACGGGGGCGGTTCCTCGGCGGGCGCCTTGGCCACGTTCTTCCCGCCTCGTTGGGGGGGAGGGTTCAGGCGCATCGTCATGAAGCTGTGGAGGAGCAGGAAACCGATTGATAACGCCAAAAAAAGGGCGTATCGCTCCCAAACTCGTCCCGACTGACCCTGTTGCACGCAACACCCCTTCAGGTTTGAAATCCGATGGGAAGAGGGGGACGCAACCTTGCCTCCCCACGGCCGCCATCCAGCCCTCACTAACTCTACTGTCTAGTCATTCGAGCCGGTAGGTCTAAATCTTGGCTGGATGCGAAATTAGACGGGGGGCGAGGACCGTCGTGATGAGGGACCCAGCGGGCGACGAGGCAACACCCGTTCGGCGGCAAGCCCCTTGGCGAC
>CAYZWG010000293.1:0-7109 GCA_964481605.1 uncultured Planctomycetaceae bacterium
GGTGCAGGCAGGCGATACCGCGTTTCCCGTTCTTTTCCCTTTTTTGTTGCGGAAATAGGCAGATGAACCTGTTTGGCGGTGAGCTTCTCCTGTTCGGGGTACTCAGTCCTTGGCTGCAGCCGCTTTGGAAAGTGGGGGTGGGTGCCGCGGTCACGTTGATGGCCGTGTTTGCCGGCTACTACCTCCTCCGACTCGTGCTGCCCAAGGTGGCCGCGATTGCACAGACCACGTCGAAAGAGGCGATGGGGCAGCCCCTGTTCTACGTCATCCTGGCCATCGGCGTGGTTGCCATCGGGATTTTTCTCATCCTGCCCTACAACACGTTCGGCGAAGACGTGAAGATGGTCAAGGCCGAAGACCTCACGTTGATCAAGATTCTCGCGGTGATTCTGGCCGTCTGGACCGCCAGCGTGTCGATCTCGGAGGAGATCGAGGGCCGCACGGCACTGACCCTGCTCTCCAAGCCGATCGGGCGAGCGCAACTGATCTTCGGCAAGTTCCTGGGCATCATCGGCCCGGTGGCCATCTTGTTTATCGTGCTGGGCGCGCTGTTCCTGTCGAGCATTTCCTACAAGGTGGTTTACGACGCGCGAGAATCGTCCAAGGCCGAGCCCACGGCCACGGAGTGTTACGCCGAGATTGTGCAGGTCGCCCCGGGGCTGGCCCTGGGATTCATGGAGGCCATGGTGCTGGCCTCGATCAGCGTGGCCATTTCCACCCGGCTGCCGATGTTGCCCAACCTGATCATCTGCGTGTCGGTCTACGTGCTGGGACACGTCGTGCCGATGCTCGTCAATTCGTCGGTGGGCAATAATGACTTTGTGCGCTTTGCGGGGGATTTCTCCGCCGCCGTGTTGCCGGTTCTCGCCGATTTCAACATGGAGACCGCGATTTCCACCGGCCAGCACGTCAGCCTCGTCTATCTCGGCGCGTCCCTTCTCTACTGCGTCCTCTACTGCACCGTGGCGATGCTGCTGGCGCTCTTGTTGTTCGAGGATCGCGACCTGGCGTAGTTGCCGCCGCAGGGCCAAGTTCGGCGCAGGTCTCCCGACCTCGCCGGCGGCCCGGCCAGCGCTTGGCGCGGGGACCGGGTCGCCTCAGCTCCCGGATTCCTTCTCGCATCGCCCGTTCTGCTGCTCCAGCAGGGTGATTTTCTCCACCCTGCGGGCGTGCCGGCCACCTTCAAACTCGGTGTTCAGCCAAATTTCGACCAGGCGGTCGACGAGTCGTTCGCCCAGGATGTCGCCCGAGAGGCACAAGACGTTGAGGTCGTTGTGGCGACGACTGATCTCCGCGGCGATCTCGTCGTGGCAGGGGGCGGCCCGAACGCCGGGAAACTTGTTCGCGGCAATCGACATTCCCAAACCCGTGCCGCAAATCAGGATGCCGCGTTGGGCTTCGCCGGTGCTCACCTGGCGGGCGACCAGCGCGGCGATATCCGGATAGTCGACGGCGCCTTCCTCGTTCGTGCCGACATCGACGACCTCCTGTCCCAGCCGCCGCAACAGTTCGACGACCTTGGCCCGCATGGTGACCCCGCGATGGTCGCTCCCGACCGCAATCCGCATCGTGCTGCATCTCCCCGGCTTCAACGCCAAAAGAAATTCGCCCGCGAGCATCGTCCATGGCGACGTGCCCGATAGGGCCTCAACCGGAAAATAGTCTAGCAGGGTCACCCCGACCGGACAACTGAACCCCATCGTTCGGGGGGGGGCTACAGGCCGGGTCGCGACCCGGCTTACTAAAGTGAAACGCCGGAGACAAAAAAGCCTCCCCACCCTCTTGACTTGCCGGCCTCGACTGTCTACTGTACTAGGTAGATAGTACAGAGGACGCCACATGTTTCTCCATATCGAACCTTCCAGCGAGCTGGCCATCTACGACCAGGTCGTCCGCCAAGTCAAGTTCGCGGTGGCCGACGGCGCCGTCCGACCCGGAGAACTGGTCCCCTCCGTGAGGGAGCTTGCCCGGCAGTTGGCGATCAACCCCAACACGGTCGCCAGGGCCTACCGCCGGCTTCAGGATGATGGCGTGCTGGAGGCGGTGCGGGGGACCGGGCTGGCCGTGGCCGACGGTGCCCCGGAGGCCTGCCGCCGCCAGCGGCTGGTGCTGATTCGGGTCCGGCTGCGGGCCGTGCTGCAAGAGGCCAAGCACGGCCGGCTGGGCGACGGAGACCTGCGCCAACTGGTGGAAGACGAACTGGCCGCAATCGAGAAAGAGGGGGGGTGATCCATGGAACCGGTCGTCCGACTGGACCACGTTACCAAGCGTTTTGGCTCCCAGGTGGCCCTGGCCGATGTTTCGCTGGAAGTGCCCCGGGGCGCGGTCTTCGCGCTGTTGGGCGAAAACGGCGCCGGCAAGACCACGGCCATCCGCATCATGTTGGGGCTGGCCCAGCCGAATTCGGGCCACGCCGAGGTGCTGGGCCTACCCAGCGCGAAACGGGGCTTGGAGATTCGCCGCAGCGTGGGCTACGTGCCCGAGCGGCCCACGCTCTACGATTGGATGACCGTTCGCCAGATCGGCTGGTTTGCCGCCGGATTCTACGCCGACGGATACCTCACCCGCTACCTGCAACTGGCCGACCGCTTTAGCCTGCCCCGCAAGCGGAAACTGAAAGCCCTCTCCAAGGGGATGCGGGCCAAGGTCTCCCTCTCGCTGGGCCTGGCGTTGGACCCGGACCTGTTGGTCCTGGACGAGCCGACCTCGGGCCTGGACACGTTGGTGCGGCGAGAGTTTTTGGAGAGCATGGTCGATCGAGCGGCGGGCGGACGGACGGTCTTTTTGAGCAGCCACCAGATCGTCGAGGTGGAGCGGGTGGCCGACATCGTGGCCATCGTCCGCAAGGGAGAACTGCTGCTGGTCGAGCGGCTCGACGACTTGAAGGCGAGCATTCGCGAGGTGACGGTCACTTTCGCCGACGAGATCACGGAGAAGGTGCCGCCCATCGAGCCCTCGGCTAACGGCACGCTGCTGGCCCAGCGTTGGAAGGGGCGGCAGTGGTGCTCGCTGATTCGGGGGATGCACGCGGGGAGTGCCGAGAAGCTCAAGAGCAAGGCCGGGGTCCAGGCGGTGGAGGTTCGGGCCCCGGCCCTGGAGGAGATATTCGTCGCCTACATGCAGGGCCGGCCGGGCGAGGTTCCGGCTCGGCCGGAGCCTTAGACCGGGTCGGCACGGCCGGCCCAACTTGCTGGGAGGACACCGTGGCGATCAACGGCGCGATCATCCATCGGCTGGTCTGGAAGGAACTGCGGCTGTTGGGGCCGTTTTGGGCCGCCATGGCCGTGCTGACGATCTTTCTGGAACTCGTGGCGGCGGCCGTTTCGCCCCGCGGCGATCTGACGGCGCTTTTCATGGTGGCGATCGGCTTGCCCGCCTTCCACGGCTTGGGTTGCGGGGCCACGATGTTCGCCGCCGAGCACGAGGCGGGCACCTACGACTTTCTCCGCGGACTGCCGCTGAAGCCGGCGGAGCTTCTCGTCGGCAAGCTCGCTTTCGCCACGATCAGCACACCGCTTCTTTTCCTCGTGTGCTGGCTGGCGGCCGTGGGACTCAGCAGGGGGCAACTGCCGTCGGCCGGCTTTCTGCACGGTGCGTGGGGGCTGTGGGGATTTGCCTGGGTCGAGTTGCTCGTCTGGGGGATGCTCTTTTCGCTGCTGTTGAAGCAGCCCATGAAGGCGGCCATGCTGGGTGCGGCCGGCGCGTCGTGGAGCGTCTTTTCCCTGGCCTCGCAAGGAAACTCTCATCTGATGGGGATGGGCTTTTACGCCGCCGTTCTGCCCAGCCGGATGGCCGTGGCGGCGGCAATCGGGCTGGTGGACGTCTGGTTGACGCTGCGGTGGTTGGGCGAGAAGCGAGTGCGATCCGGCGAAGTGGCCGGGGAAGCGGCGGCGAGCGGCCCCACCGGCCCGGGCGTCGCGGGCGGCTGGGAGACCTCGCCGTCGCGGGCGTCCGCCTTCGGCCGGCTGGTCTGGCTCCAATGGCGACAGTCGCGCTCGATGATCGCCATTCTCAGCCTGATGGTGGCCCCCATACTGCTGGGGACGGTTTCGGTCGTGATCCGTGCCACCCTGGTGGCGATTGGCTTCCATCACGTTTCCCTGTTCTCCGACTTCCGCCACACCGGGGAACTCTCTCCCCTCTTCCTGCTGGCGGCGGTAATTGCCGTGCCGATTGCCGGGGCGAGCGTTTTCATGGCGGATCAGCGGCAACGGCAATTCCGGTTTCTTGCCAATCGGGGCGTGCGGCCCGGCGCGATGTGGCTCAGCCGCCACCTCGTTTGGGCCCTGGTCCTGGCCGTGTGGCTGGTGGGGCCGGGCGCGGCACTGGTTTCGATGACGAACCGCGCGTTGCTGAACACGCCGAGCCGGCAGTGGAACCTCCTCCAGGCCGCCGGGGCAATTCTGGCCTGTGTCGTGGCAGCCTATGCGGTGGGGCAGTTGTGGTCGATGTTCTTGAAGAGCAGCATCCTGGCCGGCACCGCCGCGGTGGCGTGTACGGTGGCGTTGTCCGCGTGGATGGAATTGATGTTCGTCGCGGGGGTCGATTTGTGGTGGTCCGTGGTGCCCATTCCCCTGCTGCTCTTGGCGGCCACGCGGCTGCGGGCCTCGGGCTGGCTGTTGGAGCGGAACACGCTCGGGGCCTGGCTGCCCGTGGTGCTCGTGCTGGTCGTGCCGGGGGTGGCGATCGTCAGCGGCGTGTGCGTCTATCGCGTGGTGGAAATCCCCCTGGTCGAGCCCGGCTTTTCGGTGGAGGAGTTCACTCGGCCGGCGTCGCCCGAGGCCCGCCGGACGGCGGAGATGTATCGCCGTGCTTCCCGTTTAGAGAACAAGCAGGCGGCGATCGCCATGGTGATGGAGGCGAGCCGGCGACCCGCCTGCGACGCCTTCGAGCCAAACGGGCCGCCCGAGCCGCTTCCCCAGGTGGCGTATTCGTTGAGCCACATGCTCCGGAAAGATGCCGAGCGGCTCCAACGCCAGGGCGAGTTGGACGCGGCGCTGGAACGCTACCTGGCGGTGCTGAGGATGGCGAACCAGGCGCGACGCCGGGCGGCGGAACCGTCGTGGTACGCGGACCTGACGGAGCGCAACGTGTACGATGCCCTTGCCGACTGGGCGGCCCAGCCGGGGCAAACACCCGAGCGGATCGCCGCCGCCGTCAAGGAAATCGCCGAACTCACCTCCGCGGTTCCTTCCCGTGCCGACCAGGTCAAGAGCGTGTACGTCCGCATGTCGCGGATATTCGACGGGGACCTGGCTGATATCATGGCGGGGTTCCATGCGTCGAAGCCGCGGAGTTGGGGCATTGCGGCACTCTACATGCTGCCGTGGGAGCGGGCCCGGGGACGCCGCGAGTTGAATTATCTCGTCGCGAAAGAACTGAAGAGGATTCGAGAGGCCGAGACGGCCGTTGCCCGGGGGGAATACGTCGAGTTGCGATTCCAGCCGGTCTGGCCCCATCCGCCCCCGTGGACTCTCGCCACCTCGGTGATGAACCAGCTCTGGTGGGGTTCCGACATGCTTCTGGAGCAGGAATGGGACGTGCTCGTCTGGCGTCGGGCAACGCTGCTGCGGCTCGCCTTGAAGGCGTGGGAGCGGGAGCACGGGGAGCTGCCCCGGAGCCTCGACCCGTTGGTGGGCACCTACCTGAAGAAGATGCCGATCGACCCCTACGCGGGCGAGCCGTTCCGCTACTTTCGCCAAGGGCTGCCGGTGGCCTTGACGGAACGTGATCCGCGGCTCTCCGGCAAGAAGGTAGAGACACTGCTGGTGGCGGCGGGGAAGCCGCTGGTTTGGAGCGTCGGCAAGAATCTTCGGGTGACCGCAAGGAAAGAGCCGGTGGAAAAGTACCGGCTGCGAAGCGAGCCCCGTCACCGATTCATCACGGAAGTGGAGATTTGGTCGCGCGGGCTGCCGTTTCCGCTGCCTTGAGGCGACCGTGGGCGGATCGGGCTTTTGCCTACTTGTGATAGCCCAGCGATTTCACCACGCCGAGCATCTCTTCGTAGGTAATGAAACGCCGCCGGTGGCGAATCTTGTACTGGTCGATGGCTTGGGCCAGGTCGCGGGCGTCCGGCGAGAGGTCGTCGTGGCGGTTGGCAAACTGGCGTCGCTCGCCCGCGGGCAGGCAGACCGAATGATCGCGATTGCGGCGATCCGCGAAGGTATCGTCGGGGGTGTCCAAAGTTTGCGTCATGGTCGTTGCTCCTTCGCTTCGGATCGCTCCAAGCGGCCCCTGGTGAGGACGACGTTTGGCGTTTTCGGCGGGGTCGGGAGACCCGCGCCGAACGCAAGGGAGACCCGCGCCGAACGCTGGACGCCGAACGCTGCGCCAGTATCCTCGCAACCCTAGCGCGCAAACTGGGCCTCGTCAAATCGAGTGGGCCGGTTGTAGCGGACAAATCAATGCTGGCGCCGGGGCGCGAACGGTCACCGGGGTGAGGCGTGATGATCCGGCCCGCCCTCGACACGGCGTGGCTTATCGCCTCACGGCGTCAGGCGGCGGGCGGGCGGCATTCAACTCGGCCAACAGCGCATGGCTGGGCTCGTGCCGGGGGTCCATGGCCAGTGCTTCCCGCGCCGCCGACTCCGCCTGGCGAGGGTGTCCGGCCTTGAGTTGTGCCTCGGCCAATTGATAGAGCAGCGCCGGCGTGAGCGGCCCCCGCCGGGCGGCCGCCACAAAGCTCTCCACCGCCTCGTCATCACGCCGCAAGGCGAGATACACTCGCCCTTGCAGCTCGAGCACGTACTGGGGCTCTTCGCCGGCCGACCAGTTTTCGGCCAGTTGGTCGACGGCGGCAAGCGCCTGTTGCGGTCGATCGAGCCGCAGGTAGAGTTCGGCGATGCGGGTTTGCACGTCGCCGTTGTGGGGGTCCAGGCCCACCGCCCGCTGCAAATCGGCCAGCGAACCCCAGCCATCGCCGCCCGCCTGGCGCACCCGGCCTCGCACGGCCCAGGCCTGGGCCAGCGACGGGTCCAAGTCGAGCGCCTGCTGGGCCGACTCCCGGGCGCCCTGAATGCGGCCCAGGGCCAGCTTCATTTCCGCCATCATCACGTGCAGCTTGGGGTCCTGGTCGGAAAGCAGAATCGCCTGGCGCAATTGCTCCAGCG
>CAYZWG010000294.1:0-7098 GCA_964481605.1 uncultured Planctomycetaceae bacterium
CCTAACCCTCTCCCGGAGGGAGAGGGGACCTCGTGTCGCCATTCTGCAAAAGTCCGGTTGGGAACCAAGGTAAGTAGTCTATCACCTTCCCGGCCGAAGCGGCAGCCCAAGCCCCGGCCGAGAGCGCAGTCAGTTTGACGACAGCTTGCCCTCCGGGGTGGTTCCTGCACACAATTGGACAGGGTCGGGCTCGGCGGGGCGGCGGGATCGTTTTGGGCCCCGGGCCCCCGAATCCGAGATTGCTTTGCACCGTGGAAATCAAGGGAACCATCGTGACCGATACCGGCAACGCATTGCAATACCGGCAGATGCTCGCCGGCGACCGCTTCGTCTACGGGGCGGAAGTCGTCACCACGCGAGGCTTTTCGCCCGTCGACTGCCCGGACCGGGCCCGTAGCCTGGCCGAATCGCTGCTGGCCGACGAGCGGATCGGCTGGATTTCGATCACCGACAGTCCCGGTGGGGTGCCCATGTTGCCCCCCGACTGGCTGGCCGGGCTGGTAGCCGACCAGCGGCGGCGGGTGGTCCTCCACCTGACCTGCAAGGACATGAACCGCAACGGGCTGGAGGCGACCGGTTGGCGCTACGCGGCCGAAGGGTTCGACAATATCCTCGCGCTGACCGGCGACTACCCCACGACCGGGTTCGGCGGGACGCCGGCGCCCGTGTTTGATCTCGATTCCCTGGGCCTGATCAGCCTGCTGGCGGCGATGAATCGCGGCCTCGAAGTGCCGGGGCGGCGGGGTAAGACGGAGAAGCTGCCGGCCACCAATTTCTACATTGGCTGCGCGGTCTCGCCGTTCAAACGCCACGAGCGAGAGTTGATGCCGCAGTATTTCAAGCTGCTCCGCAAGGTCCAGACCGGCGCCGAGTGGGTCATCTGCCAACTGGGCTACGACATGCGGAAATGCAACGAGGTCAAGCTGCTGTTGACCGCCCGCGGATTCGACGTTCCGGTTGTCGGCAATGCCTATCTTCTCACCAAGGGCGTGGCCAAGCTGTTTCACGCCGGCAAGCTGGCCGGCTGCGTGGTCAGCGACGCGTTGCTGGAGCAGGCCACCCGCTACGCCGCCGGAGAAGACAAGGGGCGGAAGTTTTTCCGCGAGTTGGCGGCCAAGCAGTTGGCCGTCTTCAAGGGGCTGGGCTTCGCCGCCGGATATCTGGGGGGGATTTCCAAGCCGGAGACCTTCGGCGCGATCATCGACATGGCCGAGAGCTTCGGCCCCCACGACTGGCGCGACTTCATCAAGGAGATCCGCTTCTCCGTGCCGGACGAATTCTTCCTCTTCGACCACGACCCGGCCACCGGCCTGGGCGATCCGGCACGGGTCAATCCGCAGTACCTCCGGTCGCTTGCCCATCCGCCCAAGCCCAAGGAAGTGGGACTGGGCTACCGGCTATCGAGACGGGTCCACGAGTTGGCCTTTGCCCGCGGCAAGGGCCTCTACGGGCTGATGCGGAAGGTTTTCCGCCGCTGGGACCGCAAACCGACGATCCTCAGCGGCACGACGTACTGGCTGGAGCGGGAGGCCAAGCGATTGGGCTACGGCTGCCAGGATTGCGGCGATTGCAGTTTGCCCGACTGCGCGTATCTCTGTCCCTTGGCCGGCTGTTCCAAGGGATCGCGAAACGGCCCTTGCGGCGGTTCGGCCGACGGACGCTGCGAATTGGACGACAAGGAGTGCTTCTGGGCCCGCGTCTACCAGCGGCTGAAATATTACGGCGAGTCGGAGCAGATGCTGGACCGGCCGGTCGTTTTGTACGACATCGGGCTGCAACACACTTCGTCCTGGGCCAACACCTACCTGGACCGGGATCACCACGTTGCCGCCGCCTCCGAGACGGCAGGCGAGGATGCCGCCGGCCAGGACCGACCGGCCTCGCCCGGGGCGGGTCCGCGGGACCCTCAAGGCGGCGGTGCCGGCTGAGCCCGGGGGTGGGGATCGTGCCCACCAGCGTCGCCGGCGTCATTGATTCATCGCCCTCCGCCCCTTATGCTTTCCGTCAACGCGACTGCTTTCCGTCGACACGACCACCACGGATTCGTCATCCCCCAGGTAAAAAACGCCATGAATCCCGAGGCCCACCCGCTCCCTCCCGACATCGAAATCGCCCGCGCGGCCGCCGTCAAACCGGTGGTCGAAATCGCCTCGGAGTTGGGCATCGGCGAGGAAGACCTGGAGCTTTTCGGCAGGTACAAGACGAAGGTCTCGCTGGACCTCTATCACCGTCTGGACGACGCGCCCACCGGCCGGCTGGTTCTGGTCACGGCGGTGACCCCCACGCCCGCCGGAGAAGGCAAGACCACCACCTGCATCGGCTTGGCCGATGCCCTCCGGCGGATCGGCAAGCGGTCGGTGGTCTGTCTCCGCGAGCCGTCGATGGGGCCTTGTTTCGGCATGAAGGGCGGGGCGGCGGGGGGTGGCTACTCCCAGGTGGTGCCGATGGAGGATATCAACCTCCATTTCACCGGCGACATCCACGCCATCGGGCTTGCCCACAATCTCCTCGCCGCCATCCTCGACAACCACATTCACCACGGCAACGCCCTGGGGATCGACATCCGGCGAATCACCTGGCGCCGCGTGGTCGACATGAACGATCGCGCCCTGCGGAGCGTGATCGTGGGGCTGGGCGGGATCGGCAATTCGATTCCCCGGGAAGACGGGTACGACATCACCGTGGCCTCCGAGGTGATGGCCATCTTGTGCCTCTCCGAATCGCTCACCGAGCTGAAGCAGCGGCTGGGCCGAATCGTCGTGGCCCACACCCGCGACCGCAAGCCGGTCACCGCCGGCGACCTGAAGGCCCACGGAGCGATGGCCGTGTTGCTGAAGGACGCCATCAAGCCCAACCTGGTGCAGACGCTGGAAAATACGCCCGCCTTCGTCCACGGCGGACCCTTCGCCAACATCGCCCACGGCTGCAACAGCGTGATCGCTACCAAGCTCGCCATGCGGCTGGCCGAGTACACCGTCACGGAGGCCGGTTTCGGCGCCGACCTGGGAGCCGAAAAGTTCATGGACATCAAGTGTCGATCGGCGGGGATCAGCCCCGACGCGGTGGTGATCGTGGCCACCGTTCGCGCCTTGAAACACCACGGCGGCGTTTTGCTGAAGGAACTCGATAAGCCCAACGTCGAGGCGCTGGACAAGGGCGTGGAAAACCTGAAGAAACACATCGAGAATATCCACCGGTTCGGCCTGCCGGTGGTGGTGGCCATCAACTCCTTCACCACCGACACGGACGAAGAGATCGAGTTTATCCGCGACAAGTGCTCCTACCTGACGGTCAAGATCGTTCGCGCCAACCACTGGGCCCGCGGCGGCGAGGGAGCGGAGGAACTGGCCCGGGCGGTGGTCGAGGTGGCCGAAAACACGAAGACCGATTTCACCTTCCTTTATCCCAACACCTGCACGCTTTGGGAAAAGGTGGGCATCATTTGTAACGACATTTACGGCGCCACGGAGGTGCTGGCGGACAAGAAGCTGCGGCGGAAGTTTCGCCAGCTCGAGGAGGCCGGCTATGGCGAATTGCCGGTCTGCATGGCCAAGACGCAGTATTCCCTCTCCACCGATCCGGGGCTGAAAGGCCGTCCCAAGCACTTCGACGTGCCCTTGCGCGATGTCCGCGTGTCGGCCGGCGCCGGGTTCGTGGTGGTGATCACCGGCGACATCATGACCATGCCGGGACTGCCCCGCTTGCCGGCGGCCGAATCAATCGATATCGACGAAAACGAGCAAATCGTGGGGCTGTTCTGAACCGCGACCCGCCGCGGGCGCGGGGTGACTGCGCCATACAATGTTTTGTTAGCTTCCGTTGGGGGAAAGCCGTGGGGGTGGCATTCACCCTCGCCGCCCGGCTCGGCAGGAGCCTCGCCCTCCCATGTGAACGAATTCCCGCTTTCCGTAACAGAAACTTGCTGAGCCCGCTCTGCCGGGCACACTGCCCGAAAGAAAGGCCGAATCGCCATGAAACGGACGCTGCCGACCATCACCGTGGGCATCTTACTGTTGGCCGGATGTGGCCGAACCCATCATCCGGTACACATGGAAACCTCCTCTGAGCCGCCCTTGTCGGAGCCCCAGCCGGCGGAGTCCCCCCACCAGGCCCCGGCCGGCGGCAGCTTTCACGGCGGGCAGGCCCCCCTCGCGGCGGCTGCCCTGGGCCCCCAGGTCGACCTGGGCTCGGTCCGCCTCACCGCCCCGGAGGGTTGGGTACGCAAGCAGCCTCGGATCGACTTCATTCGGGCGGAGTTCGCCCTGCCCAAGGCCGAGGGCGATCCGGCCGACGGCCGGCTCACCGTCAGCGTGGCCGGCGGCACGATCGACGACAACGTGCGCCGCTGGCAGTCGCAGTTCGCATCCGAGGCCGAGCAGAAACCGGCCGAGAAAATCAGCGTGGGCGATTTCGAGGTCACCCTGGTCGATCTTTCGGGCACCTTCACCGACCAGCGAGGGCCCTTCGCGCCGGCCCAGAAACGTGCCGACTACCGCATGTTGGGCGCGATCGTGCCGATTGGGGGCCAGCTCCATTTCATCAAGGCCTACGGCCCCGCCAAGACCATGGCCCAACAGGAGAAGGCCTTCCAGACCTTCGTCCGATCGCTCTGCCCGGTGAAGAAGGCACCGTGAGTCGCGCGGCTCGATCAAGCGTCGTCGCGAGCGGCGCGAATCATCTCGGTTGCCCCCCGCGCGATCAGCATTTCGGCCAGCGCCGTGCCCAGACTTTCCGCTCGATCGGGGGCGGCGGAGACGGTTTCCTCGATCTTTTTGACACCGTCGGGGCTGAGCACCCGGCCGGTGAGCGTGAGCGTTTCGCCCTCCAGCCGGCCCCAAGCACCGATCGGCGCCAGGCATCCGCCGCGAAGCGCTGCCAGCATGGCCCGCTCGGCGACCACCGCCACAAAGGACGGCCCGTGGCTGAGCCGTCCGACCACGTCCCGGGTGGGTCCATCGTCGGTGCGTGTCTCCAGCCCGAGTGCCCCCTGGCCCACGGCCGGGAGCATGATTTCCGGCGGCAGCACCTGGACGATCCGTCCGGCCAGCCCCAGACGCCGCAAGCCCGCCTCGGCCAGGAGGATCGCGTCGTAAAGGCCCTGGTCCAACTTCTTCAGTCGGGTTTCCACGTTGCCGCGGATGTCGGCCACCTCGAGATCGGGCCGGAAATGGAGCAGTTGCGAGCATCGCCGCCGGCTGCCGGAGCCCACGCGGGCACCCGCCGGCAGGTCCTCCAGCAAGACCGCGTCCCGGCTGACCAACACATCGCCGATCGGCGCCCGCTCGGGCACGGCCGCCAGGCCCAGCCCGGGCACGGCGTCGGTGGGCAGGTCCTTGAGACTGTGCACCGCCAGGTCGATGCGGTGATCCAGGAGGGCGTGCTGGATTTCCTTGGTGAAAACTCCCTCGCTGCCGAGCGAGCCAATCGGTCCCTGCCGCTGCCGGTCGCCAGCCGTGGTGATCGGCACCAACTCGACCTCCGCCTCCAATTCCCGCAGCCTGGCGGCCACCCATTCGGCTTGCCAGGTGGCCAACGCGCTGGCGCGGGTGCCCAGACGTATTTTCGTGTGGTTCGTCATCAAATCGGTTGCCGAATCGTCAAGATGGATCGAGAAACAAGCTCCGTGCTCCCCCGACGGCCTACTCGCAAACGACCGGCGGCGCTCGAAACACCCGCAGGTCGTGGCTGCCGTCTTGGCGGGCGAATTCGTAGTAGACGTACGTCGCCTCTTCCATCGGCAGCAGGTCGAAATAACGGACGGCCCCGGAGGCGTTGGGATTGGCAAACAGCGGCCCCTGCGTGGTGGCCCGGTGAAACGTCCGCAGATCGGGGCTGTAGGCCACCCCGCAACGTTCTTCGTAGTTCTCGCTCACGTCGGCCGAGCCGTCGTAATAGGCCATCCACACCGGCGGTTGATACCAGACGGTGCCGATCCGGGCGGCGTATTGGTCCCACCCCTCCCGCGACGGCCCGAAAACCTCGCCCTGCCAGGTCCAATCGACCCCGTTGGCGCTCGTCGCCAAGCCCGTGGCCGACTTGACCAGGCCCGTGTTGTAGGCGTCGTGCGTGCCGTGCATCGCCTCGGCGGGGGCTTCTGCGTCGGCCCGGGCGTAGCTGACGATCATCTGGCCGAGGCCCCCCACGCGAAACAGGAACGGGTCCTTGACCCCCTCCGTGCCCGTACCCGCGGCCGTCAACACGGGCCGCGCGGAGCCCAGGTCGAAGGCATCGGGCTGCTCGGCCTCGGCCAGGCCGATCATCCAGCGGCCGTCGGCCGGATCAACGAAGCTGACGAAAAGCCGCCAGGGCCCCTCCGGTTCGCGGATCAACGCGGATCGCTCGATGCTGGTCGTGGGAAGTTGGTCCTTGGTGCCCTTCCAGACGTCCTCGAACACGATCCCGTCGCGGCTGGAGGCGATCAAGATTTCGGCCCCCCGGTCGGGCTCGACCCCCCGGGGACGCCGCAGCCGATAAACCAGGTAGAAGCTCTTCAGCTTGGGGTCGTAGGTGACGCCCGGGGCACCGGCCCAGTAGCCTTTGCCCTCGCCCGGCGGCTGGCGAACGACCGTGCCTGCGGCGGGATCAAACCAGAGGGCTTCGGCCCAGCGTCGGGGATATGGCGGCATGGCAGGTCACTCGGTTGCAGTGGGTGCCGTTCCTTCAAACATCGCGAAGATCGCCATCATACCGGCACGGGGGCAAATGCCGCAACAGACCGCTGGCCGTGCCCCCCAAAAATACAGGGAGTGGTTCATCCGCGATTTGCTTTGTCTCGGTCCCAAGCTCCAGCTTGGGAACCAGGTTAGAGGCGCGGAGCACCAATCCGTCGGCCGGCACACCAGCACGTGTCTCGGTCCCAAGCTCCAGCTTGGGACCGCAATTCCGCGAAGCTCCGCTTCGCCCGCAGGGTAGCGAGACTCTCGGCCCGCGGGTTCCCAAGCTGGAGCTTGGGAACCAGGTTAGAAGCTGGAGCTTGGGAACCAGGTTAGAGGCGCGGAGCACCAATCCGTCGGCCGGCACAGCCGGCCCTACGGACTCAGGCGAAAAAACAGGCCGCTCTGTGTGCTTCCCCCTCCAGCGGAGGCCGCTCCCGCCGGC
>CAYZWG010000295.1:0-7065 GCA_964481605.1 uncultured Planctomycetaceae bacterium
CGCAGCCCGTCCGACTGGCTCTTTTCGGGGTGAAACTGGGTGGCGTAGAGATTGTCGCGCCAGATCATCGAGCAGAAGTCGATGTGGTAGTCGGTCTCCACGGCGATCACCTCGGGCTGTTGGGGCACGACGTAGTAGGAGTGGACGAAGTAGAAGTGGCGTCCCGAGTCGATGCCTTCGAGGATCGGCGGTCGGCGGCGGATTTCGAGTTGGTTCCAGCCCATGTGGGGCACCGAGTATTGCGGCGGAAGCTGGAAGCGGACGACGTCGCCGGCCAGCACGCCCAGTCCCTCGTGCCGGCCGTTCTCGTAGCTCGTCTGAAAGAGCAGTTGCAGTCCCAGGCAGATGCCCAGAAAGGGCTTGCCCGAGTCGATCGCCTCGCGCACGGGCTGGGTGAGTCCCAGGCGGTGGAGTTCGGCCATGGCGTCTTCAAAGGCCCCCACACCGGGCAGAACGAGCTTGGCGGCCGAGGCGACCCGGGCCGGGTCGCTGGTGACGATTGCCTCGTGGCCGACCCGCTCGAACGCCTTCTGGACGCTGCGGAGGTTGCCCATTCCGTAGTCAATAATGGCGATCATGGCGGCTGGTGTGCTGAAAGCGCGTAGGCCGGATCGTGATCCGGCGCTGCGGGGGCAATGTTCCGCGTGGGGAGTCCGCGGTGCCGGATCGTGATCCGGCCTACGGGGCTGGCCCTCCCTTTTCCGACAAAGGCTAGTATCTGGAAAAAGGAGCGTTGCCGCAAGGCCGCCGGCCGGGCAGTTGGGCACTTGCGGGCCGTCGAAGCCGTGCCTATGGTGAATGCCGAGTGTCGAGCAGGCCGTACGATCCATGCGTTTCGTGCAGGAAGAAAAGGAGGCGAGTGATGCGTTCGCAGCTTGGCCCGTTGTCGATGGGGGCGATCGCTCTGGCGGCATTTGCCGTGGGGTTCAGCCCGCCGGAACCGTACCAAAGTAACGCCGTGGCGGAGCCGCCGGTGGAGGCGAATCTCGGCGGGGGGCCGCTGGGGCAGTTGGCGCGGCTGGGGCCGGGCCGTTCGGCGCGAATCTCCTCGGCCGCGTCCCGGCGGTCGAGCAATCGGGACAACCGGCGGATCGCGGCGGGGGAGCGGTTCGTGCTGGCCGAGATCGAAACCCCGGGCGTGATTCAGCATATCTGGATGACCTTTCCCTCGCCGGAGCCGAGTTGGCTGGGACGCCAGGGCAATCCGAACCACTCGGAACTGGTGCTGCGGATGTATTGGGACGGGGCCGAGCAGCCGGCGGTCGAGTCGCCGGTGGGGGATTTCTTCGCGGCGGGGTTCGGCCGCCGGGCCGAGGTCCGGTCGCTGCCGGTGCAGGTCCAAGGGGGCGACGCCTACAACTGTTTCTGGCCGATGCCGTTTGCCAAGTCGGCCAGGATCGAGATCGAAAACCAGGGCGAGAAGCCGCTGGGCTCGTTCTACTACCACGTGGACTACCTGCGGCTCGATCGGCTGCCGCCCGAGACGCCCTACTTTTGTGCCCAGTATCGGCAGGAGTTTCCCGTCCACTCCGGGCGCGACTACCTGATCCTCGACGCCCGCGGCCGAGGCCATTACGTGGGCACGGTGCTGAGCGTCCGCAGCCGCAGCCCGGAGTGGTTCGGCGAGGGGGACGAGAAGTTCTATCTCGACGGCGAAACGTCGCCCGGCATCTGGGGCACGGGCACGGAAGACTACGTGCTCAACGCCTGGGGGATGGGCGTGGGCACGTTTCCCTATTTCGGCGTTTCCCTGCTGGAGGGCGAGCAGGGCATGGTGGGCTGGCGAACCACCGTCTACCGCTGGCACGTCGCCGACCCGGTGCGGTTCACCAAGTCGCTGCGGGTGGAGATTGAGGACGCGGGATGGATTTCCCCGGACGAACTGGCCGAGGGCGTGGACCGGGGGTTCGTGGAGCGGAACGACGACCTGGCCACGGTGGCGTTTTGGTACCAGGTGGGCCAGCCGAAGCGATTTACCCAATTGCCGCCGGCAAAAGATCGCCGCTTGCCGAATCTCGACTGGATCGTCGACGGCGAGCAGCTCTTGGCCCGGGCGAAAACCAGCGAGGAAGCATCGTTGCGATTGCAGGCGGGCTACCACTGGACCGGGCGGGGGCAGCTCTTTTTCGACAACCGGCGGGGCGAGGGGGCCTGGCTCGAATTGCCCTTTGCCGTGGAAGACGAATCGCTGCGCCAACTGACGCTCAGGGTGACCAGGTCGTACGATTTCGGCATCTACCGGATTATGCTCGACGGGGAGCAACTGCGGGGCCGCCAGGACTTCTACAACGAGACCGTGGAGGTCACCGAGTTGAACCTGGGCCAGCGCCGCCTGGCCAGGGGTGACCACACCATCCGCCTGGAGTGCGTGGGCAGGAACGGGCGCTCGGCGGGCACGAAGCTGGGGATCGACTCGGTGAGGCTCCGCCAGCGGTGGGAGGTGAAACGCCGGCCGCCGGCGGATGGGTGATCGGCCGGCGGCGTTGGGCCTGGGGAGGAGCGAGACGATCGCGCGGGGGTTGCCGGGCTGGAGCGTGGGGGCGGCGGCGCGGGGCGGGGGGGAGCGATCCGGGGGACGCTTTCCGGGGGTGTCCAAAAAGTTCGTTGAAAGTTCTTTCCGCCCGGCGTAGATTCACGGGCATGAGAACGCTCACGCAAAGCCCGGCCAATGAAAGACGCATGGCCCAACTGAAGGCCGCCCTGGGGGAGATTCTGGCCGAGGTGTTGCGGCGGGGCTTTCACGGCTCGGCGGGCATCGAGTTGAGTATCCAGGACGGCACGATTCAGAACATTCGAAGAAGGATCGAGCGGATCGAGCGGTGAAATGGGCCGAGGGTGTGTCGCCCGGCGACCACGAGCCGCCCCGTTCCGCCACAAAAAACGCATTGGTATCCGAAGAGCCTGCCGCCGGGGAGCGGCAGGTATCGCCAGGAGCCCAGCTTCGAACCCGCAGGTGGTTCGAGGGTGGGCTTTTTTGTTTCCCCAGTGAGAAAGAGGACATGATGAACGAAACACTCAACGAGTACGTCGATTCGCGTGGGGTACCGATGGGGGTGGACCGGCGGCGGGGGATCATTCGGGGGGTGAAGATCCTGGGGGTGGAATCTCGCAACGGTCGCATCTACTTGCCGGAGGCGATCCGCGACGCGGCCCCGCTCTACGAAGAGGCCAAGGTCAACGTGAACCACCCCCAGGGCGACCCCGCCGCTCCTCGCGACTACCAGGACCGGATCGGGGTGATTCGCAACGTGGTGTGCCGGCCCGGGGAAGGGCTGTTCGCCGAGTTTCATTTCAATCCCAAGCACGCGCTGGCGGAACAACTCCTCTGGGACGCCGAGCACGCGCCGGAGAACGTGGGGTTTTCACACAATGTGCAGGCGAGAACCAGCCGCCGCGGCGAGCAAACCGTGGTGGAAACGATCGCCAAGGTACAGAGCGTCGACCTGGTGGCCGATCCGGCCACCACGGGAGGACTGTTCGAGGGGGCCGGCGAGGAGAAGGGCGTCGAGCAGGGCGCCGAGCCAAAGGCGGCGGGGGATCGTGAGGAAGCGCCGCTGGCGGAGCAACTCACGCTCGAACAGTTGCGACGGCAGTGTCCCCACCTGGTGGAGGAGCTGCTCGCCCCGGAGCGGGAGGAGACGGCCCGCCTGCGGGCGGAACTCGACCGATTGCGGGCGGAAATCTCGGGAGTGGAAAGGCGGCGGCTTGCGCGGCAAATGCTGGTCGAGGCGGGTCTGCCCGACCCGGACACGGCCGGCGGCTCGCGCGGCGCGATGGTGGGCGAACGGTTCGTGCGGTCGCTGCTGGAGGCGGCGGACGAGGCGACGATGCGGCAATTGATCGAGGAGCGGGTGGCGCTGATTCGGGGCGTTCGGGCGGCCCACGGCGATGCGGCGGCGGCCAAGCCCGTCTGCCGCGAGCAGTGGGAAGCGGCAGCCGCCGGGGGCGACGTGAAATCGTTTGTGGAGTCGATTACCTGAGTGGAACGTGGAACACCCTCAACCGAGGAGGAGCGAGAGCGGATGAGCGACAAGATGCGTTGGCGTTACGGCGACACGAATCCGGTGGTCGCGGCGGTCGACTCTTCGACCGTGATTGAAATTGGGGACCTGTTGTACCTGGACACGGACGACGCCAAGCCGGCCTCGTTGCAGGCGGACCAGGGGACGGAAACGGGGAACCAGAACTTGTTTGCGAACAATTTCCTCGGCGTGGCGATGCAGCGGAGCCGCTCCGGCGACAGCGAGCCGGTCCGCGTGGCCACCACGGGCGTGTTCGAGTTTGATTGCCTCAGCGCGACGTTCGAGCTGGGCGACCTGGTGGGGGCCGACGAAAACGCCGGCGGGACGGCGCTGGAAAACCAGACGATCGCCGCCGTGGCGTCGAGCCAATACGCGGTGGCGCGGGTGGCGAAACGGGTGAGCACGGCGGCCACCACGGTGCTGGTCGACGTCCGCTCGACGTTGATGACCGGGGGCATCGAGGGCACCAGCCGAGCGGGCGTATGAGCGCCAAGCGGGCAGCTAGTGTGATTTTTCCCGCCGGCAGGGGCCGTGGGAGGTAGGGTGGGTGCTCCGCACTCACGCGCCGGATGCTTGTGACCGCGGTGCGTGCGTGCAGAGCACGCACCCTACGGAATTGAAGTTTATTGACCAAAAGGAGGAACTTACTCGTGGCAACCATCAAGTATCGCGAACTGCGGCGCCGCTACGAACTGGACGGCCCGGAAAAGACGGTGAAGCACTTGTCGGAAGCGTTGTCCCAAGGGCAGCTCGAGCCGGAGGACTTCAGCCTCCGCGACCTGGCCGAGGGGCTGATTCCGGACGGGCACCAGTGGGTCCGCATGCTCGATCCGCGCAGCGTGGGCAGCGTGAACATTCTGGAGGCCGGCGAAGGGGTCGACGTGACGGCGTTTCTGAACGTCACCGGCCAGGTGATCTACTCGAAGATGCTGGAGGCCTACACCCAGGAGGCGTTCGTGGTGTCGAAGCTGGTCGACACGGTGCCCACCCGCCTGGACGGCGAGAAGATTCCGGGCATTGGGCGGATCAAGGACGAGGCGACCGAGATTCACCCCGGCATGCCTTATCCCCACGTGGGCTTGGGCGAGGACTACATCGAGACGCCCTCGACGACCAAGCACGGTCTGATCGTACCGGTCACCAAGGAGGCGATTTTTTTCGACCGCACCAACCTGGTCCTCAGCCGCGCCGCCGAGGTGGGCGAAGTGCTGGGCCTGGGCAAGGAGAAGCGGTTGATCGACCTGGTGATCGGTCAGACCAACAACTACAAGTCCAAGGGCACCAGCTACAACACCTACCAGACGGCTTCGCCCTGGATCAACGAGCTGGCCACCAACGAGTTGGTCGACTGGACCAACGTGGACGCGGCGGAGCAACTGTTTGCCGACATTCTCGACCCCAACACGGGCGAGCCCGTGCTGGTCCGGCCCAACACGGTGCTGGTGATGCCGGCCTACCGGCACGCGGCCTACCGCATCTTCAAGGCGACGGAAATCACCTTCACGGCGAGCGGCTCGGCGACGGCGACCACGGCGTCGAACCCGCTGGCCCAGTATACGGTGGCCGACAGCGCGCTGGCCTATCGCCGCGTGGTGGCTTCGGGCGAGACGGCCGCCGACGCCAAGAAATGGTGGTTCCTGGGCGACTTCCGCAAGGCCTTCGCCTACATGGAGAACTGGCCCATCACGGTGAACCAGTCGCCGCTGGGAAGCGAGGCCGACTTCAGCCAGGACATCGTGGTCCGCTTCAAGGCAAGCGAGCGAGGCGCGGCGGCAGTGATCGATCCGCGTTACGTGGTCAAGTCCACCGGCTAGTCTTCTCGCTGGGCAGGTTGGCCCGTCCTTTTGGACGGATGGGAACAACGCTTGCCGCGCCCGCGGCAAAACGCGGCTTTGTCGCTCGGGTTCCCAAGCTGGAGCTTGGGAACTAGGGAATAATTGTTGGTCTTCGATCGTTGATTGATGGTTGGGGGAGTGTTTCCACCAACAATCAACAGCCTCACGGAACTGACCATGTCTTATCGCTACTGGGTTGCCACCACCGCGAAGCTCTGGTCCGACACGTCGGCCTGGTCGACCACCTCGGGCGGCGCGGGGGGCGCCTCTGCTCCGGGCTATGGTGATTTTGCCATCTTTGACGGTGCCGGTGGGGCAGGGGGCGATTGCACTCTCGACGCGAACGTGCTGGTCAGCTCGATCAACGCGACCACGGGCTATTCGGGCACGATCAATCTGGCCGGCTACAACCTGGACAACGGCTCCGGCGGCGCCGGCTTTACGTTCGCACATACGGGCAATCTGGATTTCGGTGCAGGGGTAATCAGCCCAAACTATCATCTGGTCTACTCTGGAGTGGGAGGCTCGATTCTGGGGACGCCGACTTTTCAATTCTACAATTCGATCCCCTGTACCTGGACACCCAAGAGCCATTACACCGTCTACGGCATCGACGTGCCGGCCGGGGCCACGGTCACGCTCACCACAGGGCGGATCGACGTGCCGGAAGGCAGCATCGACGTGGCCGGAACCCTGCTGGTCAACGGGACGCTCTATCCACGCGACAACGCGGCGCTCTCCGTGCTGGCCACCGGCCGCGTGGGCGGCACGGGCACCCTGGGGATCATCTCGCCCGCCGCCGGCAAGGGGCTGGTAGAAAAGTCCGGGGCGATCGATGTGGCCACCTTTCTGCTCCAGTATTGGAGTGCAGGGGCCGGGACGTTGCCGGTCGGGACCTATGAGTCGGCCCTGGTGCGGTTCTACCAACCGAATGTCGCCGGGGATCACACCTTCACGCTTGCCGCCGGCCAGTTCACCTTTCAGGGCGACGTGACCTTCGACCATGACGGCAGCGGCACGGTGACCTTGGCCAACTCGGCGGGCGGCCCATCAATTACCGTCCAGGGCACGCTCACTTTCGACCTCTCGGGCAGCGGCGACCTGGTGCTCGACGACACGGGCCAGGCCGTCGATTGGACGCTCCAGGGCGATGCGACCTACCTCCACACCAGCACGGGCGCGGTGGTCTGGAACCCGGGCACCGGGGC
>CAYZWG010000296.1:0-7058 GCA_964481605.1 uncultured Planctomycetaceae bacterium
CCTGCGCCGGGCTCCCGGAAAATATCGCATGAATGCGATCACTACAAACTCGTTGAAAATATCGCATGAATGCGATCACTACAAACTCGTTGTGGTGGGTAGCACCGGTTCTTGAACCGGTGTGGCTGGAGCCACAAGAGGTCAGCGCAAATCCCTCCAGCCATCGAATCGGAACACCGCCTGAGCGTTGCCACCCGCGCACGAGCGGGTCGGGAGACCCTCGCCGAACGCCGGGTGGGAGACTCGCGCGGGACGCCGGTCGTTGTTTTTCTTGCCGTCGGGCTCGGATGCTGCTATCTTTCCATTATACTCGTCGCCGGCTCGGCTTGACTGACCGCATCTTGGGGATGGAAAGGAACGAGGATATGCCGCTGGTGCGATTTTCGCTTGCCGTCTGTGGGCTCCTGCTGCTGGCCTCCTGCACCTCGTCGGAAGCACCCGTGGCGCAACCGGCCGAGGAGAAACCACCGCCGCCTGAAGCGGTCTCGGGGCCCAAGGCAACCGACCCCGCTCCAGCCGAGCCGGCGCCAACCAAACCGACGACGCCCCCGGCGGCGGCCGCGCTGCCCACGCAAGGACCCGGCGTGGCCGTCGGGCAGAAGGCTCCGCCGCTAGCGTTGAAGGATCAGGACGGCCGGGAGCGGACCCTCAAGAACCTGCTCGCCCACGCCAAGGTCGCCCTGGTCTTCTATCGCTCGGCCGACTGGTGACCGTACTGTATCCGGCAGTTGGTTCAACTGCAAGACGCTCTCGACGCCATCCAAGCGACGAGCACCCAGGTGGTGGGCGTGAGCTACGATCCGGTCGAAACATTGGCCAAATTCGCCCACGCCAAGGGCATCACGTTCCCCCTCTTGTCCGACCCGGACAGCAGCACGATCCGGGCCTACGGCATCTACTTCAAGGACGGGTTGCCCCATCCCGGCACCTTCCTGATCGATCGGCAAGGCATCGTTCGGGCAAAGCTGTTCCGCCAGGGATATGCCCGGCGGCACACCAGCGGCGAGTTGATCGAGGTCGCCCGCCAGGTCCCCTGAGCTCGCCACGCGTTCGGCGCGGGTCGCCAGGGTTCGGCGTGGGTCGGCAGGGTTCGGCGCGGGTCTCCTGACCCCGCCGGGTGGCCCCGATAGCTTTGCTATCGGGGTGCGGCAGCACGGGAGGCGAGGATTGCGGCGTGCCGGCGTGCCGGGGCGCGTCGGCGGGGTCAGGAGACCCGCGCCGAACAGGAGACCCACGCCGAACGGCCAGATCGCGAAACGTTGCAGTTTTTTTCGGGCGGGCCATAGAATGTAGGCCGGGTCGCGACCCGGCATCGTAGAACGCCCGCTCGGCACCCGCGCGGTATCTTGCCCGATCCATGCCGGGTCGCGACCCGGCCTACAGACTGCCGACCGCAGACGCCGTCACGCCTTTTGCACCATGATGCCCTCCACCTCGAACCCTTGCGAAACCGATCCCCAGCCGGAAGGGAACCCCCGACTCGACGACGTGGTGGTGGTCATTCCGGCGCTGGACGAGGAGCGGTCGCTGCCCCGGGTGCTGGGGGATTTGCCGCCGGTAGGCCGGGTGGTGGTGGTCGATAACGGCTCCACCGATGCCACGGCCAAGGTGGCCGCCGACGCGGGAGCCCTGGTGGTGCACGAGCCCCGGCGAGGCTACGGCGCCGCCTGCCTGGGTGGGCTGCGGGCGATCGAGCAAGAGATCGCCGAGGGCCGCTCCGCCCCGGCGATCGTCGTCTTCCTCGATGCCGACTACAGCGACCATCCCGAACTGTTGCCCCGGCTGATCGAGCCGATCCGGCGGGGCCAGGCCGACTTCGTGCTGGGGTCCCGCCTGTTGGGCCACCGCCAGCAAGGCGCCATGCCGCCCCAGAGCGTCTGGGGCAATCGCCTGGCCTGCTTCCTCATCCGCCGGCTGCTGGGTGCCCGATATACCGACCTGGGGCCCTTCCGGGCGATCCGCTACGCCTCGCTGCTCTCGCTGGGCATGGTCGACCGGAATTTCGGCTGGACCGTGGAAATGCAGATCAAGGCCGCTCGGGCCGGCCTGGCCACCCGCGAAATCCCCGTCCCCTACCGATGCCGCATCGGCACGAGCAAGATCAGCGGCACCCTGCGAGGAACGATCCTGGCCGGCGGCAAGATCCTCTACACGATCGCCAAGTACGGTTTCGGCCGGTCAACCACCCCCGCCAATCCTCACGCCGGGAGCCGATCGTGAGCGACCGCAATCGGCGTTTGACCGCGGCGGCCGCCGGCCGCGGCGGCCTGCTGCTGCTGGCCGTTCTGGCCCTCTTGTCGTGGTTTGCCTACCTGGGTATCGCCCTTTTGAGCCGGCGGTTCATCCTCGGCCAAGGCCACACCGAGCGTCCCATCCTCTTGGTGCTATCACTGCTGGCAGCCGCCTTCGTGCTCCACCTGGTGGCCCTCGGCATCGCACTCCGCAGGCGGCAGGATTGGCCCCTGTGGGGCGTGATCGTGCTGGGGAGCGTGGCGTTTCGCGTCACCCTGGTGCCGTCCGTGCCGATCCAGGAGATCGATATCTATCGCTACCTTTGGGACGGGGCGGCCACCGCGGCCGGGGTCAGCCCGTTCCGCTACAGCCCGCAACAGGTGCTCGATGCCTCGGCCGAGGAGCCCCTGCCCGGCGGGCTGCGCCGCCTGGTCGAGGTCCGCGACGGTTCCCCCTCGCTGGCCACGGTGCTGACGCGGATCCATTTCGCCGAGCTACCCACCGTGTATCCGCCCGTCAGCCAGGCCGTGTTTGCCGCCGTCGCTCGGTTCACGCCGCCCGGGGCAAGTGTCCACCAACGGCTGGTCGCCATGAAGTCGGTGTTCGTGCTGTTCGACCTGGGCACGTTGCTCTTGGTGATGGGGCTGTTGCGGCGGACGGGCCGACACGTCGGCTGGGCGATCGCCTACGGCTGGTGCCCGCTGGTGGTCAAGGAGGTGGCCAACAGCGGCCATCTCGACGCAATCGCCGTGTTTCTGACCACCTGGGCCGTCTACCTGGCGGTCCGCTCGCTTTGCCAATCGGACGCCGGCGGCAAGAAGGGGCTGGGGGCGGTCGCCCGGGCGGTGGCCGCTGCGGCGCTTTTGGCCCTGGGGGTGGGGGCCAAGCTCTACCCGGTGGTCCTCCTGCCGTTGTTTGCGGCCGGATGGCTTCGCCGGCTGGGCGGGGGGCGGAGTCTGGCCCCGCTGGCCACGTTCGCCGTGTTGACGGTGGCCGTGCTGTGGCCCATGGTATATCCCCAAAGTGTCCAGTATGCCGCACCCCAAGGGGAGGAGGCCGTCGGCGACGCCGCCGTTCCTCCGCTACCCCCGGCAGCCGCCGATCACGCCCCCCGGGATCCGGCCGCCGGGTTGAAGGCATTCCTCGGCGGCTGGGAGATGAACGACTTTCTCTTCCTCATCGTGGTGGAGAATCTCAAGCCGTCCGCGGAGACTCCCCCCGGCCAACGGCCGTGGTTCGCCGTGGTGCCCGAAAGCTGGCGCAGGGCCCTGGTGGGTCCGCTGGCGGAACGAGTCGGCGGCGACCGGGCGGCGGCCGCGTTTTTGCTCGCCCGGGGGCTTACCACCATCCTCTTTCTCGGCCTGGTGGGTTGCTGGACCTTGCAAACCTACCGCCATGCGGACGCGGCCACCTGGCTTTCGGCGGCGTTTCTGGTGCTGGCCTGGTTCTGGCTTCTCTCGCCCACGCAGAACCCCTGGTACTGGACCTGGGCCCTGCCGCTGGTCGCCTTCGCCCGATCGCGAACCTGGCTGCTGGTCAGCGGTGTCCTGCCGGCCTACTATCTGCGTTTCTGGCTGACCTACCACTGGCCCCTGCAATCCGTGGCGGGCACGCCGTACCACGGCAGCCTGTTCTTCGACTTCGTGGTCACCTGGTTGGAGTTTGCACCGATCCTCGGGCTGCTGCTTTTGGAGTGGTCCGTGCGTCGCGGACGCTCCGCTGGGGCGTGATTCCGCCGCCCGTGCGGGGCATCTCGCAGGCGGTCCGGTCGATTCCGCCGCCAGTGTGGGGCATCTCACAGACGGTCCGGCCGATTCGGCCGACAATAGGGGCGATTGGTTGCTGGGGCGATCCACGGCCGGCACGCCCTTGACTTCCTTGCGGGCGTGCCGGCGCCCGGTCCCGTCCTGCTCGTTCCATTTCACCACCCGTTTTGAAGGAGAAACTCGAACCATGCGAAAAACCAGCCATGCGATTTTGATCGCCCTCTCGGCCGTGGGGCTAGTCGCCGCCGGCGCGGCGACCACCTGGGCCCAGAGCGGCAGCCGGACGGCTCCTCCCCCTTCCGTCCATCGCCAGGCGCCGGCTCGTGCGAATCCCCCGGTGGCGGAAGGTTCGGGCCGCGCCGCGCCGGCGGCCCAGCCGGCCGGGGCTACCGGCTCCGCCACCCGTACGGCCCAAAAACCCACCGTCGCCCTGGAGGGTTATTGCCCCGTGTGCCTGATCAACCTTCACAAGTGGATCAAGGGCAACCCGCTCTACCAGGTGACCTACGACGGCCACGTCTACCGCTTCCCCGGTGAAAAGCAGAAGCAGGCCTTCGTGGCCAACCCGACCAAGTACGTGCCCGCCCTGGGCGGCGATTGCGTCGTCTGTTACACGCAGATGGGAAAACGCATGGCGGGCGACCTCCACCACGGGATGTTCCACAAGGGGCGGGTCTATTTCTTTGCCAGCGAGCAGCAAAAGCAGATGTTTGCGGAAAACCCCGGCAAGTACGAAAACGTCGATCTGGCCTTGGGGGGAAATTGCCCCGTTTGCAAGGTCGAGATGAACGCCGTGATGGCCGGCAATCCCGACATTGCCGCGGATTACCTCGGTTTGCGCTACCTCTTCCCCTCGGAAAAGATGCGCGACATGTTCCTGGCCAACCCGGACAAATATCGCGTTGCCCGGCCGTGAGAGGCGGGGCTTTCGCGGATCGCCGGGCGAGTCCGACACGGCACCCGGTGATGGTTTGAGAAACGCGCAGTGGTTGAGGAAGGCGATTGTGCGTGAGGGGCGGTCACGGCGGTGGCAGTGCGGTTTCTGGACGAGAGGCCCTGGAAACGTACGACCCTTGTCTGGCCGCCCCGACCTTTTCCGCTACAATGCTCAGTACCGATAGGGAGTTCTTTTCGTTTTGCGCGCGGTCTCGTGCTGCCGGTATCCAGGCGGAAGGATGCTTCGTGGCGGGGCGGTCGAGAGAACGTCGGCGGGCGGCGCTTTGCTGGTTGATGCCTCTCGAACGGGACACTTGATTCGGAGTGGTTTCTGTCGCGGAAAGCCGGGTGCCGTGCCCCTCGCGCGGCCACGGCGTTGCTCATCTTGGCTTTCCGCCAGAGAAGCAAATTGACGGCAAGACCATGAGCGACCGCGATCGGGACGACCTTCAGGAGGTCGCCGTTGTGAACACGGACGGTGCGTATGTCGTCGACAGCGAGGTCGAGCAGCTCCGCCGGCGAGTGGCCGAGTTGGAGCGAACGCTGGCCCGTTGCGAAGCCAGGTACGAGGCAAAGCTCGACCTGGCCGCCAAGGTCCACCGCAGTCTCCTGCCTCCGCCCGTGAAGCACCCCGAAATGCACATCGACGTCCGCTATATCCCCATCGAGGCGGTCGGCGGCGACTACTGCCAAGTCCACTTCCCCGACCGGGATTCGTGCGTGATCGCCGTCTGCGACGTCACCGGCCATGGGGTGGGACCGGCCCTGTTGGCCACCCGGGTCAGCAGCGAGGTGCGCCACAATATTCTCTACGGAAGGCCCCCCTGCGAAATCGTCCAGTCGATCAACGAGTTTGTCCACGACAACTTCACCAGCACGAACCTCTACCTGACCTTTCTGGTGGCCCGAATCGACTTCGCCGCCGGATGCGTCACCTGGAGCGGCGGAGGCCATCCACCGCCCCTGCTGGTGCATCGTCGCACGGGCCAGGTCGAGCCCCTGGTAAGCCAGAACCTGCTCTTGGGCGTCCTTCGCGAGGGCCTGCTCAACGAGCCCGAGGACGTCACGGAGATCGAGCCGGGGGATCGCATCGTCTTCTACACCGACGGGCTGAACGAAACGGTCGACGAGTACGAACAGCAACTCGGCGTCCAGGGGTTGCAGAAGATCGTCGTCGATGCGATGGAGGTCGATCTGTTCGACGCCGCCGATTTCATCCTCGACCGCGTTTTCCAGTTCCAACACGGCCCCACCACCGACGACATGACGTTGATCGTGGCCGAGCGGCAATAGCGGGCGGCCGCGAAGGGCGGCACGCAGCCTCCCCGCTGGCTCTCGTTCCCAAGCTCCGGCTTGGGAACGCATTCAGAGCCCGTAGGCCGGGTCGCGACCCGGCACGAACCCCTGGTAGTTTCCAAACCCAAAATCCACCGGCACGGGGCCGGCGGGGAAGAACTTGCGGCGGCGTTGCCCAACGAGCCGGCCGGGTTGCGCCCACCTCATTTCCGCGCGGCCAGTTCCCTGCCCGTAAACAACGCCGTCTGGGGACGAAAAGCGTACCAGGCAAACCAGAAGGCGTAAACCCATTCCACCCCCTCGTCGGCCTTCACCACCCGCAACGACTGCGCCTCCGGATCGAAAGCGATCGTCAACCGCTTGCCGCCCAACTGCTGCTGAACGGTGCGGGCTTGGCGGCCGAACACGGAGACCGGGTAGGCCTTCGCCTGGTGCTCGACCCAGATACCCAATACGGGTGTTTTGGGCGGCAGCCGGCGGTCGGTCCGTCGCACCGGAAACATCAGCCGCCCGGTGGCGAAATAGGCCCGATAGGGGTTTCGCGTGTAATCGCGGCCGTGTCCGGTGCGGGTGGAAAGCACCTTCGTCTCCGGGTGGCGGCGAACCCAGTCCTGCCAGGTTGTGAGGTCGACCGGCAGGGTCTTCAGCACGACGCGGCCGGCCGGGCCCGACACACCCGCGCCGGCCATCTGCGACCACAAGCTCTCCGGCCGCCCGCCGCGATCGTACATCAGCACGTTGCTGTTGTAGAGAAGCCCCGAGACGCCGAACTCCCGCAGGCCCAGCGCGGTCCGCCGATCGAACACGGCCACGCTGTCGCAGAGGGGG
>CAYZWG010000297.1:0-7052 GCA_964481605.1 uncultured Planctomycetaceae bacterium
AGGAACGCATCAAGGCCGTGATGAACGAGGTTCGCCGGGCCAAGAACACGATCCTTTTCATCGACAAGCTGCACACCCTGGTGGGGGCCGGCGGCGCCGAGGGCGCGATCGACGCCTCCAACGTGCTCAAGCCGGCCTTGTCGCGGGGCGAGATTCAGTGCATCGGGGCCACCACCCTGGACGAGTATCGCAAGTACATCGAAAAGGACAGCGCCCTGGAACGCCGCTTCCAGACCGTGCTGATCGATCCCTCCACCTCCGGCGAGACGGTGGAAATCCTCAAGGGGCTGCGCGATCGCTACGAAAAGCACCACCACGTGCAAATCACCGACGACGCCATCGAGGCGGCCGTGGAGTTCTCCGATCGCTATATCACCGGCCGCTGCCTGCCCGACAAGGCGATCGACGTGATTGACGAAGCCGGCGCCCGCATTCACCTCAAGTCGATGACCCGGCCGCCCGACCTGAAGGAAATCGACGAAGAGGTGGTACGGCTCAACAAGGAGAAGGAAGAAGCCGTCGCCAACCAGGACTTCGAGAAGGCCGCTTCGCTTCGCGACAAGGCGGATAAGCTGAAGAAAAAGAAAACCCAGATCACCAAGCAATGGCGGGAGAAATCGCGCCAGACCGACGGCGTGGTGGACGAGGAAGTGATCGCCGAGGTGGTCTCCAAGATGACCGGTATCCCGCTCACCCGGATGACCACCGAGGATTCCATGCGGCTGATGCAAATGGAATCCGATCTGCACAAGCGGGTGATCAGCCAGGACGAGGCCATCAAGTCGATTTCCAAGGCGGTTCGCCGCAGCCGCAGCGGCTTGCAGGACCCCAAGCGACCCACCGGCTGCTTTATCTTCGCCGGGCCCACCGGCGTGGGAAAGACACTGCTGGCGAAGGCCCTGGCCGAGTTCATGTTCGGCGACGAGGACGCGCTGATCCAGATCGACATGAGCGAGTACATGGAGAAGCACAACGTGAGCCGGCTGATCGGGGCGCCTCCGGGTTACGTGGGCTACGAGGAAGGCGGCCAGTTGACCGAGAAGATCCGCCGCCGGCCCTACGCCGTGCTGCTCTTGGACGAGATCGAAAAGGCCCATCCCGACTGCTTCAACATGCTCTTGCAGGTGATGGAGGAAGGGCGCCTCACCGACAGCTTCGGCCGCAACGTCGACTTTCGCAACACGATCCTCATCATGACCACCAACGCCGGCGCCGAGGCGATCAAGAACGAATCCGCCTTCGGTTTCCAGAAACCCGATGACGACGCCTCCTACGAGAGCATGAAGGAACGCGTCCAGGAGCAGGTCGAACGGGTCTTCCGGCCCGAGTTCCTCAACCGCGTCAACGACGTGATCGTCTTCCGCCACCTCACCGAGGATGACCTTGGCCGGGTGGTGCATCTCGAGCTGGCCAAGGTTCGCGAGCGTCTGGGGGAGCGAGGATTGGCGCTGGAGATGACCGACGAAGCGACGCGGTTCGTGGTCAAGCGCGGCTGCCGAGGCAAGAATCTCGATTTCGGCGCGCGGCCTTTGCGGCGGGCAATCGAAAACATGATCGAGGATCCGCTCTCGGAAGAGCTGCTCAAGGGCGAATTCGAGGGGAAGGACACGATCGTGGTCAACGTGAAGGAGGTCGGCGGCAAGAACCAACTCGCCTTCGCCGGCGAGAACCGCCAGCAAGAGCCGGTCGAAGAGCCGCCCCCCGTCGGCGCCACCGCCGGCGGCGACAGCAGCGACGAAGCCGCTTCCCCGTAGTCGCGGCGGGCAAGCGTTCGGCGCGGGTCTCCCGACAGCGTTCGGCGCGGGTCTCCCGACAGCGTTCGGCGCGGGTCTCCCGACAGCGTTCGGCGCGGGTCTCCCGACCCCGCCGACCGCGGCAGCCGGCTCGCCCCCACGGCAAGCGGCCGGGAGCAACAACGCGAAAGCGGCTCCCCGGTCGATTCGCACGCGGTACGGAAAGGTCACGCCCCATGCCACCACGCTGCCCGTCGTTGTCGCGACGTCGATTCCTGAGGCTTGCCGCGGCCGCGCCGCTGGCCGGCGTGTTGCCGGCGGCCGCGGCGGCCGAACGGAAGGCGACGATCGAGCGAATCGAGCTCTTTCCCCTCCGCTATCCCACGGTAGGCTATTTCAAGTTCTTCCGCGGTCCCGACGGGGCCTACGGCCGCTCGGCGGTGATTGTGAAGATCACGGCCGACGACGGCACGGTCGGCTGGGGGCAGAGCGTGCCGGTGGCCACTTGGAGCTACGAAACGCTGGAAACGGCCACCATCGCCATTCGCGACTATCTCGCCCCCACGCTCATCGGCCGCGATCCGCTCGACGTTGCCGGGGCCCATCGGGCGATGGATCGGGCCCTGGCCCCCGGCTTTTCCACCGCCATGCCGATTTCCCGCTCCGGTTTGGATTTCGCCCTCCACGACCTGGCCGGCAAGCTCACCGGGCGGTCGTTGGCCCAGATGTGGGGTAAACCCACCGGGGGAACCCTCACCCTGAGCTGGACGGTCAATGTCCGCTCGCTGGAGGAGACCGAGTCGGTGGTCGAGGCCGGCCGCAAGCGGGGCTATCGCCACTTCAATATCAAGGTGGCGCCCGACGCCAAGTTCGACGTCGCCCTGGCCCGAGAGGTTCGACGGCTGGCACCCCGGGGCTTTCTCTGGGCCGACGGCAACGGAGGCTACGACGTGGAGACGGCGCTGGCCGCGGCGCCCAAGCTGGCCGACGCCGGCGTCGACGTGCTGGAAGCCCCCTTGCACCCCAACCGGATCAGCGGATACCAGCGGCTGGTCCGCCAGGGGGCGCTGCCGATCCTGATGGACGAAGGCGTGGTCAGCCCCGTCGAACTCGAAGAGTTCATCCGCCTGAAGATGCTCAACGGGCTGTCGATGAAGCCGTCGCGATGTGGCGGTCTGGCCTCGAACAAGCGGCAGATCGAGTTGATCGTCGAGGCGGGACTTTTCTGGCTGGGCAGCGGACTGTCGGACCCCGACATCTCCCTGGCCGCGCATCTTGCCCTCTACGGTGCGTTCGGCCTGAAGAAACCGGCCGCGCTGAACGGCCCCCAGTTTATCGCCGCCGACGTGCTGGCCAAACCGTTGAAGATCGCCGACGGCAAGGCCCAAGTGCCCACCGGACCCGGCCTGGGAATCGAGGTCGACGAGGCCAAGGTGCGGGAGTTGGTCGAGCGGACCAACGCGGCCAAGCGGGCGCGGTCATAATATTACTGCGCAGGGTCGGCCGTAGTAACCGGCTCGTTCTCGTTCCCAAGCTCCGGCTTGGGAACGCATTTTATCGTAGCTCCGCTTCCCGTGACGCTGCCAACAGGCCAAGCAGAGCTTGGCGACAGTCGCATTCCCAAGCTGGAGCTTGGGAACGAGTAGGTTTCGTCTCCTGGCTGCCAAGCTCCCGCTTGGGAACCGGACTTCCGGCTGCCCCTGCCGGCAACACCCGCTCACTCGACCCAATCCAAGCCGGTCTCTTCCTTGACTCTCGCCTCGTAGTCGCCCAAGAGGCCGCCGATCAGGTCCCAGCCGTGGCCGCGGCGAATCTCGATATCGCCTTGCAGATTGACGCGGACGATGCTCTCGTCGGAAACACCCGCGTCGCCCAATTCGCCCGCGGTCGGTTCGTAGCCGTCCTGGGCGACCAGCCGCTTCAACGTCTTGCCCGACATCTCGATGAATCGCATGGTCCGGCGCCTGAACACCTTGCCTATGGCGGTGTACTCATCCCCCCAGGATACCCAAAACCGGCCGCCGGTGTCAATCATTCAACGCGCCTCGCACCGCTTCGCAGAGCGAGAGCATCGTCTCCACGTCGAGCGTTTCCGCCCGGGCGTTGGGGGGCAACCCCTGGGAGGCCATGATCCGATCGACCGCCGGCTTGTCGAGTCGTTTCTTATAGGCGCTAAGCAGTTCGGACCGCAGAAACTTGCGGCGGTGGAAGAACATTGCCCGGACAAACTGGTGGAAGAACGCCCGCTCGGGAATCCGGCTTCGCAGCGACTCGTCCAACTCGACCTGGATGATCGCCGAGGTCACTTTGGGCCGGGGCCAGAAAACCGCCGGCGACATCACCCGGGCGATTTCCACCCGGCACTGGCTCTGCATCCAGATGCTCAAGGAGCCGTAGTCCTTGGTCGAGGGGCTGGCCACGACCCGGTCGGCCAGCTCCTTCTGAATGGTGACCGTCATCGACCGTGGCGGCCGCTTGAGGGTGAGAAGATTGGCCAGGATCGGCGTGGCCACGTTATAGGGCAAATTGGCCACCAGCTTGAAACCCGCATCCGGCCGGTCGGCCAGTTGACGGTCGAGCGTCGCCAACAGTTCGGGGCTGAGCCGGTTCTTGTTCTTCAGCACATCCTGCCGCAGGATGGTCACGTTGTCGAAGCCGCGCAGCTCTTCGGAGGCCAACTGGAAGAGGTCGCGGTCGACCTCGGCGGTCACCACCGTGGCCACCCGGGGCGCCATCAGGGCGGTGAGCGAGCCGGTGCCGGTGCCCACCTCGAGCACCACGTCCTCGGGCTGCAAATCGGCCCGGTCGACCAGGAACTGTTGCAAGTTGAGGTCGATGAGGAAGTTCTGCCCATACTTCGTGCGGGGATGGATGCCCACCTCGGCGAACCACCGCATCAGAAACGACCGCGTTTGCCGGTGAGCGAGATCGCTGGACATGGCCTATTTCCAGTCCTTCGCTTCCACCAGCCGCTGGACGTACTTGGCCAGCAGGTCGGTCTCCAGGTTGACCTTGTCGCCGGGCTGGAGCGGGCCGAGGGTGGTCACCGCCAAGGTGTAGGGGATCAGGGCCACGCTGAATTTCTCCGGCAAGCTCGCCACAATGGTCAGGCTCACGCCGTCCACGGCGATCGAGCCCTTGGAGGCCATTTGCCGAGCCAGTTCGCGGGGCACGCTGAACCAGAAATCGGACCAGTCGCCGTGGTCGTGCCGCTCCAGCAACTGGCCGGTGCCGTCGATGTGCCCGCTGACAAAATGGCCGCCCAGCCGATCACCCACCGCCAAGGCCCGCTCCAGGTTGACCGGGCTGCCCGGCTCCAACTCGCCCAGGTCGGTTCGAGCGAGGGTTTCCGGGCCGGCCTGAAAGCTCATCGAGCGCGGGTCGGTCTCGACCACGGTGAGGCAGCAGCCGTTGACGGAGATGCTGTCGGCGACGCCGGTCTCGGCAGCGATTCGGGGCTCCTCGATCACCAGCAGGCAGCCGGGCGGCTGGGAGCGGATTTCGGCAACCCGGCCCAGGGCTTCGACAATTCCGGAAAACATGGAGCAACGTCCAGAGCTTGAGTGTGTGTGTGATCGCCGATACCAGTGTTCAACCCATGATAACGGTGCGGGGGATGCCTGGAAAGGCGACGGGCGTTTCGCGCGGCATCCGCAACGCGGCGTTCGGCGCGGGTGGCCCGACCCCGCCGAAAGCGCCGAGCAGATGGGTAGCACCGGTTCTTGAACCGGTGTGGCTGGTGCCACAAGAGGTGGGCGCAAATCACTCGACCCAGCGAATAGGAACCCCGCCCGGGCGTTGCCACCCCCTGGCCCGACCTCTTGCCGGCTGCCGCCGAGCCCAGGTTCAAGAACCTGGGCCACCTGCACTCCCAGACCGGCGTCAGCCGCTACCCCGCTAGGCAACCGGGCCGGGATCGGTCAAAATGGGCCGTTCTTGCCGTCCGACGATGAAATGGCGCCGGCGGGGGGCTTTTCTCCGCGAAGCGCGTGACACAAGTCCGGTTTCTGCTAGAAAGATGGGTAGAATCATGAGTTCCACGATCGTTGATATCCACGCGCGACAGATTCTCGACAGCCGCGGCAATCCGACCATCGAGGTCGACGTCACCCTGGCCGACGGCTCGTTCGGTCGGGCCGCCGTGCCCAGCGGCGCCAGCACGGGAATCCACGAGGCCTGGGAACTTCGCGACGGCGACAAGAGCAAGTACCTCGGCAAGGGGGTGCTTCAAGCGGTCGCCAATGTCAACGACAACCTCGCCGATGAACTCTGCGGGTTGGACGCCCGCAACCAGATCGGGCTGGACATGCGGATGCACAGCCTGGACGGGACGGAGAACAAGAAGAACCTGGGGGCCAATGCCGTGCTGGGGGTTTCCCTGGCGGTGGCCCACGCCGCGGCCGACTACTGCGGCTTGCCCTTGTACCGCTACCTGGGCGGCACCAACGCCCACATCCTGCCCGTCCCCATGATGAACATCCTCAACGGCGGCCAGCACGCCGACAACGCGGTCGACGTGCAGGAGTTCATGATCGTGCCGCTGGGGTTCGAGTCGTTCAGCGAGGCGATCCGCTGCGGCAGCGAGGTGTTCCACAACCTGAAGCAGGTCTTGAAGTCGAAGGGGCTCTCGACCAACGTGGGCGACGAGGGTGGGTTTGCCCCGGACCTGGACTCCAACGCCGCCGCCTTGGACTTGATCGTCGAGGCGATCGACAAGGCGGGCTACGAGCTGGGCAAGCAAGTCTTCATCGCCCTCGACCCGGCCGCTTCGGCATTCTTCGACAAGGAAACCAACAAGTACACCATCGAAGGCAAGCAGGTGGAGGCGGCCGGGCTGGTGGAGATGATGGCCGCCTGGTGCGAGAAATACCCCATCTGCTCGATCGAGGATGGTTTGGCCGAGGACGACTGGGAAGGCTGGGGGCTGATGACCGATCAGTTGGGCGACAAGATCCAGTTGGTCGGCGACGATATCTTCGTGACCAACACCCAGCGGCTCCAGCGGGGCATCGACGGGAAGGTGGCCAACAGCATTCTCATCAAGGTGAACCAGATCGGTACGGTCAGCGAGACGATCGAGGCAGTCGAGCTCGCCCGGCGCAACAAATACACCTCCGTCATCAGCCACCGCAGCGGCGAGACCGAGGACACCACCATTGCCGACCTGGCGGTGGCGCTGGGGACCGGGCAGATCAAGACCGGATCGGCTTCGCGCACCGACCGCATGTCGAAGTACAACCAACTGCTGCGAATCGAGGAACAGTTGGGCGATTCGGCCCGCTATGGCGGCCCGCTGTTTCCGAAGAAATAGGGAGCGTT
>CAYZWG010000298.1:0-7051 GCA_964481605.1 uncultured Planctomycetaceae bacterium
GAGCGGCTGCGGAGGTGGCGACCCGGCCCATTCGCCTTGCATTCTCCTCATGCTTGCTCGGCTTGGAAAAACTCAAACGCCACGCTATCTACGCTACTTCCTTCGTGTTCTTCGCGGGCTTCGTGGTGAACACTGCCCGCGATCATGGCGGGTTCTGCAACCATTTCACCACGAAGCCCGCGAAGAACACGAAGAGCCAGTTCTACGATGCCGGTAGCGCGACCCGACCTACAGCTCTCAGAATCTCCCCTCTGAAACCGCCAACTCGAACCACCTTCGGAAGTCCGTTCCTGCACCCTGGGCCGAGCGAAATCCCAAGCTCACATTGACCGGCCGGGCGATCGGGAATACTCTCTTCGGCCCCCACGCCTTTTCCAGCCCCCGTAAGTGACAGGAGAGAATCGAGTGGACCGCCGGCAGGAAGCCATCGCGGTGGGATTGCTCGTCGTGCTGGGCGCCGCCTTTCAGGTGGCGGTGGCGGTGCGGGCGACCGTGCCCGCGTTGGATACCGTGCGGTTTATCGGCATCGCCCGGCAGATCGACGATTCGGGCCTGCCCGACGTGGTCCGCACGACCAGCGAGGAGCCGCTGTTTCCCCTTGCCGTTTGGGGGGTGCACCGAGTTCTCGTTCGGACCGCGGGCGAGTTTCGATCTGCCTGGCCCACCAGCGCCCAGTTTGCCGCCGGACTGTCCCTGGTGCTGGCGATCCTGCCGGTCCACCTGATTTCGCGGCGGCTGGTGGGGCCGGTTGCCGGGCTGCTGGGAACGGCCCTGTTTTGTGCCCTGCCGGCGGTGACCCGGCTGGCCGGCGACGGAATCAGCGACGCCACGCACCTGCTGTGGCTCTCGCTGGCGATCTGGGCCGTGCTGGTCTACTTCGACACAGCGTATGTGCGGGCGGACGACCGGCAGGGCGAGGCTGCTGCCGAGCCGGGAAATCATGGTAAATGCCGCCCCCACGGCTCGGCGGGAGCTTCGCGCTGCCCAAGCCGTACCCTACGCCCACAACCCCGTATCGAGAGCACATTTTCAACTGCCCGCGCCCAGCCCCGGATTCCGTCCGGGGCCTGGCTGGTTGGGGCGGGGCTGGCGATGGGGCTGGCCATGCTCACGCGGCGCGAAGCGGTGGTGCTGGCCGTGGCGCTGGGTGCCACCCTGTTGGCCTTTCCACTGGGGACCTCTCGCCGCCGGCCCTGGCCCCGCATCGCCCTGGCGGGTGCGTGTTTCGTGCTGGGCGCGGCCGTGCCGTTGGGGGCTTACTGCTGTCTCCGTGCCGGCTGGATAAGCTGGGTGCCACCGGCGCGAGCGAAGGTAGCCTCTGCTGCGGCGGAGGACGCCGCCCTGGGCTCGCTTGCCGGCGTGGCAACGCCGGACGCCGATCCCCTCTGGCGTCTTGCCGACGGCCGCCCGATGTCTTTTGCCCCCAAGGATTCGACCACCAGTCGCCGCCGCCGCGGTTGGCTCGCCGGGCTGGCCTTGCTGGGCGAGGAGCTGGCGGTCGCCTTCGGCTACGTGCCGGCGGCCCTGGCCGTGTTGGGCTTTTGGCAGTTCACTGGGCGTCGGGCGCGGGCGATCGACGGGTTCGCCCGAGCGTTTTTCGCCCTGTTCTTGACGTCCGTCTGCCTGTTTGCCGTTCGCGAGGGCTACGTTTCGGCACGGCACCTGCTACCGCTGGTGGTGGTGGGAATCGGCTGCGCCGGCCATGGCGTGCTCGTCGTGGGCGGGGCACTCTCTCGTCGGAAAGCCGCTTGGTGCCTTCCCCTGCTGAACGAGCGGGCGGCCTGCGCCGCCGTACTGCTCGTGGCGGTGCTGTTCTGCCTGTTTGAAGGGGCCCGCCCGCTGCACGCCAACCAGACGGGACATCGCCTGGCGGCCGATTGGCTTGCCGGGCCGAGTCGCGCCACCGGCGCGGTCGTCGACACGCGGGGCTGGACCGGGCTCTATTCCGGACATCCGACCTTCGGCTATGAACGTGCCCGGCGGCTGGTCGCCTCGGGGGAGTTGGCCTACCTGGTGCTGGAAGACCGCGAGCTTGGGCGGAAAAGCCGGCGTGGCCGGACGCTGCGATTCTTGTTGGCCCTGGCGGCCGACAAGGTAGCCGGCTTTCCCCCGCCCGGCCATGCCGCCGCGGGGCCCCGCGTGAGCATTTATCGGTGGCAGCCCGAGCGATTCGCCTCCTGGGTGGAGAGAAATCGGCAGCGTCTTGCGTGCAGGGAGGGTTGACGATGTGGGCCGACACGCTTGCGGTGGTTCGCGCGGCGCACGAGGCGTTCACCTTGGCCGGGCCGGTGTATGAATTCGGCGCGGCCCCGCGTCGGGCGTTGATCGAAGCGTCCGGCGGCCAAGCAGTTGACCCCCCGGGGGAGAAACATCCCTCGCGCCGATACCTCACCGACGGCCTCCACGAACTGGCCGACCTGCCCTACGCCGACGGGGCGGCCACAACCGTGTTGTGTCTGAATATCCTCGATCGGGTGCCCGATCCGGGCCGGGTGATCGGCCAGATGGAGCGTATCCTGCGGCCGGGGGGAACCCTGATCGTGTGCATGTCGGACGAGGCGACCGGCCCGGCTTCGGTCCCCCGCTATTGGCAGCCCTCGCCCACGGCGTTGCAGTCGGTGCTGGGTGGCCTGGGCGGGAGCGTGGTCGGATGGCAGGGTGCCGAGGGCGATCCGCACACGCTGTTCGCCGTGGCCGCCAAGGACCCGGTCCGCCTCGGTTTCGCCCAAGGAGTGGCCCAATTCATCCAGCGGCTCGACGCCCACCTGGGCCGCGCGGCGGCTGCCGTGCCGTGGTCGCACCGGGCCGCCCGCTGGTTGGCCCGATGTCTGGCAGACACGCCGCCCCAACCCGGCGACCGCGACTATTACCGCGTCCGGTTTCTCGTCCATCTGCCGGTCGACGCCGAGTTCCAACGCGAGATGCTCGACGCCTGCCTGGCGCCGGGCGAGGTGGGAACCCGGGTTGATCTGAGTCCCTAGCGCCGCCTTGTGTCCGATGGGCACCGCACCAGCGGAAAAGTCAGCCATTGCCGGGGGGACCCGACGTGGTCGGGGAGTCCAGCAGCAACTCGAGATAGCTCCGCCGCTGGCTGTGTTTCAAATCGAGTTGCTCGGCCAGGGAGGCCAGATCGGCCTTGGCGGCCTCCAGGTCGTCCGGCCCGGTCAAGGTTTCCAACTCGACGAACGTGCCCAGCCGGTCCACGTCGTCCAAGGCGGCGACAAACGTGCGGCCATGCCAGGCGAGCACGGCCTTGCCGCGGAGTTTGCGGACTTCGGCCACCGGGCGAAAACCGAGCACTTCCAGCAACTCGCGCCACTGGGAAACCATCTGCTCGTCGCCCGCCAGGGGCAACTCGATTTCTCGCCGCGTCTTCGTCGTCCGGTCGATCTTGGGGCCCTTGTAGGTGATCAGCGCGGTTTTGTCCTTGCAGCGAATCCGCAGGGCTTCGTCGGTGGCGGCGAAATCGCGGAGCGGATGAGCAAAATAGAGATCGATTTCCTCCCGCGGCGGCCCCGCCTCGGCACCCAGCGAGGCAAGCCGCCGGGCAACGTCTTTCAGATCGGCCACGGGGAACTTCTGCTCGACTTCGTACCGCATGAGGGGAAACTCCTCGTTCTCTCGGTGGCGAAAGGGACGTGTGACGGGCCTAGGGGGGCGGCTCGATCCGACCGGCACTGCCCGCCCGGCCGATCGCCGAACGGCCCCAGCGGGCACGAATCTCATCGGTCACTTCGTCCAGCCGGCTTTGACGCCCCTGCTCTGGCTGGTCGAAGAGCAGACGCTGGCGCTGGCCGCCGCGGTCGAAGCCGCTCAGTCCCATGCCCAGCAGCCTGACCGGTGGATGCTGGGCGGGCACACGGTCGCGAAAAAGCCCGGCCACGGCCTGCCAGATTTCCTCGGTCACGTCGGTGGGCTCGGGCAGGGTGTGGTTTCGGGTGATGGTGCGAAAATCGGCGAAGCGGACCTTGAGATGGACCGTGCGGCCGCGAAGCCCACCGGCCCGCACCCGCCGGGCAACCTGCTCGGTCAACTCCAACAGCCATGCCCTGAGCACCTGGGCATCGCGGACGTCGATCTTGAACGTGGTCTCATGGGAGATCGACTTGGCCTGGTGGTCGGGCACCACGGGGCGGGGGTCGACGCCGTGGGCCAATTGCCAGAGGTGATCGCCCAGCGAGCCGAACTGCCGGCGGAGGTCTTGCGGCGCGAGGCGGCGGAGCCGTCCGATGGTATCCACCCCCAGGCGTTGGAAGGCTTGCCCGCCGACCCGGCCCACGCCCCAAAGCGTTTCCACGGGGAGTGGATCGAGGAAGGCCTGCACGCCGTCCGCCGGCACGACGACGAATCCGTCCGGCTTGTCCAGGTCGCTGGCCACCTTGGCGAGGAACTTGTTGGGGGCCACGCCCACGGAGGCCACCAGGCGGAGCTGGTCGCGAATGTCCTGCTTGATCCGGTGGCCGATCTCTTCCGCCGGGCCAAACAGTCCTTCGCTGCCGCGGACGTCGAGAAACGCCTCGTCCAGCGCCAGCGGCTCGACCAGCGGCGTGTAACGCTGGAAGATGCGGTGGATTTGCCGCGAGACCCGGGCATAGTGGTCGATCCGCGGCGGCACGAAGACGGCCTGCGGGCAGAGCCGGGCGGCGGCCGCCGCCGGCATGGCCGAATGGACGCCGAACCGCCGCGCCTGGTAGCTGGCCGCGGAGACCACGCCCCGGCCGTGGGGATCGCCGCCGACCACGACCGGGCGGCCCCGCAGTTCGGGCCGGTCGCGTTGCTCGACCGAGGCGTAAAAGGCATCCATGTCGACATGGAGGATCATGGCGCACGGCGGGACGCGAGTCCCGGCAATCGTCAGACGTTGGCCCGGTTTCCACGTGTTACTGGTGTCGCTTGCCGGCGGGCTTTCCGCCTTCCTGTTTGAGGGCGGCGACAATCCTGGAGATGCTCAACGCAGCCGATTCGACGACGATCACCGCTTCCGGCACTTGCAACGCGAGGGCCAGCCTGGGAACATCCTCGGTGGCAACCAGGATCATCCTCTTGGCCTGCTTGCTCTCTCCCGCCTTGTGCAAGGCGGCGGCCGCCTCGAACAAGTCCTCTCCGTGCTTTTGTACGCGCACAGGTATGGGAACACCCTCGTAAGTCTCTTGCAGGAATGCGTCGATTCCTCTGTTCCGATGCACGGGCACGTGGGCGATACCACTGAGTAGGGACAACGCTTTGCCATCGGCGTTCCTGTAGGCATCGAGGCCGTTCTTGAGCAGGTGAGAATCCGTTCTGACCGGATTCTGCAATCGCTTCCTGGTGAGCTGCAACGCTTCCTCCGCAATGTCTATTCCCACGGCATTCCGCCCCAGAAGATCCGCCGCAACCAGCGTTGTACCACTTCCGCAAAACGGATCCAGCACGAGATCGCCGGGCAGGGTGGCCAATTGGATGATGCGTTCCAGCAAGAGGATGGGCTTCTGTGTCGGATATCCCGTGCGTTCCTTGGCCTTGGGGTTCAAAAAAGGGATGTCCCACACATCGCTGAGAGGGACTCCCTTTTTGCTTCCATTGGAGATAACCTTGCCGTTTTCATCCCTCGCGTAGACCGACTTGTTTGCCTGATCCCTGCCTCGCCGTTGGAGGATTTGGTCGATGTTCGTGGTGGGGGAATACTCGGTGAGGATACTGTTGAATTTGTAGTCCCCCGTCTTGGAGTAGAAGAGGATGGTTTGATGGGCAGGTAGCAAGTTGTTGCTCGAGTTGGACCAACGCCGGTAGTGCCAGATGACTTCAGAACGAAAGTTTGCGGGCTTGAAGACCTCATCCAGAACAAGCCGAGCGACGTGTGATGCCGTCTTGTCGCAGTGGAAAAAGAGCGACCCGGATGGTTTCAACACACGATGGCACTCGCGCAGACGTTCGGTTAGAAAACCGGCATACTGAGAGATAGACTCCCAGCGATCATCAAAGGAGAACTGCCTGGATCGGTCACGCGTGCTCAGCTTGTGCTCGTGCTGAGTGAAGAAAGGTGGATCGAGGTACACCAGATCAGCACTCGACGACGAGAGCCGGGGAAAAATCTCAAGGCAATCACCCAGGTGGACGTCGGTTGCCATTTCGCCGTGTATTCTCCTCAGCGAGCTCTTCCAGCACGGACCTCAGGTCGATGCCGGTCCGCTGCTTGACGTAGCTCCATGCAGAGTCACCAAAATAGTATTGACCACCCAGCCCTTTATACAGCGTTTGCAGTGTTTGTTGGATTCTGACGGCTTGGCTTCGATTCGGATAATAGAACATCACCCGGATGGGATGGAAACCGGCGCTCTTGACGGCCTTCAGCCGCGTGTGCTCCTTGGTGATGTGATCACCATCCGTTGTCGCATCCCGCCACTTGATCTCGATCGCATCCGAGTCCACTACACAGTCGATCTCAAACGTCCTTGGTCGTTGACCTTCCGTATTTGGAATGCGTTGAGATTGAGAGTCCGGGTAGGTCTCTTTGAAACAGAGCTTCGTCGCTTGCTCCAAAAATGAACCTGCGTATCGGTAGAGAAATCGGCCCTTGTTCTGGTAAACGTCGATCAACTTGCCTTCTTGGTCGGTGATTCCAAGAACACGGTAGATAAGATAGTGAGATGTATCGTCCTCTAACATCTCCCGCACGCGCTGATCGATTCTCGCCTTCAAATCAGCCGCGTATTTTAAGGCCATCGCTCTGATTTCGTCCCTGATCGACATGCGCGGCCATCCTCGTCACCGAAAACCAACCGAGTGTATGCCGGGTTCCCGCAAGTGCCTGAAATCGGCATCTCCTACGAACCGATCTACCAGACAAGGCATGTCTCGAATACCCAATTCTTGCCGAACGGGTCCCTCGATGTCAATAGGTTGGGAAATCGAGCCCACCTCTTCGCCGGTCTTGTCCGGCCTGCGGCATGGCAGACCCTCACCGTGGTGCCCAGCCCCGCCGCCTGGGAGTCGCCTATCCGGGCGAAACTCCATCGCCTACAACAGCGGCGCCAACAGCCGCGCCGCGTTCTCCGTCAATCGGGCCCTCATC
>CAYZWG010000299.1:0-6968 GCA_964481605.1 uncultured Planctomycetaceae bacterium
CGTCGATGTCCAAAAGGCCGATATTGGCCCCGAAGCCGGCGGCCACCTTGGCCGCGTTGGCGCCCACCACGCCACCGCCGAGGATGGTGATTTCGGCGGGCCGCACGCCGGGCACGCCTCCCAGCAGGATTCCCCGCCCCATCTGCGGCCGCTCCAGGTACTTGGCCCCCTCCTGGATGCTCATCCGCCCGGCCACCTCGCTCATCGGCGTCAACAGCGGCAGCCGCCCGTCCCCGTCGCGGAGCGTCTCGTAGGCCACGGCGGTGCAGCCCGACTTGAGCACCGCTTCGGTCAACTGCCGGTCGGCGGCGAAATGGAAGTAGGTGAAAACGATCTGCCCGGGGCGCAGAAGCGTCAGTTCGTTCGGCTGGGGCTCCTTCACCTTGACGATCATTTCCGCCTGGGCGTAGATCTCTTCCGCACCCGGCGCCATGTCGGCTCCATGGCGGAGGTACTCGTGGTCGGCAATGCCCGAGCCCAGGCCGGCGCCGGCCTCGACCAGCACCTTGTGTCCCGCCCGGGTCAATTCTTCCGCCCCCACCGGCAGCAACCCCACCCGATATTCGTCACGCTTGGTTTCCCTGGGTATCCCCACAATCATCGCCGGGCTCCTCTCTCCAACGGCAGCTTCCCCCCCGAAAGTATAGCGGGATGTGTGTCTCTCGCAAGCGTGGAGGCGAACAATCCCGGCCGAACGATTGGCCCGCTGCCTCGCGGCGCCGTATTCTTCCCGGGAGGACGAAGATCCATGCCGGCCGCGCGACGTTCGGCGCGGGTCTCCCGACCCCGACCGCGTCCGGCGTGTTCGGCGCGGGTCTCCCGACCCCGCCGAGAAAGGACCGATGGTCTTCCACATCAACCGCTTACGCAAATCAAGGGAGACCTTCGGTCAGGCCGTCGGCGGGGTCGGGAGACCCTCGCCGAACGCGCCGGCGAAGTGCGGCAACCGGCCGGCACAGCCGGCCCTACGGCAGCTTTCCGCTGTCCGCAACGGAAATAATCCACGTATTCAGAAACGCAAGACCCATGACGACCGAATCTTCCTGGACGCACCTGTTCGGCCAATGGCCCGACAAATCCCCCCGTCGGGGAATCGTGGTGACCGATTTCGGCGAGCAGATTCCCTTTGCCGGCTTCATGATGAAAGATGAGATGTTGTTTCTCGAGCGGAGCAACCCCGACGCATTGGGGGCACGCGGAATCCACGTCCCGCTGGCGAACGTGGTCGCCGTCAAACTAATCGATCCGGTCCAGCAGGGTGCGTTGGAAAAACAGGGCTACGAAGGCAAGCTCTCGTCGCGGTGATGCTTCCAACCGGGGTCGGGAGCCTCGCCCGGGGTGTTGAAAACTTGGGGTCGCGGCAGCGGTAACCCGATTCTGTTCACGGATTTTGGTCGCTGGTTCCTTTTTTCGTGCTATACACCTATAATTGGGTTTTTGCAGGCCGTGCTCCCTGCCGAGGGGGGTGTCGGCTGCCGCAAATCCCCATTGAGCAACAGGGCCCGGCCGGCGGAGTCGTCTCTGCCCCGGATTTCGTAGTGGGTTCCACAAAAGGAGTATTCGGTGGCCAAGAAAGAGGAAAAGCCAGAGCAAGGAGCCGAAGCCGCGACCCCCGCTCAGGAGGCACCGCAGGCCGCACCACAGCAGCGACAACAACAACGGCGGGTGCAGATTGAGATCGATGATTCCCACACGGTGGCCAACTATGCCAACTTCTGCCGCGTGACGGGAACGCCGGAAGAAATGATCATCGATTTCGGGCTCAATCCGCAGCCGATCGGCGTGCCCACCCAGCCGATTCCGGTGACCCAGCGAATCATCACCAACTTTTTCACGGCAAAGCGGATGCTGCACGCCCTGCAAATGACCATCCAACGCCACGAAGCGACGTTCGGCGTGTTGGAGATCGACGTGCAGAAGCGGGTCCGTCCGGGCTTGGCCACCGCTCCGCCTCCCCAAATGCCCCAACCGCCGGCCGGCCAGTAGCCGCCGGTCGCTTGGGACAGGTTTGGGGCCAACCGATAAATAACTTGCCGATTTGCCGGGCCGCGTTTCACGGCGGCCTGGCGGCCCTTGGTTTTCGAAATGAAAACCGGTAAGTTGTTTCTCGGCCACCCCTTGGATTGTCGCCGGTTGCCCATGCGCCCCATCTACCTCGACTACAACGCCACCACCCCCATTGCCCCGGCCGTCCAGGAGGCGATGCTCCCCCTGCTGGCCGAGCATTTCGGCAATCCCTCCAGCGACCACGCGATGGGCCGCGCCGCCCACGAGGCCGTGGAGGACGCTCGGGTTCGCTTGGCGGCGTTGCTGGGCGCGACCCGCGAAGAGATCGTTTTTACCTCCGGCGGCACGGAAAGCAACAACCTGGCCCTGCTCGGTACGCTCCGCCGTTTCGAGTCGGGCCACCTGATCGTTTCCGCCCTGGAACACCCTTCGGTCCGCCGCCCGGCCGAATACCTTCAGGGCCAGGGCTACGCCTTGACCATTCTGGGATGCGACCAGCAGGGCGTGGTCGATCCGGCCGAGGTGGAAGCCGCCATTCGCCCCGACACCCGGTTGGTCAGCGTGATGCACGCCAACAACGAGGTCGGCACCATTGAGCCGATCTCGCGAATCGCCCGGGTGTGCCGCGGGGCGGGCGTCCTTTTTCATACGGACGCGGCCCAGTCGGTAGGGAAGATTCCGGCCCGGGCGAGCGATCTGGGCGTCGATCTGCTCACCGTGGCGGGCCACAAGATGTATGCCCCCAAGGGCGTGGGCGCGCTGTATGTCCGCAGGGGAACGCCCTTGCAGCCGGTCCTCCACGGGGCCGGCCACGAAGGGGGGCTGCGGCCCGGCACCGAAAACGTCCCCTACCTGGTCGGGCTGGGCCAGGCGGCCACGATCGCCCTGGAGCATCTCGACGCCGCCGCCCGGCGGCTGGCGTCGCTCCGCGATCGCCTCCAAGCCCAGTTGGTCGACGCCGTGCCGGGGCTGACGGTCAACGCGGCCCGGGCCCAGCGGTTGCCCAACACCCTTTCGGTCAACTTTCCCGGTGTCTCCGGCGGCCTCTTACTGCGCCGCGCCGAGGAGCTTTGCGCGTCGACCGGCTCGGCCTGCCACAGCGGGTCCGATGTCGTTTCGCCCACCCTGGCCGCGATGGGATTGGACGCGCAGACGGCCCGCGGCACCGTCCGTCTGAGCGTCGGCTGGTACACCGGCGAGGACGACGTGGATCGGGCGGCCGGGGCACTCGCCCAGGCCTGGGAAGCGGCTCGGCAAACGAGCTGACATGCTGGGCGATCACGACTCGTCTTGACCCGATCCGATAAGGTGTGGGACGATACGCGCCGAGACGGATCGGGGACGAAGACACTGCTTGGGAAGGATCCGCACGGGCCGTGAAAATCGCCATCGTTCACGATTGGCTTACCGGGATGCGGGGCGGCGAGAAGTGCCTGGAGGTGCTCTGCCGGCGTTTTCCCGACGCCCGGCTGTTCACTCTGCTGCACGCCCCCGGCTCCACCTCGCCGCCGATCGAGCGGATGGCGATCACCACGAGTTTTCTCCAGCGGGTGCCGGGCGCCACGCGCCATTACCGCTACCTGCTCCCCTTGATGCCGGCCGCGGTGGGATGCCTGGAGATTCCCCGCGATGTCGACCTGGTGGTCAGCTTCAGCCACGCCGTGGCCAAAAGTGTGCGGCCCCCGGCCGGCGCCCTCCATGTCTGCTATTGCTTCACCCCCATGCGCTACGCCTGGGACCGCCGGGCCGACTATTTCGTGGCCTCGGGCCGGCTGCGCGTCGCGACCTTGGGGGTCGCCCGCAACGGCGTGCTCGACTGGATTCGCCGTTGGGACCGGGCCACGGCCCGGCGGGTGACCCATTTCCTTGCCATCAGCCGCACGGTCGCCCGGCGAATCGCCCAGAGCTACGGTCGCCCCAGCCGGGTCATCTACCCCCCGGTCGATACGGGGTTCTATACTCCGGCCTCGCCGCGGGGGCCTCGCGGCCGGGGCGTTCCCCGGGAGCCGTATTACCTGTGCGTCTCGGCCCTGGTGCCGTATAAGCGGATCGACCTGGCGGTGAAGGCCTGCAACCGCCTGGGCCGCCGTTTGGTGGTGATTGGTGCGGGTCCCCAGATGCGGCGGTTGGAGCGGCTGGCCGGCCCCACCGTGGAGTTGGCCGGATGGTGCTCGGACGGGTCGATTCGCGATCACCTGCGCCATTGCCGGGCGTTGCTTTTTCCCGGCCACGAGGATTTCGGCATCGTGCCGCTGGAGGCGCAGGCCTGCGGTGCCCCGGTGATTGCGTTCGGCGAAGGGGGCGCCACGGAGACTGTCATCGAAGGGACCCCGCATGAGCCCGGCACGGGACTGTTCTTCCACGAGCAGACGCCCGAGGCGTTGGCCGAGGCGATCCGCCGGTTCGAGGCCCGGCCGAGCTGGTTTTCCACCCGGGCGGCGCGTCGCCAGGCGGAGCGATTCGCCTCCGGGCGATTCGAGCGGGAGTTGCTCGGTTATCTTCACCAGGTCGCCGCGTCGGTTTCGGCCGGCAGAGCCGGCCCTACCTGGTGACTTGGGCAATCTACGTCAGTGATGTTTGCACTCCGGAGCGGGGGCGTTCCGCCCGGGCGGGGGATTGTTGACACCCCTCTGCTCGTTAGTTATGGTGGGGGCTCGTGGGCGCAAACTGGCCCCGCCGGGAGTTTCCCGGGTGTTCTCTCCCGGCCGCCGGACGCCGGCGGCTCGAACGGTCGTGGGTTCACGCAGGAGTTCTTCCATAATGGCCGGCTATCGTCAGATTCAAGTCAAACAAAACGGTACCGTTTTCGTGGTCAACTTCGTTGAACACAAGATTCTCAACGACATGGTGATCGAGACGGTGGCCCGGGAATTGTACGATTTGGCCGCCCGGGAGGACTGCCAGAATATCCTACTGAATTTCTCCGGGGTGGGATTCCTCTCCAGTTCCGTGCTGGGCAAGCTGATTACGCTCAACAAGCGGATGAAGGGCAAGGGCGGCCGGCTGCGGCTCTGCGAGTTGCGCCCCGAAATCATGGAGCTGTTCACGCTGACCAACCTCACCAAGATTTTCGACATCAGCGACGACGAAACGAACGGCTTGTTGGGGTTCTATTGAGGCTGCAGGCCGGCAGCGCGACCCGGCACTTGCCCGATCCATGCCGGGTCCCGACACGGCCTACAACCTGGCAGCGCGAGGCTCGCGCTGCCGGCTTTCCGCAATCGCCCCCGGCCGCTCGCCGGACAAGGATCGCCAAGCCATGCAAAGTGGCCTTCGCAAGCCGCCGCGGAAGATCGTCCGGCTGCTGGGCATGGTGCTTTTGGCGGCCTGGACGGCCCCGCTGGTTGGCCGGGCGGCCGAACCTTCCGATTCCGCGGAACCGATCAAGGCTTTCTGCATCGATTTCAACTGGGGGCCGGGAGGCGTCAACGCCTTTGCCGGACCCGGCCTTTGGGCCGACGCTTCGCCGCCAGAGCATATCGCGTGGTACCAGGCGCTGGGCGCCAACGTGGTGCAGACATTCGCGGTGTCGTGCAACGGTTATGCCTGGTACAAGGGCGGTTTCGTGCCCCAGCAGCCCGGGCTGAAGTACGACTTCCTCACCACGATGGTCGAACTGGGCCACCAGCGGAAGATGCGGGTGATGGGCTATTTCTGCGTCGGCGCGAACACTCGCTGGGCGCAAGAGCACCCGCGCCAGAGCTACGGCACGATCAGCTCGCCGCACATTCCCTTTACGGCGGAGTATCTCGATTACCTCTCGGCTTCGATCGAAGATGCACTGAAGAAGACCGGGATGGACGGGTTTATGATCGACTGGGTTTGGAATCCGGGGGATTTGCAGCCGGCGCCGCTCGGCTGGCTGGATTGTGAACAGCAAATGTTCCGGGAGTTGTTGGGCCGGCCCTTTCCCGGCAAGGACAAGATCACCCCGGAAATCGATCTGGCCTTTCGCCGCAAGGCCATCGATCGCTGCTGGAATCGCCTTCACGAAGCGGCCAAGCGGGCCAACCCGAATTGCATCATCTGGCTCAGTTGCTGCAACGTCGACTCTCCCGTGGTGGCCGGCTCGAGGATGTTCCAGGAGGTCGATTGGTTGATGAACGAAGCCACCGACCCGAAGGCGCTGGCCACGGTGCGGAAGATGAAGGGCCCGCACACCCGGCTCGTCCAATGCGTGGTCGGTTGGGGAGACCGCCACGACGCGAAGGCCATCCTCACCGGCGCGGACAAGCGGGATTTTGGAATCTACGGCTTCGCCAAGCCGGGCGAGAACTCGCTGCCCCTGCCGATCGCCCAATACAAGAGCCGCCCCATCGGGAGTTTTCAGGGCAACGACCGGAACATCGCCGTGCTGGCCCGCTACTTCAACGACCAGCCGTTGGACGTCCTCAGCCGGCAACAACCCGACGGCCGCATCGCGCTGCTCGCGGAGACGGCCAATATCGACGGCAACAGCCCGGTGATTGAAGATGGGCAAATCGGGCGCTGGCAGAACGGCCGCGATAGCGTCGGCTGGCGGTTCGACGTGACCCGGCCCGGCACCTTCGAGGTGATCCTCACCTATGCTTGCGCGAAGGATTATGCGGGGAGCGGCTATCGCGTGCTGGTGGGCGACAAGTCGTTTCAGGCCGTCACCCTCGCAACGGGCGCGGGGTGGCGCGACTACGTTCCGCGATCCCTGGGAACCGTGGCCCTGGACCGGGGGAGGCATACATTGACGATTCAGCCCGCCCAGCCGGCCCGCTGGCAACCGATGAGCGTGAAGTCGCTGGTTTTGACCCCGGTGGAACGGCAGTCGCCGCCGGCAGGACCGAGCGATCCGTAACCTTGCCCGCTGGGAATGCGGAAAAACGCCTTCTGGCCTGCTTGTGTTGCACGGTTCTCGGGGTGCATCGTCCAAGGACAAACTGGACTTTTGCAGAATGGCGACACAAGGTCCCCTCTCCCTCCGGGAGAGG